>JBGTIU010000116.1:0-8118 GCA_041745515.1 Hyphomicrobiaceae bacterium | reverse complement strand
GCTCGCCGCCGCTGAGCAGTCCGGCCGGCTGCCGCAGGCGCTCACGCACGCGCGGAAACAGATCGAACACCCATTCCAAGTCGTGCTCGAAGTCATTCTTGAAACCGCGGCGGAGCCGGCGAAACGCACCGATCTCCAAATTCTCCAACACCGTGTGCTCCGGGAAGAGTTGACGACCTTCGGGAACGAGGCTCAGACCCTGATTTGAAATTACATGGGCGGGAAGCGCGGTGATGTCGGTGTCGCCAAACTTTATACGCCCGGAACTCGAAGTAATTAGGCCGGCAATGGTGCGCAGCGTCGTGGATTTACCCGCGCCATTGCTGCCGAGGATTGTGACGATCTCCCCCTCCGCCACCGTGAGATCGATCCCCTTCAGAACTCCGAGCGAGCTATAGGCCACTTTCAAATCCTTGACCTCAAGCAGCGACATGCGACGCTCCCAGATAGGCGGCGATCACCCGCGCGTCACGCTGGATGGCGGCTGGAACGTCGTCAGCGATGACCGTGCCCTGGTCGAGCACAGTGATGCGGTCGGACACGCTCACCACAAGGTCCATGTGATGCTCGACCAGCAACACTGTCATGCCGTTCTGCCTGAGCTGCCGGATGACGTTGGCGAGCGCCGCGATCTCTTCGGCAACGAGGCCCGCGGCGGGCTCGTCGAGCAGCAGGAGGCGCGGGTGAATTGCAAGGGCGCGCGCGATCTCGACGAGCCGCCGGTGGCCATATGCCAATTCGTTCGCGGGCCGATGTTCGAAGCCGACAAGACCGACGAACTCGATCAGCCGGTACGCTTCTTCGATGTGTCGCTGCGTTTGCGCGCGGGCGCGCCGCGAATTAACGAGTTCATGCCAGACAGGAACATTGGAATGACGCGAGAGGCTGGTCATGACGTGCTCGAGAACAGTCATGTCACCGAACAGTTTGATGGTCTGGAACGTACGCGCGACGCCGTGCGACGCCGCCTCGTGCAGGCTATCGAACTGGGCCGGTTGCCCGTCGAGCGTGATATGGCCAGTATCGGCCTTATAGATTGCAGACGCGACATTGATCAGCGTGGTTTTGCCGGCGCCGTTGGGGCCGATAAGGGCATGAACCGAGCCGCCGGCCACGGAGAAACTGACCTCGTTCAAAGCGCGCAGGCCACCGAAAGAGCGCGAAATGCCGACGATCCCGAGCGAGGCCCCGCGCACCGGGGCGGAATGTCCTTGCGCAGCCGGGGCAATTGCATCCTTCACAGCGCCAAGTGCCCGTCCCGCGGGCCGTCGTCCGGCCGGGAATAGCCCCATGACTCCGTTCGGGAGAAAGTAGAGCGTCAGCAATATGAAGCAACCGTAGACAATCAGTCGATACCGGTCGAAATCATGCAGCAGCTCGGGAAAGATCGTCAGTACTGCGGCGCCGACGATGGGTCCGAGTCTGGTGCCAGCCCCGCCGAACAGGATCGCCAGCAGGAAGAATACCGAATTGAAGAATTGAAAATTGTCGGGGCTGATGTAGTTCTGCTGATGCGCAAACAGCGCGCCGCCAAATCCGGCAAAGGCGGCGCTGACGACAAACGCCGCGACCTTCAGGGCATGCACGTCGACTCCGACCGAGGCAATGCCGAGTTCGCTGTGGCGCATTGCGCGCAAGCGGATGCCGAACGTCGACCGCACGATGCGGTCCTGCAGCGCGAGCGCTGCCAGAAAGAACGCGAACACTATGAAATAGAAGGCCTCCGTTTCCAGCCGGAACGTACCGACCTGCGGCTTGGGGATGGAAGAAATACCAAGGTCTCCGCCGGTTACCGACACCCATTCCTGCAGAATTTTCCAAATGACCCAGCCGAAGGCCACCGTCACCATCGCCAGATACGGCCCGCGGACGCGCAGCGAGGGGAATGCCAGGAACGCACCCAGCAAGGCTGCGACAACAGTTCCGGAAATCATGCCGAGCCAGATGTGCAGGCCGGTCGCGGCGAAGAACGGCAGAGGCGCCAGGGCTTTGGTCAGCAGCGCGGTCGTATAGGCGCCAGCAGCCATCAGAGCGGCATGGCCCAGGGAATGCAGGCCCGCATATCCGGAGAGAATATTGAGACCGATAGCGACGATCCCATAGATAAGCACGACGATGCCGAGGAACTTGTAATATGTCCCTTCGATCAGCAATGGGAATGCGGCCAGGAGACCAACGGCCAGCCATGTAGCCACGGTGCGGAGGTGCGGCATCAGGCCCGCTCCTCCTGGCTCTTCCCGAAAAGGCCCTCGGGCTTGAGATAGAGCGCAAGGATCATCAGCGAAAAACCGAGGATATCGCGAATGCCGGTGTAGAGATAACCAGATACGAGACCCTCGAACGCGCCGTAGAATAGGCCGCAGACGAGGATGCCGCGCGGGGCGCCGAGGCCGGCGATAATCGCAATGGCAAACGCCTTCAGCCCGAGCACCGTGCCAAGCTGTGGCTCGGCAAGCGTCAGGGGTACGACCATCACGCCGGCGATACCGGCCAAAGCTGCAGCGGCAGCATAGGAGGTCGCCTGCACAAGTCGCGTATTGATGCCCATGAGCCCGCTGACATCGGGACTATGCGCCACCGCCCTGAAGGCCTTGCCCAGTAGCGTCCGGCGGTAGAAAAAATCGAGAGCGATGAAGATCGTGCATGCCGTTGCGATGATCAGTACTTGCTGTGGCAGGATAGCGACTTGCCCGATCAGAATGGGATCCTTGCCGAAGTATGACGGAACGGGAGTAGGGCTGCGCCCCCAGATGAGTTCGGCCAGATCTATGAAGAGCAGCCCGACCGCGAGAGTACTGAGGACCCAGACGTCGCTGCCCGCACGCAGGAAAGGCTGGACGGTGAAGCGTTCGGCGACCAGCCCCAATAGGAACAGAAAGCTCGGTACCAGCACCAGGATAACAAGGAGGTGGACCCCGTACTGGATTTGCAGCGAATAGGTGAGCATGCCGCCTAGCATGACCCACATGCCGAGCCCGAAGTTCAGCACTTTCGTCGTCGTGAAGGTCAGACTGTAGCCGACGGCGATGAGGCCGTAGACGGCGCCGGTCGCCAAACCACTGAGACCGACCTGAAAGAAGAAGTACATTCGGTCCTCGGCTAGTACCTAGGTCGTCGCCCTCGTTGTTCCGCCGGTGGTGACAAATGGAGGACCAGCCCCAGGCAGATGACCCAGGGCCAATCAACATCATCGGTTCGTCCTACAGCAGCTTGAACGTTGTCTTGTCGATATACTTCCGGGTCTGCGCGTCGATCTCGACATAGGGACCCTTGCCGTCGAATTTTACTTCAAGCAGCTTTCCGTTGGTCCAACGGCCCATGATCATCTCATCTTCCGTAATGGCGTTATGGCGAGCCTTGGTGAAGACCGGCCGCTTGAAGTGCTTGATCAGCCCCTTGAACTCCGGAATGTTTTCGAGGCCGCTGCGGATCTTGGCAGGATCGACGCCGTCGCGGGCGATCACCAGCGCCAGCATGTTTATGGCGTCATAGGCGCCGAACACGAACACCGGCAGATCCATCTCCTGATTGTAGCGCTTGCGATACTCGTTGATCAGCGCCATGCGCTCGGCCGATTGCGGTCCGTCGCTGGTGATGGTCGTGCTGGTCAGGACGCCTTCCGCCGCGCTTCCGGCGGCCTTCCAGAAAGCTGGGCCGGCAATGCCCCAGGCTGAGATGTAGGGCGTTGCGTCGTTCAGTTTCGCCTTGGTCTGCACCACGAACGTGTTCTCGCGAACGAGCGCATAGTTCAGGATGCTCTGCGCACCGGCGTTCTTGAGCTTGATGATCTGCGGCGTCATGTCGGTATCGCTATTGTCGAACGTTTCGTCGGCTACCGGCGCCAAGCCATGCTCCTTGAGGCGGCGTTGCAACTCGCCGCGACCTGTTACGCCCCATCCGCCGGTCCAATTGAGTAACCCGATCTTCGTATGGCCGAACTTCTTGACCATGGTGTCGACCATGAAGTTCGCCTGTCCGCTTCCGTACATACCAACGCGGAAGATGTAGTTGTCGCGTCCTTCCTTTTGAGCATCGTTCTCGGTTATGGCCGTCGCGTCGGTCGCCGGACAAACAACCGGTACCTTCAGGCCGTCGTTGACGATCGGCGCCACAGCCAGCATCGATGCGCTGTTCGAGGCGCCGATCAGCGCAACGACTTTTTCGCGCTCGACGAGCTCACGGTATTGCGCGACGGTTTTCACCGGATTGTGCTCGTCATCGCGAGCGACCAGGACGAGCTTGCGACCGTTGATACCTCCCTTGGCATTGATCTGATCAACCGCAATCTCAGCTCCGCGCTTGATGTCGACACCAACGGGTGCCGCCGGGCCTGTCAGTGCCGCGGCGAGTCCGATCTTGATGGGTTCCTGCGCAACGGTGGCGGAACTTGCTGCGAAGAACGCTGCGACGATTGCCGAACAGGCAAGATGTTTGCTCCAAGACAACAACAACATGACTATCTCCCTTCGTTCACTCTCCAAGTATAGAGCTGCAGGCATCACACCCACTGCTCCCGTCTCTGCCCTCAAAGCGCTCTTCTAGTGCATCGCCGGTCTTCGAACCGACCAAGGCCGTGCTGCTTCAAGAGCGGCCGCCAGGCAAAAGATATCCACCTCCCGCAATGGTCGAGAGACGATCTGTAGCCCGACGGGCAAGCCTTCATTCGTGAAACCGCACGGCACCGAAGCCGCCGGCGAGCCCGAAAGATTGAAGGGGTAGGTGTAGGCCACCCAGGAGACGATATCGCGCCTATCGAACTCAATCGGTAGATCGCGTGTGACGTCGAATGCTGGCGTCGGTGTCGCTGGCGTTACCAGTACGTCGTAGCGTTCGAAAAACAGTCGGACCTTTTCGCGGAAGTCGTACCGCTGAAAGACCCGCCTGTAGTAGTCGTCCAGGCGTTGGTCGAGTGCCGGTCGCAGCAGTTCGACCACGGCCGGATCGATCAGCTCTTTATTCTGCTCGAGTGTATCCTTGAGCCGTGTGCCGACGCCGGCATAAAATTCGGCCATCCAAAGCTCGGCCGGATCGTCAAACACCTTCTCGACCAATTCGACTTGGCATCCGAATGCCTCGAGCGCTTGGGCTGCAGCGCCAGCGATCCGCACGACTTCGGGCAGCGGCTTGGCGTAGCCGAGGTTTGCGCTCCACGCGATCCTTAGGCCTTTGGGACTTCTATCGCATGCCGCGATATAGTTGGGTGTCTCGGCCGCAACGGCTGCGGGATCACGCCCATCCCAGCCTGAGATCACGGTCAACAACAGCGCGGCGTCGCGCACCGTGCGCGCCATGGGTCCGACGTGGGCTAACGTGGGCGTCGCCGAAGTCGGGTAGATTGGCACTCGGCCGAAGTGGGCCTTGATGCCGAATAGCCCGCAAAAGGACGAGGGTATCCGTATCGAGCCGCCCCCGTCGGTGCCAAGCGCAAAAGGCGTAACGCCGGCGGCAACGCTCGCCCCTGCCCCGGAACTCGAGCCCCCTGGTGTGCGCGCCAGGTTCCACGGGTTGCGTGTTATTCCGGTCAGCGGACTACTGCTCGATGCCTTGCATCCGAATTCTGTGGTCGTCGTCTTGCCGATCACGCAAGCCCCGTGCTGTTTCACTCGCTCCGCGGCTGGTGCGTCGACAGGCGCGATGAAATCTGCGTTCGCGCGTGAGCCGGAGGTGAAGCGGACACCCTTGAGCGCGGTCAGGTCCTTGATGGAAACGGGAAGCCCGCAAAGGAGCCCGCCGCTATCGCCGGCCATTATCGCGCGCTCGGCTTGGTGGGCAGCTTCAATCGCGAGGTCGGCAGTAATCGTGACGAAAGGGTTGAGAACCGGCTGCATCGCTTCGGCATGCCTCAGTGCACTTTCGACGAGCGCGACCGGAGAGACCTGCTTGTCGCGGATCAATTGCAGCAGCTCGAGTGCACTCATGAAGGCAAACTCAGCGGTCATTCCGCGATCCTCCGAATCTACGCTGAATTCTCCGCAATAGCTGGACACATCATGCTGACTACTCCCGCGACTGCCGCGCCGTCATCCTCGACTCAGTCCAGAATCGCTACCGCGCGTACCGGCGATCCGCTGCCGCCCTTGACCCGCAATGGGAGGCCCTGGAAGTGAAACTCACCCTTGCCCACCAGGTCCTCGAGATTGCACAGCCACTCGTAGTGCGTAATGCCGCGATCCCGGCAGACCCGGTGATTGGGGAACAAGTTGTGATTGGGTCGATCCGTCGACGGCCCCTCTACGCCATGTACGCGTGAGCGATCGGCCAGCCAGTGCGTCGCTGCGGCCGTAATACCGGGGTTCGACCAAACCACCTTGTCTGTCGGAAAATGCCGCTTGTGCAGGCCGCTGCAGATCAGGACGATATGGCCGTCGATCTTCACGCCGGCCTGTTTCTCTGCGACCTCGAAGTCCTTGACGTCAGTGTCGCCAAGATCCGGAATATGGCGCATGTCGAGACACACCGCTTTTCCCATGAACATGTCGAGCGGCATCTGCTCGATGCTCAAGCCTCCGCGCTTAGTGTGGCAGAAGGCGTCGACATGAGTGCCGACATGATCAACCATGCCGAGATACGTCGTGCAGCCACCCAGCGGATCTTCCGGTGTTCCGTTGCCCCAACTTTCCATGTCGTCGTGGGTGAAATGAGGGACAATCACGGGTCGCGGAAAGAACTTGTGGCATGGCATGTTGTTGGTGAGTTCGACGGTGAGATCGATGATTTTTTGAGCCATTGCTGGGGTATCCCCATCTTCTCCACGGGCATGTCAGGACCACGATAAATGCTCGCCGACGCCGTGGCCAATACCATTGACCTTGCTGACTCATACCGGTTTTGGTATAGAACAATTGCCCTCTTGTGACCCCGAGTGCATCCTTGAGCCTCAGACGACTTCAGTACTTTATCGTCGTCAGCGACCTCGAGAGTGTCAGCAAGGCGTCGGCACGTCTCCACGTCGCTCAGCCCGCTCTCACCCGCCACATGCGATCATTGGAGCAATCCTTGGGCGTGGAGCTTTTCGTAAGAAGTGGACGTGGCATCAAGCTCACCAACGCGGGCATCGTCTATCGCGAGCGGGTGAAGTCGATACTGCGCGACCTCGACCGCGCTGAGGTGGAGGTGAAGGCCCTGTCACGCTCGCCAGGCGGGCGCATCGACGTGGGGTTGCCCCTGTCTCTCAGCCAGGCGCTGACCAGCCGTCTCTTGGATCGCGCGCACGCGGAGTTGCCCGGCGTGTCCATCCGCGTGATCGATGGCTGGACCGGCTTCATCATCGAGTGGCTGATGCTGGGCCGTCTCGATCTTGGGGTCATTTATGATCACACGCTCAAGAGTGATTTGCTCCACGTCGAGCCGCTGGCGGCGGAAGAGCAGTTTCTGATCTGTCGTCCGCAGGATCGCCTGGCGAGACGCGCAAGCGTGACACTTGCCGAGGTCGCAACGTTGCCGCTCGTGCTGCCGAGCCGCGAGCATGGCTTGCGATTTACGGTCGACGACAAGTTCAATTCAATAGGCACGCGTGCCACCATAAAGATGGAGATCGATTCAATGGTTGGTCTTCGCCGTTTCGTGGAGCAGGGGAAGGCGTACACCATTCTTCCGCGCGGCGAGCTTGAAGGCGACCTCGACGTCGGGAGGCTCGTTGCTGTGCGCATCGGCAGGCCGACCATCCACCGCGTCTTGTTTGCCGGCTGGCACACGGAGCGACCGGTATCGCCGCAGATGAAAGCAGTGCTGGAAATCGTGAAGCAGGAAACCGCAGAACTCATTTCGAACAAGGTATGGGGTAGCGAGTTCTACGGTGACAAATGGAAGATCGGGTAGACGATCGTTGCACCACGGTGCTTCACTTGCGCTGGCATGTCCGGAGCTGAAAAAATTGACCTCGCCGCGCCTTCAGCAAATTTCGACCGTTTTTGGCCTGTCGCGCCGGCGGCCCGACGGACGGTAACTGAGCACATCGACGGGCGAAGGCGCGACGGTCGCTAGAGCAGATTCCGATCATACGGCATTGTACCCTGCGGCAGCGAAGTAGTTTCGGCAGTCTTGCGGGCCGAGGCTGGGCAAGGCTTTGGCAATGGCGGCCCACAAGTCTTCGATGGTCCGCGCGGCAGCTTTCTTCAG
>JBGTIU010000115.1:0-9722 GCA_041745515.1 Hyphomicrobiaceae bacterium | reverse complement strand
CCTAGCCCGACCTTCTCAAAGGGTTGGGGTCGGCACGGAGGTAATTTCGATGACAGGGCAGGAGCGGCGCGCAGAGCATAGCCCACCTATGGTCAAGCGTCGCGACGCACCCTGTCATTGAAATTACCCCGCCCTTCGGGTCGCACGCCCGCGGCCGCCCGCCGCGTCGCGCGCCTCAACCGTATGCGACGGCTACGCTTTTCGGCGCGCTCCTTGCGGATCGCCTCGCGCTCGTGCGATGACGATCCCCAAGCCTTTGAGAAGGTCGGGCTAGCCATTACTGAATTACTTTTTCTTTTACCTTCATTTGTATTTTGCTATTATCTAGATGATATTCAAATAATATTCAATTTATTCAGGTTTACTGGCCCCGTGAGTTCGCGGGGCCTGGTCATGCATCCTCCGCGCGTGCGGGGGTCTCATGTCTGCGTCGTCGCTGTCGGAACCTGTAATCAACGAACTGTCGGGTTCTGCCTCCGGCTCACGCGCTGATACAACGAAATCAAGGTGGTCGCGCCGAGTTGCGGCTGACATCGTTGGGCTGTTCGACGCCAGCGCAGTGGCGCTTGGTGTCGTATTGCCGATGCTGATCTATTCGACGTTCGGCGGTGTCGCTGTCAACTGGCGGCAGACGATGCAGATCGGCTTGCTGACGGCAATCATCGTCTGTTTCTGCCTTCGACGTTGGGGCCTCTACAGCACCGGCTCGATGAACGCGTTCGCAATCCAACCCAGCCGCCTGCTTGGCGCGCTGGTGATCGCATTCATCGCCGTGCAGGGCGTCGCCCTGCCCCTCGCCCCGCGCCAAATCCACGTTGCGCTCTGGTATGCGCTATGCCTGTCGGCCAGCTTCACCTTGCTGCTGCTGGTTCGCATCCTCGCCAACACCATGCTGTCGCGCCTCACCGCTGCCGGCCGCTTCGATACCCGAGTTGCCGTGTTCGGTGCCGGCGCCATCGCTCGCCGCGTCTGCGATCACCTGTCGAACTCACAGGCCGGCATCAGCTTCGCCGGCGTCTTTGACGATCGCCTGGACGAAGCGCGGCTCAACCCCGAGGGCCTACGCGTCGCCGGGCGCCTCGATGATCTCATCGCAGCGGGTCGCAACGGCTGCATCGATCAGATTGTGATTGCACTGCCGCAGGCCGCCGATCGCCGCGCAGCAGAGATCGCGAAGAGGCTCGAGCAGTTGCCGGTCAGCCTGCACATCGTCACTCACATCGCATCCGACATGGTCGACGCAGGCCCGGCGCATCGTGTCTCGAACCTCGGGCCGGTCGGACTGCTCGACGTCAAGCGCAAGCCGCTTTCGGGCTGGAGCCCCCTCCTGAAGCGTGCAGTGGACTATGCGCTGGGCTGCCTACTGCTGCTGGTTGCGGCGCCCGCGATGGCTTTGATCGCCATTGCAATCAAACTGGACAGCCGCGGCCCCGTTCTGTTTCGCCAGCGCCGCCGCGGCCTCAATCAGCGCGTCATCGAGGTGATGAAATTCCGCTCGATGTCGGTGATGGAGGATGGCGCCGAGGTGCGTCAGGCAACCAAAGACGACGCTCGGATAACCCGTATCGGACGCTTGCTGCGTCGCTCGAGCCTCGATGAGCTGCCGCAACTGCTGAACGTGCTTCGGGGCGAAATGTCGCTCGTGGGACCGCGGCCGCATGCGCTGATTCACGACCAGCACTGGGGCAGCATGCTGGAACTCTATGCCAATCGCCACCAGATGAAACCCGGCATCACCGGGCATGCACAGGTCATGGGCTGGCGCGGCGAGACCGCAACCGCTGAAAAGATGCAGGCGCGGGTCGAACACGATCTTGCCTATATCGCCAACTGGTCGCTGACGTTCGATCTGCGCATCCTGGCGCAAACCTTCGGTGCCGTCGTGCGCGGCGACAATGCGGGCTAGCGGTGAAATGCGCATGAAACTTGGTATCCATCGAGCGCCTTGGCCGGTCATCCTACTGGTCGCTGGGCTGCTGTGTCCGACCGAGCTCTCGGTCTATATCGGCGACCTACGCCTGCCGCCCTATCGTATCGTGCTGCTGATCCTGTTGCCGATCGCGGTTACCCGAATGGTCACGCGGAATGACATCCGCGTTCACGCCTTCGACGTTGCCCTGATCGCCTACAACGTCTGGACGCTCGCTGTGTTTATGTCCCACGGAACGCAGTTGATCGGGCCGAACGCGACACCGTCCGATGGCCTGGTATACGGCGGGTCGCTGGTGCTCGAAGGCACGGCCGGATACCTCGTCGCCCGCGTTTGGATCAGAGACATCACGCAGTTTCGCGCTGCCGTGCAATTGCTGTTTGTCAGCGTGGTATTTGCATTTCTCGTCTCACTCCCGGACATGCTGTTTGGTCAGCACTTCGTGCACGATCTGATGCAGTCGCTGACAGGATACGCACACCCGCGCAACACCGAGAACCGGCTTGGGCTGACCCGCGCCTACGGCACCTTCGATCACCCGATCCACTTGGGCACCTTCTGCGCCAGCGTGCTGGCGCTCGTTTGGTTCGGCACCACCCACGGAACGTCAAGGTGGCGCAAGGCCGGCCTCGTGCTTGCCGCGACATTCACGGCGTTGTCATCGGCACCGCTGCTGGTGTTCGCAGTACAGTCGAGTTTGATCGGTTGGGATCGAGCTACACGCGGTGTTGCCGGCCGCGCCGTCATGACGCTCGTTGGCGTCATGGCGCTATACGTCGTTGCATCAATGGTCATGACGCAGTCGCCGATGGCGTTCATCGCCACCGGGCTGACCCTTGACGGATGGACCGGATATTACCGACTGCTGATCTGGGAGAACGGGCTCGATAACGTCTGGGCCAACCCGTGGACCGGCCTCGGCCTTGCCGACTGGGAACGGCCCCTGTGGATGGTCTCGGGATCGATCGACGCGTTCTGGCTGGTGATCGCCATCCGCGCCGGCATTCCGGCCTTCGTGCTGCTGGTGCTTGCTCTTGGCCTGCTGATGCGGGCAGTGGTGCGTCGAGGATCACGCAGCAAGGATCGACAGATTCGCGGCTTCGCACTCGGCTGGATCATCGCCGTGATCGCGCTGGCCCTGGCCGGCTGCACCGTTCACTACTGGAACGCGCTCTACGTCTATTTCTTCTTCGTGATGGGCTTTGCTGGATGGATTGCCGACCCGAAACGGGCAAGGGCCGGCATCATGATCACATTGCCGCAGCGGCTCACGCGGCCGTCCTGGCAGACGACGCCGTGGCAGCCGGCGGCCAGCCTGCAGTTTCGCGGCGCAGGTTAGTGGAGCGTGAAGCTCGGCCAGCCGAAGAAGGGCATTGCGGGAGCATTGGTTGGCGTCGGCGCATACACGATGTGAGCGACCGCGTGACCGCTGTCCGATTGATAATTCGAAAAGGCAGTCGAGGCTGTGGCGGCATAAGTATTAAAATGCTGGACCCACGGCCAAAGCGCGGCGCTCCATGCGGCAGCCGGGTAGTGCGTCGTCGGTGCGTATGCCGACCAGCCGGACTGCGCCGGCTGCATTGCCGCCATGGCGGACGCGACCGAGGCAATCGCCGACCATGGGATTTGATACGTGGCTGCCGACCCGCTGAAGGCAATCCAAGCGTTGGACCACTGCGGCATGTAGGGTGCTGCAAACGGCATAAAAGCGGCGGGCACAGCCCAGGTGCCCAAATCGAACGGATTGGGAGCCGGCGCCCGATACCAAGACCGCCACGCGGGTCGGACCGGCGCACTGACCAACGGTGACCAAAAGGCGACCGATGCCTGCATGATGTCGCGGGTCCATTCGGCCTGGCCATCAAAAACGTCCATGGCAAAGCTTCTCCGAAGCCGGTCGGGAATCACAACTCGCGCAAACATTAGCTGAATTAGTGCACCGCAACAAATATTATTGCAGGGCACAATCAATCAATCGGTGGGTAACGATGTCAACCAGACCGAACGCGCTGCAAAGCCGCTCCCGCGCCCGCCAGCATCAAGGCGAGCGGCACCGCGTAGTTTAGCTGAAGCCCTGCGAAGGCACGCAACGCGCCGTCAACCAACAATGGAAATACGAGGAGCAGCCCTGCCGCCAGGAACAACACTGTTTCGAGCCAGTTGCTGCGCTTGAACAGCCAACCCTGAAACGCCACGCCGAGCGCCGAGATACCGGCGAACGTGACCACCGCAATATAAACAATGTCGAGCCAACTGCCGCCCTTCGGCACCTTCATCAGCAAGCCCAACCCTAGAGGATCGAGCACGAACACGAACGGCACCAGGAACGCCGGCATCGTGTACTTCCAGGTCTGCAGGGTGGTCATGTACGGATTGCCGCCGGTGATGGCTGCCGCCGCAAACGGCGACAGCGCGGTCGGCGGCGAAACTTCCGACAGTACGGCGTAATAGAATACGAACATGTGTGCCGCGAAGTCCGGCACTCCAAGCTTGGTCAGCGCCGGTGCGGCCACAACGATGCTCAGGATGTAGGATGCGGTGACCGGCACGGCGAGGCCGACGACCCAGACGATCGCCGCTGTATAGAGTGTGGTCAGCAGCAGGCTGCCGCCGGCCGCAGCAACGACAATGTCGGCAAAGCGCCCGGCAAGCCCCGTCAACGTCGCAACGCCGACAATGATGCCAGCGGCCGCACACGTCGGCGCAATTGACAGCACTCCAGTTGTGCCGTCGATCAGTGCCCGCTTCATCTTGGCCGGCATCAGCGCAGTATCCCGGCGCAAAAAGCTTGTGACTGCCGCCAGCACCGTTGCCCACACTACCGATAGCGTTGGCGAGAACCCAAGCAGCATGAACGCGATGATCGAGATCAGCGATCCGAAGTGAAACCAGTACTTCTTGGTCAAGTCCCACAGACCGCCAGCTACGACGAGCCGCTCGGCTCCACCGCCATACTTGGCCGAGTCGAGTTCTACCATCACCCAGATGCCGAAGTAGTAAAGCAGCGTCGGGATGGTCGCCATGGTGATGACGGCGAGATAATCGATCTTGAGATACTCGGCGATCAGGAACGCCGCCGCGCCCAGAACGGGCGGCGAAATAATCGCGCCAAGGCCGCCCGCCGCCAGCAGCCCGCCGGCGGCATTCTTTTCGTATCCGGCCTTCGCCAGCAGCGGATAGGCGACGGTGCCGATCGTCACCGTCGTCGCCACTCCCGAGCCGGACGGTCCGCCCATCAGGAACGACGACATGACAACTGCGCGACCGGCGGAACTGCGTCTGCCGCCCATGGCCGCGAACGAGAAATCGATAAAAAACTTGCCGGCGCCCGACTGCTGCAGGATTGCGCCGAAGATTGTGAACAGGATGATCAAGCTCGACGAGACATCGACGGCGGTGCCGAAGATACCTTCGAGCGTCATGTAGAGATGGCCGATCAGCCGATCCGGCGTATACCCTCGGTGCGTCCAGGGCGCCGGTAGTTGATTGCCGAGCATCGCATAGGCGATGAACAAAAGCGCCACGCCCGGCATGATCATGCCGGTGGTGCGCCGCGTCGCCTCCAGGACCAGAGCCACGAACACAACGCCAACGATGACATCGAGCTGTTCGGGCGACGTGCTGCGGTCGCCGAATTCGTCGCCCTGCATGATGACATAGGCAATTACAACGGCACTGGCGACCGCGAGGATCCAGTCCAGTACCGTGATCCTGTCGCGCAGCCTGGGGATCAATGGATACAGCATGAACACCAGCACCAGGACCATGCCGACGTGCAACGGGCGCAGCAGGTAAGTCGGAACAATGGGCGCGGCAGTCAGCGGCCAGGAGCCTGCGATGGCCGCGTAGAGGTGGAACAGCGTCACGAATACTGCGAACCATGCGACGGCCGAGCCGATCCAGCCGCCGACGCGATTGGTCGCGCCCTCTTCTTTCTCGATCAGTTTCTCGGCGGCTTTGAGCTGCTCGTCTGTGATGACTGGCTTTGCCGCGACGGCATTGCGCGGGTTCTCGACTGACGTCATGCCTCTGCTATCCCCGGATTGCTCGCATGTGGCTTGCGAGCATCCCGTATACGAGAGGCCACCCATGCGTTGATTGCAACCCTATAGACGGAGTGGGCCAGAGCGCAACTGTTGGAGAAATGCTTGGGCCCGTCGACGTTGTTGCACGATCAGTTAAAGCGGTCGCCTCGTGTCCATCATTCACTTTCATTCGCGCCAGGAGAGAAGCGTGCTCATACAACATTACGGGCACTCCCATGCCTCCGTTGTCGATTGTTTTCCATTTTCCCTCATCGCAAGTGAGGGGGCGGGGCAGCCGCAAGCTGCGGCGGGTGGTCCGCATTTGGGTAACGAGCAGCAAGGAGCCGCCCCGCTGACAGGATTTTTGGCCTACCCACAGCACTCACCGGATTACGCCCGGACTCCGGGTTCCACGGAGCTGGTGTGGCGAGCCTCGAGAGATGTGGAGGCGTTCCCTCTGTCCTCGACCTGTAACCCTTACGCCACCACAGGTCGCCACCGGCGGCGTCCCCTCGTGCGTAAAGGTCGAGGGGCAGTATGCGCGAGGAAAGAGGGGCGGGGATAACTTTCGCAGCTATGGGCACACGTCAACCGCCCGTCACGCTCATGTGCCGTGCAACAGCAGGCTTCTTCGAGGTCCGATCAATGATGAAATCGTGCCCCTTCGGCTTGCGCGCTATGGCCTCGTCGATCGCGGCCAGCAGGTCGGCATCGTCGGCATTCGCCCGCAGCGGTTTGCGTAGATCGGCCGCGTCGTCCTGGCCGAGGCACATGTACAGCGTGCCGGTGCAGGTCAGCCGCACGCGGTTGCAACTTTCGCAGAAGTTGTGCGTCATCGGCGTGATGAAGCCGATCCGCCCGCCGGTTTCCTTCACTTGCACATAGCGAGCCGGACCGCCCGTGCGATAGGGGATGTCGCCAAGCGTGTAGCGGTCCATCAACCGGGCGCGCACGATCGACAACGGCAGATACTGATCGGTGCGATCGCCGTCAATATCGCCGAGCGGCATCGTCTCGATGAGCGTCAGGTCATAGCCGCGGCCATGGGCAAACCGCAGCAGGTCCTCGATCTCATGTTCATTGACGCCCTTCAGCGCGACGGCATTGATCTTGACTTTGAGGCCGGCCTTGTCGGCGGCATCGAGCCCGGCAACCACTTTGTCGAAATCGCCCCAGCGGGTGATCGCCTTGAACTTGTCAGGGTCGAGCGTGTCGAGCGAAACGTTGATGCGCTTGACGCCGCAGTCGGCCAACTCCAGCGCAACCTTGGGCAACTGGCTGCCGTTGGTCGTCAACGTCAGCTCGTCGAGCGCGCCGGAACCCAGATGCCGCGAGAGTGCCCTGAACAGCCACATGATGTTCTTGCGCACCAGCGGTTCGCCGCCTGTGATGCGCAGCTTGCGTACGCCTTTGGTCACAAACGCGGAGCACAACCGGTCAAGTTCTTCGAGCGACAGCAGATCCTTCTTCGGCAAAAAGGTCATGTGCTCGGACATGCAATAGACGCAGCGGAAATCGCAGCGGTCGGTCACCGATACGCGAAGGTAGCTGACGTGCCGCCCGAACGGATCGATCATCGCAGGCTTTGCGGCAGTTGTCGGCTGATGTGCATCGAGCATTTTTGTCAGGTACTCATGGTCACGCAGTGTTGGTACAGTAGACTAAGCTCTTCGCCGCCGCATTCAAGTGGCGGTAGAGTGGGTGACCAAGGTTGAACGTGCAGTTGCGGGGGAACGGTGATGGCCAAACGCAATATGCCCGACGGGCAGCGGAGTCGCGTCGTCCTGGCCGCTGCTATTTGCATCGCATTCGCCTTGCCCGCGACCGTCCATGCTCAGTCAAAGGCTGCACAGTCGGCGGGATTGACTGGCGTCGACAGCATCCACGCTCAGGCGCGTTTCGGCTCCAAGGTCTGCATGACCGAACACGAGCATTATGGTGAGAGCCGACCTTGGGTATCACGCAAGGGCGCGATGGCAGCTGCGATCCGCAATTGGGCGAACTTCACGGCGTGGGAGTATGGCCGGGTCTGGGGTTCCTACGCCAACGCCGTCGCCAAGAAGATGGCGTGCGAGCAAACAGCGAACATGTGGGTCTGCAAGACCACTGCACGGCCATGCCGGCCAGGTCGATGATGGAGGTGCCCTATGCTGATCGAGCGCCATGAGCTGGAGCGGTTGCTTGCGAATGTCGTAGCCACCGACGGCTGCGTCTTCACGGCCGGCGCCATCGCCGACGACACCTCGCTCGATATCGCCGGACAGACGCGTCAGGCCCTTGCCGACGTCGACAAATATCTGGCGCTGTGCGGTTCGGACAAGCGCCAGATCCTGAGTGCGGTGATCTGGGTTTCCGATATCAGGTTGCGGGACGCCATGAACGCCGCCTGGCTGGGGTGGATCGATCCCGCGCACCTGCCGGCTCGCGCCTGCGTCGAGGCCCGCATGGCCGATCCGCGTTGCCTGGTCGAGATCGCCATCGTCGCGGCGCGGGGGCCTTCATGACCAAGACCTCAACCAACCCCGCCATTGCCGCCGCTGTCCAACGGTTGCGCGCCGCCATGGCGGACGTGGCCAACGGCGACACAGTAGCAATAAAGGCGCTCTATTCCCACACCGGCGATGCAACGAGCTTCTACGGCTGGGGCGGCTACGAGCAAGGCTGGGACGAGGTTGACCGCCGCTGGGACTGGGCCGGCCAACAGTTCAAGGGCGGCACAGTCGCTTATCGGCCTCTCACGCTGATCGCCTCGGGCGAGCTGTTCTACACGACCGACATCGAAACCTTCGCCGTGCGCATGGACGGCATGGAAGCGCCTACGTCCTGGTCGAACCGCGTCACCCATATTTTTCGCCGGGAAGCCGGCCAATGGCGGCTCATTCACCGCCACGCCAACCGGCTGGAGGGACAGCACAAGCCGTCCGACCGATTGCCATCCCATGAACCGGTCTGATTTTGACTAGCGGGGCAACCGCATTGCATCATCGGCGAGGGCCCGTTATACACGCGCCATCTCATGCTCCGACTATGAGACTGCGCTGCGGCACCCTTGGAGGCCGGGCGGACGAAGTGCGGGCCGGCTTGCGGTCCTTTTTTTGCATTGGAGACCAGCCATGGCAAATGTCATAGAACTCAAGGCCACGGCGCGTCCCAGGGCCGGCAAGGGGGCCGCCCGGGCAGTGCGTCGTGAAGGCAAAATACCTGCCGTAATCTACGGTGATAAAAAGGATCCGGAAACCATTGCGCTCGATGCGAGCGATCTTTGGAAGACGGTGATGAAAGGCAAGTTTCTCTCCACTGTGTTCCAGCTCGACATGGATGGCCGCAAGCTGCGCGTATTGCCGCGCGATGTGCAACTGGACCCGGTGAAGGATCTTCCCCTGCACGTGGATTTCCAACGCGTAGCCGCCGATGGAATGATCCGCGTCAAGGTTCCGGTGAAGTTCATCAACGAGTTGCTTTCGCCAGGCCTGAAGCGCGGCGGAGTGTTGAACATCGTCCGGCACGAAGTCGAAGTGATCTGCCCGGCCGACGCCATCCCTGCGGTGTTCGAGTTCAATCTCGAGGGCCTCGAGATCGGCCGCTCGATCCACATCTCGGCGACGAAGATGCCGCCGAACGTACGCCCCACGATCACCAATCGGGATTTTACGGTGGCGACCGTTGCGGGTGCATCATCGAAGGGCGAAGTCGAGGAGACGGTTGCAGCGGCCGTGGAAGGTGCGGCCCCAGTCGCCGCAGCTGCCGGCGACGCAAAGGCCGCCGCA
>JBGTIU010000114.1:0-5608 GCA_041745515.1 Hyphomicrobiaceae bacterium | reverse complement strand
TGCACCTGCAGCAGCATGCGGGTCGAGCCGAGTTTGGCATCGGCCACCGCCGCCGGCCTTGTGACCGACCGGAACGTAGCAGGCCTCTCCGGGTGCAACGGCGAGCGAAAAGCCGACGAGATCGGCTCGCATCGCATCGAGGCTGGTAGTCTCGGTATCGAACGCGACGCATCCGGTTTCCCGCGCGCGCGCGACCCAGTGCGCGAGGCGTTCTACCGTGGTGACGGCCTCGTACTTAGATCGGTCGATCGGCGTGGCAGTGGCTGCCGCCGCAGCGTGTGCAGCACCGGCGGCCGGCGTTCCGCCCGCACCTGCGCCGGCTAGATTTTCGGATACCTTCGGGATCGATGACCCCACCGACTTCGGCAGTTGCGGCGGAGGGGTCGAGCCCAGACTCCCGGCGATTTTTTTGGTCAGCGTGCTGAATTCCATCGACTGCAGGAAGCCCAGCAGCTGGTCGGCCGCCGGTTCGGTAACTCCGAACGCTTCGACCGGAAGGCTCACGTCGACGTCGTCCTTCAATTGCACCAGCCGCCGCGAGATGCGCGCCTGTTCCGCAAACTCGATCAGCTTTTCGCGACGCTTCGGCTGCTTGATCTCGCCCGCACGCGCTAAGAGCCCGTCGAGATCGCCGTACTCCTTGATCAGCTCTGCGGCCGTCTTGATGCCGATGCCCGGCACTCCCGGCACGTTGTCAACGCTGTCGCCGGCCAGCGACTGAACATCGACCACCTTGTCGGGCGGCACGCCGAACTTCTCGATCACCTCGTCGGGGCCGATGCGCTTGTTCTTCATCGTGTCGAGCATGCCGATGCCCGGCCGTACGAGCTGCATCAGGTCTTTGTCGGAGGAAACGATCGTCACATTGCCGCCCTTGGCGTGCGCGGCAATAGCGTAGGTCGCTATCAAATCGTCGGCCTCGAAGCCGTCCATCTCGATGCAGGCAACGTTGAAGGCGCGCACGGCGTCGCGGATCAGCCCGAACTGCGGGATCAACTCTTCGGGCGGCGGCGGGCGTTGCGCCTTGTACTTGTCGTAAATGTCGTTGCGAAACGTCTGCGCGCCGGCATCGAAGATGACAGCGATGTGCGTCGGTGCGTCCGAGGCGCGGCTGTCGCCGATCAGCTTCCACAGCATCTGGCAGAAGCCGTGCACTGCGCCGACAGGGAGCCCATCCGAGGGTCGCGTCAACGGCGGCAGGGCATGGAACGCCCTGAAGATATAACCCGAGCCATCGATCAGGTAGACATGGCTGCCCTTGACGATCGGCAACGCCTCGGCGGCCGGTGCAGTCGAGTGTTTGAGCCGTGGTGCGGGCTTTTCGGTCATTGTGTCCCGGTGTCGAGTGCGGTCATTGGTGATGGCAACACTTGTGCGCTCCCATTTCCAACGATCCTGCTCTAAGGAGATAAATCGCGTTATGGCAGGATAACAGGAATTGTCATGGACAAAACCAAAGGTCAGGCTGTCATTGCCGCCGACATTTTTATTCAAGGCGAGGTGCGCAATGGCCGCCACGTCGACGTGTTGGGCATGATTGAGGGCTCGCTTTCGGCCGAACACGTGGTCGTCCACAAGGGGGGCCGGATTTACGGCACGCTGATCGCCGATAGCGCCGAGATTGACGGCGAAGTGCAGGGGCACGTGGTGGTGCGTCAGCTGATCCAGATCGGCAGATCCGGCAGCGTTCGCGGCGACGTCCGCTACGGCCGGATCGCGATACAAGATGGCGCAGAGCTCAGCGCAGACGTGCGCAACGTGCCGCCGGAAATCGCTGGCGACCTCAATCTCGCGGTCAAACGTGGCCGATCGGTGAGGATCACTACCGAGGACCTGACGGCGATAGATCCCGATAGCCCAGTTAAAAGCCTCGTGTTCGCGGTGTCGCGACCAGTCAATGGCTTCGTCGCGCGCGAATCGGCGAGAACCACCTCGGTTGACCACTTTACCCAGCCCGAGCTGCAGAGCAGCGGCATGTTTTTCGTGCACGATGGCTCGGTCGGCGAGGCAGCGAGCTTCGATGTATCAGTGACAGACCAGGCCGGCGCCTCA
Source organism: Hyphomicrobiaceae bacterium (assembly GCA_041745515.1). Lineage (GTDB taxonomy): Bacteria > Pseudomonadota > Alphaproteobacteria > Rhizobiales > Hyphomicrobiaceae > JAKFWF01. The sequence continues at coordinate 3,556 of JBGTIU010000114.1, read as the reverse complement.
TCGGGGCCGGCCAGGACTGTGCGTGTCGCGGTGTTTGCATGAGGTCTGGCGCTGATCCTGGCTCGCGGCGCCTCTCAAAGCTTGACCGCCGCCCTATCCGAACCTTCTGCGGCTCTCTTCGATCACATCCTCGAAAGTTCGCAGTCCGGTCCTCGGGCTCGACACCATCACCGCCATGTTGCCGGGCCGGTGCTCGTTCTTGAGCATCCGCATGTGGGCTTTCGGGATCTGCTCCCAAGCGAACACTTCCGACATGCACGGATCGATGCGGCGCTCGACAACGAGCTTGTTGGCCTGGGCGGCTTGCAGAAGATTGGCGAAATGACTGCCCTGCACGCGCTTCTGGTGCATCCATAGATAGCGCGCGTCGATAGTCAGCTTGTAGCCGGTGGTACCGGCGCAGATCACCACCATGCCGCCGCGCTTTACGACGAACACCGACACCGGAAATGTCGCGGCACCGGGATGCTCAAATACGAAGTCGACGTTGTTGCCCTTGCCCGTCGTCTCCCAGATGGCAGCGCCGAACTTGCGGGCTTGTCTGAACCACTCGGCGTAGGCGGGTGTGCCGATGTCCGGCATTTCACCCCAGCAATCGAAGTTCTTGCGATTGATAACCCCGCGCGCGCCAAGCTGCATCACGAACTCGCGTTTCTCGTCCTCGGAGACGACGCCGACCGCATTGGCGCCCGAAGTCGCGATGAGCTGCACCGCCATCGATCCGAGGCCGCCGGACGCACCCCACACCAGCACGTTGTGACCGGGCCGCAAGACATGCGGCCGATGGCCGAACAGCATACGATAGGCGGTGGCGAGCACCAGCGTGTAACAGGCGCACTCTTCCCAGGTTAGGTGCTTCGGACGCTCCATCAGCTGCCGGTCCTGGACGCGGGTAAATTGGGAGAAAGAACCGTCCGGCGTTTCATATCCCCAAATTCGCTGCGAGGAGGAGAACATCGGGTCGCCGCCGTTGCATTCCTCGTCGTCTCCGTCGTCCTGGTTGCAGTGAATGACGACCTCGTCACCGACCTTCCAGCGCTTGACCTTGGAGCCCACGGCCCAGACCACGCCGGAGGCGTCGGAGCCGGCGACGTGGTAGGGTTGTTTGTGGCCGTCAAAGGGAGATATCGGCTTGCCTAGCGCCGCCCACACGCCGTTGTAGTTGACGCCGGCCGCCATCACGAGCACCAGCACGTCGTGGCTGTCGAGCGTCCACGTCGGCACCACCTCGACCTGCATGGCGGTGTCCGGATCGCCGTGGCGTTCCTTGCGGATTGCCCAGGCGTACATGTTTTTCGGCACATGGCCGAGCGGCGGGATTTCGCCGACCTCATACAGCTCTTTCAATACCCCGGCAGGAGCGGCGGTGGCTAGGGAGACTTCTGATCGGCTGGCTGTAGTCTTGGACATGACGCGAAAACCCCGTGCGAGCGCCGGTTGCTAGTGCGTAGCCGGCCAATTGCTGCAACGCAACATGATCGCAGCATTTTTATGGGAGTTTCAAGGAAATTCTTAACCGAAGCGAAGGAAATGCGCGGTGGTGGGGCAGCGTTGCGGGTTCGTAAACCGCTGATTAAGACTTCAAGATTAAACTACCGTTCACTGTATAAAGTTTCGCAACGGGCCGTGTCGCCAACTGGAGCGCAATCATGGCAAACTTCATGGTACGCATGTTTGCGTTGGACACCGAGAGCCTGACGCTGGTGATCATGATCTGTGGGTGGGGCTTCATGATCATGCGAATGATGGTATCGATACCGGGCCTTGCGATCGCGGCTTTTCCTTTGTTGGTGCTCAGCGCCCTCGCGGCGAACGTGCTACTGCGCGAGAGCAACTTCGTGGCATCGCTCGATCGCGGAGCCGCCCTCGGGTTCTCGACAGGCGTCGGCATGATAGCGGCCTTGATCGTCATTGTTGCGATCGTGCGTTTGGCCATGTCGCTCACCGAGGGAGCGCCTCCGCGCGCCCAATAGGCAAACGGGTAATTATGCTTGCGTCGCGGCTGGCGCGGCGTCACCATATCGCAACTGCGAACACGTGGTGATAAATGCCGAGCTCCGCACGGGATAACCCGCCAAAAAACCTCGACGCACCGTGGCTGTTCCGGACGTATGCCGGCCATTCCACGGCTGCCAAGTCGAACGAACTCTACCGTCGCAATCTGGCCAAGGGGCAGACCGGCCTTTCGATCGCCTTCGACTTGCCGACCCAGACGGGTTACGACAGCGATCACCCGCTGGCGCGCGGCGAGGTCGGCAAGGTCGGCGTGCCGATTTCGCACATCGGCGATATGCGCCAGCTGCTGGCGGGCATTCCGCTTGACCAGATGAACACCTCGATGACAATCAATGCGACGGCCGCGTGGCTGTTCGCGCTCTACGTGGCGGTCGCCGACGATCAGGGAATGCCGCGCGACAAGCTCACTGGCACCATCCAGAACGACATCATCAAGGAGTACCTGTCCCGCGGGACGTACGTGTTCCCGCCGGAGCCGTCGCTGCGGCTGATCAAGGATACGGTGGTGTTCTCCTGTGCGAAGGTGCCGCGCTGGAATCCGACGAACGTGTGCTCGTATCATCTGCAGGAAGCCGGCGCCACGCCGGTGCAGGAACTGTCGTTCGCGCTCGCCACCGCGATCGCCGTGCTCGATACCGTGAAAGCATCCGGTGCGGTCGGACCCGAGGCGTTCGGCGCGGTGGTGGGGCGAGTGTCGTTCTTCGTCAATGCCGGTCTCAAGTTCATCACTGAGATCTGCAAGATGCGCGCCTTCGTCGACCTGTGGGACGAGATCTGCGTCAATCGCTACGGCGTCACTGAGCCGAAGCACCGCATGTTCCGTTATGGTGTGCAGGTCAACTCGCTCGGGCTGACCGAGCAGCAGCCGGAAAATAACGTTTATCGGATTCTCATTGAGATGCTGGCGGTGACTTTGTCGAAGCGCGCACGCGCACGGGCCGTGCAATTGCCGGCCTGGAACGAGGCATTGGGCCTGCCGCGTCCCTGGGACCAGCAGTGGTCATTGCGGATGCAGCAAGTGCTGGCTTACGAGACCGATCTACTGGAGTACGGCGATATTTTCGATGGCTCGGCGGTGATCGATACCAAGGTCGAGGCGCTGAAAATGCAGGCGCGGGCCGAGCTTGCCGTGATCGAGCAACTGGGCGGCGCGGTAGCGGCCATCGACTACATGAAGCGCGGGCTGGTCGAAAGCAACGGTGCGCGCCTGCGCGGTATCGAAACCGGCGCCCAGGTGGTGGTCGGCGTCAACCGCTACACGGAGACCGAAACCTCGCCGCTGTCGGCTGGCGAAGGTGCGGTCGAAACCATCGAAGCCGGCGTCGAAGCTGGGCAGATCGCGCGCCTCGAGGTGTGGCGCGGCCAACGGGACGCAGCAGCCGTCGCGACGGCACTGTCCGAATTGGAGCGTTGCGCGCGTGACGGCAGCAATATCATGGAGCCGTCGATTGCCGCCGCCAAAGCTGGGGCAACTACTGGCGAATGGGGAGCAGCATTGCGGCGCGTGTTTGGCGAGTACCGCGCACCGACCGGGGTCGGG
>JBGTIU010000113.1:0-21208 GCA_041745515.1 Hyphomicrobiaceae bacterium | reverse complement strand
CTTCGAGGCTGCGGCGGGCGAGCGAGTCCAACCTGTCGCGCGACCGATGAAGGCGGTTCTCGATGAGCCGTGGATGCAGGCGGACACCGATCCTGGCCTGACGCATCGCATGTGCCCTGGTGTTCGCGAGCAACGCCCGTCCCAGACGTTTGTCGACGGCGTCGAAACGCTGGCGCGGCATGGCAACGAGGTCTTCCGGTCGCGGCAAACCCCGGCTTGCGGCTTTGAGCTCGCGTCGCTTGGCTTCGAGTGTGCGGCGCGCCGCTTGCGCCAGCCGCATGCCGAAACCGCCGGTCTGCTCGACGAGGTCGGCGTATTTCGGCACCGCCCATTCCGCGGCTTTGGTCGGCGTCGGCGCGCGCGCGTCGGCGACAAGATCGATCAAACTCCAGTCGGTCTCGTGCCCGACCGCGGAAATCAGCGGCACGTCGCTTTCGGCCGCGGCACGAACGACGATCTCCTCGTTGAAACTCCACAAATCCTCGAGGCTGCCGCCACCGCGGGCGACGATCAGAACGTCGGGTCTCGGAATTTTGCCACCGGGGTCGAGAGCGTTGAAGCCGCGGATCGCCGCTGTCACCTCCGCCGCACTGGTCTCGCCCTGCACCCGCACCGGCCAGACGATCACATGTGCAGGGAATCGCTCATTGAACCCGTGCAGCATATCCCGGATCACGGCGCCGGTCGGCGAGGTGATGATGCCGACGACGCGCGGCAGGAAGGGCAGAAGCTGTTTGCGCGCCTCATCAAAAAGTCCCTCGGCCGCGAACTTGCGCTTGCGTTCTTCCAGCAACGCCATCAATGCGCCGATTCCGGCCGGCTCCAGCGTCTCGATGACGATTTGATACTTCGACGAGCCCGGGAACGTGGTGATGCGCCCCTGGGCGATCACTTCCATGCCTTCTTCCGGCTTGAAACGCAGCTTGCCGAAGGCCCCGCGCCACACGACGGCTTCGATCTTGGCTTTATCGTCCTTTAAGGAGAAGTAGCAGTGCCCCGATGAATGCGGACCACGATAGCCCGAGATCTCGCCGCGCAGTCGCACGTAACCGAAGCCGTCCTCAAGGGCGCGCTTGATCGCGTTGGCAAGTTCGCCGACGGAAAACTCCGCAACATTGGCTTTTGGAGTATTCACGGCGATTGATTGCACGAATCAGTCCTCGGTCGTTTCCAGCCGGCTATATTAGCCGATAATCGATCAACTCGCTTGGCCCGGTTCTATTTTTTTACCGTTTGGTCTAAGAGTGCTGGCCACGCGGCACGACCTGAGTGTGACAATGAATGTTCTTCTCCTTGGCTCCGGCGGCCGTGAACATGCGCTTGCGTGGAAATTGTCGGCAAGCCCGCTGTTGACCAGGCTCTGGTGCGCACCGGGGAACGCCGGCATCGCAGCCGTCGCAACCTGCGTAGCCCTCGATATTGCCGATCACGCGGCGGTTGCCGCTTTCTGCAAAGCCCAGGCAATTGGATTCGTCGTCGTCGGTCCCGAGGTGCCGTTGGTTGCCGGCATCGTCGACGACCTGGAGCGGGACGACTTAAGAGCATTTGGGCCATCCCGCGCCGCAGCGCGGTTGGAGGGATCGAAGGGCTTCACCAAGGACTTCTGCAAGGATTTCAATATTCCAACGGCCGCCTATGGCCGCTTCCAGACTGCCGCCGGGGCGCGCAAATTTCTCGCGAGCCAATCGCTGCCGATCGTGATCAAGGCCGACGGATTGGCGGCCGGCAAGGGCGTTGTCATCGCCGCCACGAAGGGAGAAGCGGAAGCTGCCATCGATGCCTGCTTCGCTGGCGCATTCGGTGCCGCCGGCGCCGAGGTCGTCATCGAGGAGTTCATGTCGGGCGAGGAAGCAAGCTTCTTCTGTCTGGTCGATGGCACGCACGCGCTGGCGTTGGCGTCCGCCCAGGATCACAAGCGTGTCGGCGATGGCGACACCGGCCCCAACACCGGCGGCATGGGCGCTTATTCGCCGGCGCCGGCGATGACTCCCGAACTCACCGGCCGCGTCATGAACGAAATCATCCAGCCGACGGTGGCCGGCATGCAGGCACGCGGCACGCCGTTCAAGGGCGTGTTGTTCGCCGGCCTGATGCTCACCGCCAGCGGACCGAAGCTCATCGAATACAATGTCCGCTTCGGCGACCCCGAGACACAAGTGCTGATGCCGCGTCTCAAGTCAGACCTGTTGGCGGCGCTCGTCGCCACCACCGACGGCGTGCTGTCGTCGTTCGATCTGCGCTGGCGCGACGACGCGGCGCTGACCGTCGTGATGGCGGCTAACGGGTACCCGGGTGCCCCGGTGAAAGGCACCGTGATCGGTGGCGTCGAACAGGCCGCGACCATTGAAGGCGTCAGCGTCTTCCACGCTGGCACCATCGAGCGCGATGGCCGGCTGTTGGCTTACGGCGGCCGCGTGCTGAACGTCACGGGTCTTGGCCGCACCGTTGGAGACGCACAACGGCGGGCTTACGCAGCAGTGGAAAAGATCGACTGGCCAGGCGGGTTCTACCGCCGCGATATCGGCTGGCGCGCGGTCGCGCGCGAGGAGGGCAAATGACGCTGCTGCCAGACCTCTTCAAGGGTCTCGAGACCCGGCGTATCAGGACGTCCGGCGCAGAAATACACTGCCGCATCGGCGGCTCCGGGCAACCGCTCGTTCTGTTGCACGGCTACCCGCAGACGCACGTCTGCTGGCACAGGCTGGCTCCCGAGTTGAGCCGGCATGCGACACTCGTGATCCCTGACTTGCGCGGCTATGGCGAGAGCTCTGCACCACCCAGCGATCTCGCGGCCGACCCTGACCACGAAATCTACTCGAAACGGGCAATGGCGCGCGACATCCTCGAGCTGATGGCGACGCTGGGGTTCAATCGTTTCATGGTTGCGGGTCATGATCGTGGAGGGCGCGTCGCCTATCGTCTGGCGCTCGATCATCCGGCGGTCGTGTCGCGATTGATCCCGATCGACATTCTGCCGACGGTTGATGTATGGGATGCCCTTCGCTGGAAGAGCGCAGTCACGTCCTATCACTGGTCATTTCTGGCACAGCCTGCGCCGCTGCCGGAAAAACTGATCGCTGCCGATCCCGCGTACTATGTCGATCATACACTGGCGAGCTGGACAGCCGATCGCACCCTGCAGGCTTTCTCAATCGATGCGCTTCAGCACTATCGCGCCGGCCTGCAGGCGCCTGAGCGCATCCACGCGGTGTGCGAAGACTACCGCGCCGGCGCCACCTACGATCACCTTGCGGACGCGACGGATCGGGCGGCCGGCGCCACGATCAGATGTCCGACCTTCGTGCTTTGGGGGTCGGATTATGTCGGGAAGGGCACTGTCGGCCCGCTCGATGTCTGGCGGCAGTGGGCACCGGATCTCACAGGTTGTGAAATCAAGTCCGGGCATTTTCTGGCGGAGGAGAATCCGGCCGACACTCTTGCAGCGCTCGTACCTTTCTTGAAATCGGCCGCCGCCGGATGACGATACAATGAACAGGTCGATTGGGACGACGCGGAACAACGCGCCGAGGCGAATGCAGACGATTGCGCTCGCACTTGGCGGCGGCGGTGCACGGGGACTGGCTCACATTTTAGTCCTCGAGGTGCTGGATGAGCTCGGCATCAAACCCAAGGTTATTGCGGGCACCTCGATCGGCGCGCTTTATGGCGCCGCGTATGCATCCGGCTTGTCAGCAAAACATATCCGGGCACTCACGGAGGAGACTCTCCGGCGGCGGATCGACATTGCCCGTCAGCTGTTTTCGGCGCGCTCCGACCCGGTACAGAAACTCCTCAATCTGTTCCCGCTGCGCTCCGCGTTGTTGAAATCGGAAGCCATTGTCGAAATGGTCTTTCCGCATCAGATCGCGCAAGACTTCCGGTCTCTAACGATCCCGTTGAAACTTGTGGCGACCGATCTCGGTTCGCGCGCCGCGGTGGTGCTGACGGCGGGACCGCTGCGCCCTGCGGTGGCAGCCAGCATCGCAATCCCGATCATCTTCCAACCGGTGGTGCTCGGCGGCCGGACTCTCGTCGACGGCGGCCTCGTCAACCCGCTGCCCTTCGATCTCGTCACCAAGGATGCCGACATCACGATTGCGATCGATGTCAGCGGCGCATCCTCCGAAGCAACGATCGGCGCGCGCCCGTCCGCTCTCATGGTTGCCGCTCAATCGCTGCAGATCCTTGAGAAAAGCATCACACGCGAAAAACTGCTGCACACCAAACCCGATATCTACATCGACGTCGAACTCGATCAGTTCAATGCGTTGGAATTCCATCGAGCCAAGGACATTCTGGCAGCGGCCGAACCGATGAAGGAACGCCTCAAGCGTCAGCTCGGCCGCGCTCTGGATAACGAGACATCGATGCAGGCGCCGATTGGGCAACGCCCGAAAGGGATCGTGACATGAAATCGGCGGCTTACCCGCGAATTGGACTGGCCCTTGGCGGCGGTTCGGCCCGGGGGCTCGCCCATATCGTAATGCTGGAAGTGTTCGATGAATTGGGCCTCGAGCCGGCAGCGATCGCGGGTACGTCGATCGGATCGATCGTCGGCGGGCTTTATGCAGCCGGCATTTCAGCAGCGGAGATCCGGGTGTTCGCCGAGGAGCTGTTGTCGACCCGCTCCGAGGTTTTCCGCCGGCTGGCCAAATCATACAGCGTCCTGCCCAGCTTGTGGAGCGTCCGCCGCCCGTCGGTAGTCGATGGCGTGACCCTGTTCGAGCTTTTGATGCCACCGCAGTTGCGCTGTGACTTCGCCAGCCTGAAAATCCCGTTCAGCGCCATTGCCGTCGATTATTACGCGATGGAGCAGGTGGTTATCGGCGACGGGCCGGTGATCCCAGCCATAACCGCCAGCGCAGCGCTCCCGACAATCATGCGCCCCGTTTTTATCGGCGGCCGCGCGCTGGTCGACGGCGGATTCGCTAACCCGACGCCGTGGGACGTGGTGCAATCGACTGTCGATGTCACCGTCGCCATCGATGTGACCGGGCAGACCGACCTGGGCCGCGGCCTCGACCCGCCTAACACCATCGATGCCTGGATTGGCTGCACGCAGATCATGTTTCGCAACATCACGGCCGTGAAACTCAAAGCTTGCCCACCCGACCTGATGATAAGACCTGCCGTCGGTATTTTCGGCACCATGGACTTCCTCAAGATCCGAGAGATTTTCGCCGCCAGCCTTCCCGCAAAAGACGAGCTGAAGCGCGGATTGGATCGGCTGCTGGGCTAGTATCGCTGCTCTGTCGTGGGGCGGCCATTGGCTTTCAGGAAATCGCGTCCCAGCGCCGTAGCATATACCATGGCCTCCCGCCCAGCGGTGGTCTCGCGCGATACAAATCCGCGATCGATGGCATCCTCCCAAACAGTCAATCGCGGACAGGAGGTGCGCCATGCCTCAATGACTTGCGCATAGGACCGGGGCTCCTTTTCCACCCATTCGACAAGATCGAGCACCAAAGGATCGAGCGCATCGGTCATTCGAACCTACGCCTTTTTGTCATTGAAGAAGTCGCTGATCGCCTGCGCCATCTGTGCGGAGATGCCGGGCACCGTCTTCAAATCCTCGATGCCGGCACGCGATACGGCTTTGGCCGATCCGAAGTGGCTGAGCAGCGCGCGCTTGCGGGTGGGACCGATGCCGTCGATTTCGTCGAGCGGATTGATTCCCATCGCCTTGGCACGCTTGGCCTTGTGCGTGCCTATGGCAAACCGATGCGCCTCGTCACGCAGCCGTTGAACAAAATACAGCACAGGATCGCGCGGTTCCAGCATGAAAGATTTCTGCCGGCCGGGGACATGGAAATGCTCGCGCCCCGCATCGCGATCGGGCCCTTTCGCAACTCCCACCAGCGGGATCTGCCCGGTCAGACCCAGCTCGACCAACACTTCGCGTGCGACGCTCAACTGGCCGGCGCCACCGTCGATCAATACAAGATCGGGCACGGATGGGAACTGATCGGCAGCGGCGTTGAGTTCGTCATCATCGCTTTCGATTTTTTGGTCGTCTGCTTCGTACCCGTTCGCATCGGCACGCAAAGTGCCGAACGCGATGGCGTCCGCCCCACGTTCCCCCCGTGGCGTCGACGACGGCATAAGGCGCGACTGAAAGACTTGGGACGTTGTTGCTTCGCCTGTATTCGGTTCACTCGCGCCAACGGCCGCTGCTTTTTTTCCGGTTTCGGCCGCTTCGTGCAGCCCCGCGGCGACGCGCTTGAAGCGCCGTGTCAGCACTTCCCGCATCATCGCGTAGTCGTCTCCCGGCGCGACATTCTCCGACTTGATGTTGAACTTCCGGTACTGGTTCTTCACCAACCCCTGAGCGCCGGCGACAATCATGGCGCCGACGGCATTTGTTCCCATGATGTGACTGTTGTCGAAAACCTCGATCCGCTGCGGCACTCTTGCAAGCCCAAAGCGGTCGGCCACACCTTCCAGCAGTATTTTTTGTGACGATGTTTCCGCCATGCGGCGCCCCAATGCCTCGCGCGCATTCTGCTGGGCGTGCTCGACAAGGCCGATTTTTGTGCCCCGTTGCGGCACCCTGATCTCGACTTTGCGGTCGGACTTGATCGACAACGCCTCGGCCAGTAACGCTTGCGAGGGGATTTCATGAGAGAGCAGGATCAGCCTGGGCACCGGCTTATCGTCGTAGAACTGGGCAATGAAGCTGTCGAGCACATCACCGACGTCGAGCGAGCGGTCTGCTTTGGGAAAGTAGGCGCGATTGCCCCAGTTCTGCCCCGTTCGAAAGAAAAACACCTGGATGCAGGTATAGCCGCCTTCCTGGTGGGCCGCGAACACATCGGCTTCCTCGATGCCCTCCGGGTTGATCGCCTGATCCGCAGTCACGTGTGCCAAGGCCCACAGTCGATTGCGGAAATTCGCCGCCTGCTCGAAATCCAGCTTCTCGGCTGCTTGCTGCATGAGCGCCTTGTACATCTGACGCACGTTCTGGCTTTCGCCGCGCAGAAAGCGAACGCTCTGGTCGACCAGAGCTGCGTAATCCGCCTTCGAAATCTCGCGTGTGCAGGGCGCGGCGCAGCGCTTGATCTGGAACAGCAGGCAGGGGCGCGTGCGGCTTTCGTAAAAGCTGTCGGAGCAGGATCGGAGCAGGAACGCACGTTGCAGCATGTTGACTGTGCGATTAACAGCGCCGGCCGACGCGAATGGCCCGAAGTACTCGCCCGTCCGATTGCGCGCTCCGCGATGCTTGAGGATTTGCGGGGCCTCGTGGTCACGGGTAATGACGATATACGGAAAAGATTTGTCGTCGCGCATCAGCACATTGAATCGGGGCCGGAAGCGCTTGATCAGGTTGGCTTCCAGCAACAGCGCTTCGGCCTCTGTGCCGACAGTGACAAACTCCATCGCAACGGTTGCCGCGATCATGCGGGCGATACGGTTGGCGTGGCCACTCGGGCGAGCATAGCTGGACACTCGTGCCTTCAACGAGCGCGCCTTGCCGACATAGATTACTTCGCCGGCCGCATCCAGCATGCGATAGACGCCGGGCGAACCGGGCAGCGTCCTGAGGTAGGCCTGAATGATTTCCGCGCCCGTCGCGCGCCTGGCCGGCGCAGGCGCTTCGCCTGGTGCAGGATTTTGCGTCGTCGATGACATTTCAGCGTATGTAGAGCGGCGGCGCGCCGCGGTCCAGATCTCGATCGCCACAAATCCGCCATTGCCGGAGAGCCGGTTGGGCAGCGGTGGTCACCAGAGCCGTGGATCGCAGCCCTCTGGAGGTGTGTATGCGTCGTTTGACCCTGAATTTGATGCTCCTTTGCGCCGTATGCCTTTCGCAAGCTGCCGATGCCGCGAAGCCGACAAAGAAGGCAGTCACACAACCTCAGCCGTTCACCGCGCCTGAGCATATCCTGCGATACATCGATCGTTATCGGGCCAATCCCACACCCGATCGTCTGCCGGAGGCGGTCAAGGCGATGGCCGCGCTCGGACTGTTCAGGGATATGGAAGGAGCGGGTGTCCATGTCGGCTTCATGGCCGGCGTTCTTGGCAGCAATCCCGACAAAGCCGAGAGCCTTGTAGCGAAGATGTTTCCCCTCGCGCCGGAAGACCAGGTCGCAATCATCCGCGCCATTGTCTATTCGGGGCTGCCGAATTGGCAAGAACTCATGCGCAAATTTGTCGAACGCATGCCGGCCCGGGCGGTGATCATCGAGCGTTATTTGAGCGGCAAACTGCCACCCTTGCAGGTGGCATCGTTCGACAAGGGCCCCGCGATTCTCGACGCAAATTGGGGTTATTACTTTGCGACCGGCTCACCTGAACCGGTCGATCGCATCATTTCGGCGCTGGCCTGGATCAAGGAGGCCAACGACGTTGAAAAGCTCACGGTAGCTGGGATGGCAAAATGGACGCTGGCCAACAACGCGACGCGCGATAACGATCTGCTGCGTCACCTCAAGGATCAGTCCGCCATCCGGGCGACGACTGTTTCTGTGGCATTGAAAGACATCATCGAGGCGGTCGAAACATTCGAGACTGGACGCATCCGCAAAGAGGCGGTGGCCGGCATCGACGAGTTGAAAACAAAGGGTCCACTGAAGAACCGCAACTTGGCATGGTGGGCACAGGCCGGCACGACCTTGATCGCTGCTGGATGCATCGTGGCGGGTGCCACCGGCCATTTCGAGTTTGGCTTGCCGTGCGTCATCGGCGGGCCACTATCGACAGCAGCAGCCAAATATTTGATCCCGACGAAATAGACTTCGAAACCATCAGCCCGCCGAGCGTTGCCCGCTGGAAGAAAGCCCTTGCCAGGAGCCTTGGTGCGACCCAAGAGGGTGCTGCAATCTGAATTGGACGAACTCACATGGCCGGCCCGACCCGCATCGACGAGCGATTTGCATACCTCAAGAAGGAAGTCCGTGCGGGTCTTGTCACATTCGTGATGGCGGGCGATCCCGATGCTGACACGTTTGCAAGAATTCTGCGCGGGCTCCCCGGTGCCGGGGCCGATATCATCGAAATCGGCATGCCGTTGTCGGATCCGATGGCGGACGGGCCCGCGATCCAGGCCGCTGGTCTACGGGCGCTCAAGGCCGGCCAGACGATGCGCAAGACGATCGCCGCCGTGGCGGAATTCAGGATCGCGGACCAAACGACTCCGATCGTGATGATGGGATATCTCAACCCCATCTATGTTTATCCTGCAGATAAGTTTCTCGATGACGCAAAGGCCGCTGGCGTCGACGGTTTGATTATCGTCGACGCTCCGCCCGAGATGGACGATGAACTGTGCCTGCCGGCCGTCATCAAGGGGCTGAACTTCATCAGGCTGGCAACTCCCACCACCGACGCGAAGAGGCTTCCCGCCGTACTCGCCAACACCAGTGGGTTCGTCTATTATGTTTCTATCGCTGGGATCACCGGCACTGCCGCACCAGACGTGGACAAAGTTCACGCACAGGTAGTACAAATCAAACGCGCAACACATTTGCCTGTTGCCGTTGGTTTCGGTGTAAAAACGCCGTTACAAGCTGCGGCAATCGGCCGTGTAGCCGATGCGGTGGTGGTGGGTTCGGCATTGGTTGTCGCCATTGCCCAATCCCTCGATGAAGCGGGCAAGGCAACAGGCAAGACGTCGCTCGCAGTTCTGGATGTTGTAGAAGGCTTGGCAAGAGCGTTGCGGCAGCGTTGAAAATCGTCGCAACGGCCGGTTCTGATGCCACGCTAACCAAGACCTTGAATGGATATGAGCTCTGTCGGCCCTTGCTGGATTAGACTTGCTGCAGCGCCACAGAGTGTGTTCGGGAGCTGGAACTAGTGAACTGGATCAACAATGTCGTCCGGCCGAAGATCCGGGGGTTTCTAGGCGCCAAGCGCGACCTGCCGGAAGACATGTGGCGCACCTGCCCGGAGAGCGGGCAGATGGTTTATTACAAGGACCTGGAGAATAACCAGTTCGTGTTTCCAGGCTCGAACTATCACGAACGGATGACCGCGCCGCAGCGTCTCGCCCACCTGTTCGATGACGGCGCCTACGCTAAGGTCGGCGTCTCGGGCGTGCCGCTCGATCCCCTGAAGTTCCGCGATAGCCAGAAGTATCCTGATCGGCTGAAAGAAGCGCGATCGAAAACCGAACTCGACGACAGTGTCCTGGTCGGCGAAGGCAAAGTGGAAGGCCACGACGTAGTCGCCGCCGCCCACGATATGCGCTTTGTCGGTGGCTCGCTCGGCATGGCGGCCGGTCAGGCCGTTATTGCCGGCATGCTGCGCGCCGTCGAGCGAAAGACCCCGTTCATCCTGTTTGCCGCGTCAGGCGGGGCCCGAATGCAGGAAGGCATTCTGTCACTGATGCAGATGCCGCGGACGACGATTGCGGTCCAACGGCTGCGGGACGAGCGCCTGCCTTATGTCGTCGTACTGACCGACCCGACGACGGGCGGCGTCACCGCATCCTATGCGATGCTCGGCGACATCCATGTCGCGGAGCCAGGTGCGCTGATCTGCTTTGCCGGACCGCGTGTCATTCAGCAGACCATTCGCGAACAGTTGCCGGACGGGTTCCAGCGCGCCGAGTATCTTCTTGCGCATGGAATGGTCGACATGGTTGTGCACCGACACAAGCTGAAGGCGACGCTGGCCCGGCTGTGCCGGCTGATGATGGCAAACAATGCGCTCGTAAAAATACCGACCAGACAACCGTCGATCAATGGCCACGCACAGAGCTACATCAATGGCCGAGCGGTGGAAGGGGTCACCAGCGATGACAATACCATTCAAGCCAACGGCCGGGCCGGTAGCCCGGTCGAACCCGAACCGGTGACCGGCCCGAGGCGATCCGACGCGCTGCAAATCGATCCGAAGTCGGCATCCGTTCGCGACAACGGCACGACGGGCAAGGCCGTCGCGTCCAAGGCCGTCCCCTAAGAGCCTGTCATGACGCCAGAACAGCCGTCGCAGGAGCTGGCCGTCGATGCATTGCTGGCGCGACTGAGGACCCTGCATCCGCAGCTGATCGATCTATCGCTCGACCGCATCGGGCAGCTGCTGACGGCGCTTGGCGAGCCGCATCGCAAGTTGCCACCAGTGATCCATATCGCCGGCACCAACGGCAAAGGGTCAACGTCCGCGTTTCTTGGAGCCATGCTGGAAGCCGCCGGCAAGCGCGTTCACCTCTACACGTCGCCGCATCTTGTGCGCTTCAACGAGCGGATCAGGCTTGCGGGGGCCGATGGCAAAAGCCGGCCTATCGCCGACGCTGCATTAGCCGAGGTGCTGCGGCGCGCGGCGCTGGCCAACGCCGGTTCGGCCATCACATTCTTCGAGGTCACGACGGCCGCGGCGCTGCTGGCGTTTGCCGAGACACCGGCCGATATCGTTATCCTGGAGGTCGGATTGGGCGGTCGAGCCGACGCGACCAACGTCATCGCCGAGCCGTTGCTGAGTATCATCACGCCGGTTTCGATGGATCACGCTGACAAACTTGGTAGCACCGTCGACAAGATCGCAATCGAGAAGGCTGGTATTTTGAAACCGGGCATTGCGGCCGTCATCTCACAGCAGCACGAGGAAGGGCTGGCAGCCATTCGCACCGTAGCTACGAGGATCGGCGCGCCGCTCGTAGTGTGGGGCGAAGCATTCGAAGCGTTCGAACAACGCGGCCGGCTGTTGTTCCAAAGTGAAGACACATTACTCGATCTGCCACGTCCCGCACTCCTTGGTCGGCATCAGATCGTCAATGCGGGCACCGCGATAGCTGCCGCGCTGCTGATGCGCGACTTCGGCGTTGAACAAGAGGCCATCGAACGCGGCCTGCTCGAGGTAACCTGGCCGGCCCGCATGCAACGATTGCGCGACGGACGCATCGGTCGATCGGTTTCTAAGGATACCGAGCTTTGGCTCGACGGGGGACACAATCCCGCCGGCGGGCAAGCGCTGGCCCAGACCCTGGCCGACCTCGAGGAACGCGCGTCGAAGCCGCTGTGCATGATTGTCGGCATGATGGGGCAGAAGGACGCCAGCGGATTCCTATCACCGTTCGCCGGACTGGCGATCCAACTTATCACAGTGCCGATCCCCGGCGCTCACGAAGCTCCGCATTCGGCAGAGGCACTCGCTGAAATCGCTCGGCGGCTCGGCTTCAAGGCGCAAGCTGCCGAAGGCATCCAGCAAGCGCTTCAGCGTATCGAAACCTTGCAGCCTGGACAGAAGCGCATCCTGATTTGCGGCTCGCTCTATCTCGCCGGCCACGTGCTTTCACTAGATACTGGCGTGGCCCAGCAGTCGAATTGAGCCAAATACCATCGGGATATACCGCCATGAAGATCACCGCGATCCGCGCGACGCCGATCAACCTGCCGCTCGAGGCGCCCTACCTGTGGTCCTATGGTTCGCTGGCGGGGTTCTCGAAAACCATCGTCGAGGTCGAAACGAGTGACGGTATCGTAGGTTTGGGTGAAGGGCCCTCCCATACCAACGTCGCGACCATCGAGAAGATGATTACTCCGCGCCTGATCGGCCGCGATCCGTTCGACATCGCTGGCGCCGAACGTGTCTGCCTGCCGAGCTGGAAGGGGGTTTCGCACAACATCGACTTTGGCCTGATCCGCAGCTTCGGCGCCGTCGAGATGGCATTGTGGGACATTCGCGGCAAGGCCTGGGGACAGCCGCTCTATCAACTGCTCGGCGGCGCGGTGCGCAAGGACATCCCGTTCACCGACTACTTCGGATTTCGCGAGCGTGCGGGCAAGTGGGGAGGCGAAGCTACGCCAGAAGCGGTGGCCGACTACTGTCTGCGCCAAAAGCAAGAGCATGGCACCACGTTCTTCGAGGGCAAGTTCTACGCCGCCGATGTCGCGCCCAGCATCCGCATGATGCGGCTGTTGCGCGACAAGCTCGGCTCCAACGCAATGCTGCGCATCGACAGCAATATGAGCTATTCGCTGGCCGAAGCGCGGCGGATTTCCCATGCCCTGGCCGATCTCGATATTCGCAACTGGGAAGACCCGTGCGCGACGTTCGAGGAGCTGGCGCGATTGCGCCAGCACACTGCAATTCCCTTCTCCGCCCACACGATAGATTTGCCGCGCGCGGTGGCGCTGGAGACGCCCGATGCGATCGTGACCGATGTCAACGTCCACGGCGGCATCGGCCGGACCATGCGTTTCATTGCGGCCTGCGAGGCGATGGGCGTAGACTTCTGGTGCTACTCCGGCGACTGCGGCATCGCCAGCGCCGCCTACCTGCACCTCGTTTCGGCCAATCAATGGGTGCGTGAGCCCAGCCAGTCGTTGTTTCGCATGCAGCCGATGGATGTGATCGAGGAAGGTCCCTTCCGACCAAAGAACAACATCGTACGCGTGCCCGAGGACCCAGGGCTCGGCGTCACGCTATCCAAAAAAGCACTCGCTCATTGCCACAAGCTGTTCGTGGATCACGGTCCCTATAACAAGCACCATGATCCTGATAATCCGGGCGTGTTTCGCAGACTGCCGCTTTGTTAGTGGCGCACGGCGACTCCCAGCGGGGAGCCGGCCGCCGTGCGCGGACGAAAGGAACTACCGCACGTGGCGGCCGGCGCCGCGGAGCGGTGTCGTCGCGTGCCATCAGGAAAGGCTGCACCGTGGACATCATCAAGGCCGTTCGCATCACACCTCTGCTGATGCCCCTGAAACAGTCTTACGTTTGGGCACAGGGCGTCAACGAGCATTTCGTCGTCAACCTCGTCGAAATCGAAGCCGAGGGTGGCGCCATCGGCATCGGCGAGTGCACGACGGCGCCCAATGCCAGTGCTTTGAAAAGTGTCCTCGAAAGGATCGGCCGGCATTTCGTCGGACGCTCCGTGTTCGAGGTCAATGCGCTCCGGACGAAGGCCTTCCGCGCCGAGTACCAGGCGTTCGGCGCCAATAACCTGCGCTTCGGCAACCAGCTGCTGTCCGGCCTCGACATGGCGTGCTGGGACTTAATGGGCAAGCTGACGGGCAGACCGGCTTACGAGTTGTTCGGCGGCGCACACCGCGATGCGGTCGGCTACTTCTATTTCCTGCAGGGCGCGACGATCGAGGAGATCGTCGCCGATGCGGCGCACGCAAAGTCCATCGGCGAGCCCGTGATCTACCTCAAGATCGGGCTCGGCGAGACCTACGATCTGGAGGTCACAAAACGCGTGCGCGAGGCGATCGGCAGTGCCTCGCTCAGGCTCGATGCGAACGAGGCCTGGGATGTGGCAACCGCGATCCGCATGATCCGCAAGCTCGAGAAGTACGACCCGGATTTCATCGAGCAACCGACGCCGGGCTGGTCGCTCGCAGCACTCGCCCAGGTCAAGGCGTCGGTCGGCGTGCCGATCGCCGCCGACCAGGCGGTGTTCACCTTGCACGACGTCTACGAGGTCTGCCGGGCCAAGGCGGCCGACGTCATCGTGATCGGCCCACGCGAGATCGGCGGCATTCAGCCGATGGTGAAGGCGGCAGCGATCGCGGAGGCGGCCGGCATCAACATCTGCATCCACAGCTCCTTCACGACGGGCATTACCACCTGCGCCGAGCATCATATCGGCCGGTTCATTCCAAACCTGGATCGCGGCAATCAGATCATGTGGCAGCTCATGCGGGACAATATCATCGCCGATCCGACGTTGACGCCGGCGAAGGGGCAGCTCGCCTTGCCGCCCCGGCCGGGGCTTGGCTTCGAACTGGATCGCCCGGCCGTCGAGGCGGCGGCCCAACGATTCCGGGCGTTTACTTAATTGCACGCGGCGACACCGCTCCGCGGCGCCGGTCGCCGCGTGCGAAAAAAGGGCTTACCGCGCCACGGTTTCTTGCCGCTGCCGATTCACGTCCTCGCAAAGCTCTGACGATCGGAGCCGGTCAAGCATCGACATTCGCCGACAGAGCGTTCATCTGGATAAATTCGCGGCGGGGCTCGACGACATCGCCCATCAGCTTCGAGAAGATCTCGTCGGCCTCGCTGAGATCGCCGGTTCTGACCTGCATCAGCGTGCGCGCGTCCTTGTCGAGCGTGGTTTCCCACAACTGCTCGGGGTTCATCTCGCCGAGACCCTTGTAGCGCTGCAGCGACAGCCCTTTGCGGCCTGTGTCGAACACAGCTTTCAGCAATGATATCGGCCCATAGATGGGGTGCACGACATCCCGGCGCTTGAGCGTGCCTGGCGTCGCATAAATCTCATCGAGGTGCGCGTGCCGGTCGTTGAGCTTGCGCGCATCGACAGAGGCCAGGAACGCTCGATCGATCGTATGCGCCTCCTGCACGCCGCGCACGTGGCGGGTGAACACCAATCCCTCGTTGTCCGACAACTTGCCTTCCCACCCGCGCTCGGTTTCCTCCGAGACCATGTCGAGGCGAGCAGCGACTGCCTTGGCGGTAGTCTCGGCGCGCGCGCGATTGCCGATGATCCGGCCGTCGAGCGCGCCGCCGATCGCGGCCTGCTCGATCACGCTGCGATTGTAGCGGGTGTGCAGGCCATCGAGCACGCGCTGAACGCTGCGCGCCTGATTAACGATCTCACGCAGGTCGCGGCCGATGCTATCGGCACCGGCCCCGGTCCTTAACAGGGCATCCTCTAGTCCGGTATCGACCAAATAATCCTCGAGCGCTGCCTCGTCCTTCAAGTAGCGCTCCGACTTGCCCTTGGCCACCTTGTACAGCGGCGGCTGCGCGATATAGAGATGCCCCTTTTCGACCAGTTCCGGCATCTGCCGATAAAAAAACGTCAGCAGCAACGTACGGATATGCGCGCCGTCGACGTCGGCGTCAGTCATGATTATGACCTTGTGATAGCGCAGCTTCGATAGATTGAAACCGACTTTCTCGTCTCGGCCGATGCCGGTGCCGAGCGCGCCGATGATGTTGGTTACCTGCTCGGACGACAGCATCTTGTCGGTGCGGGCACGTTCGACGTTGAGGATCTTGCCGCGAATCGGCAGCACCGCCTGATATTCGCGCTTGCGACCCTGCTTGGCGGAGCCGCCTGCGCTGTCGCCTTCGACGATGAACAGTTCGGTATTGGCCGGGTTGCGGTCCTGGCACTCGGCAAGTCCGCCGGGCAGGCTCAAGCCATCGAGCGCGCCTTTGCGCTTGATTTTGCGCGCCTTGTCGGCGGCCTCGCGCGCTTGGGCGGCCTGCACGATCTTGGCCATGATCTCCTTGGCCTCGCGTGGATGCTCCTCGAACCAGGCAGTCAACTGTTCGCCAGCCGACGTTTCGACCGCCGATTTCACCTCTGAGGAGACGAGTTTGTCCTTGGTCTGGCTGGAGAACTTCGGATCCGGCACCTTCACCGATAATACGCAGGTAAGACCCTCGCGCGCGTCGTCGCCCGTCAGCGCGATCTTCTCGCGCTTGGCGATGCCGCTGTCCTCGTAGTACCGATTGATCACACGTGTCAGCGCACCGCGGAACCCGGCTAGATGCGTGCCACCGTCGCGTTGCGGAATGTTGTTGGTGAAGCAAAGTGTGTTCTCATGGAACCCATCGTTCCACCACAGCGCGAATTCGACGCCGATACCGTCCTTATCGCCACTCATCTGGATCGGCTCGGGCAGCAGCCCTTTCCTTGACCGATCAAGATAGCGCACATAGGCGGCGAGCCCCCCCTCATACAGCATTTCGGAGCGCTTTTCGTCGGCGTGCCGTTGATCGGCGAGCACAATCTTCGCACCCGAATTGAGGAACGCCAGCTCACGCAGCCGATGTTCCAATGTGTTGAAATCGAACTCGACATTGGTAAAGGTTTCCGTGCTCGGCAGAAACGAAACGCGCGTGCCTCGCTGATTGGGAGCGGCAGGCCCCACAACCTTGAGCGGCGCTTCGGCCTCGCCATTGCGGAATCGGACGAAGTGCTCGTGACCTTCGCGCCAGATCGTCAGATCGAGCCATGCCGAGAGCGCGTTGACGACGGTCACGCCGACGCCGTGCAGGCCGCCCGATACCTTGTAAGGGTTGCCCTCTTCGCCTTTCTCATTGAATTTACCGCCAGCATGCAGCTGCGTCATGATCACTTCGGCAGCCGACTTGCCTTCTCCGGTGTGCATCCCCGTCGGTATGCCGCGGCCGTCGTCGACCACCGTCACGGAGCCATCGGCATTCAGCGTCACGTGCACCTGCGTCGCAAAGCCCGCCATGATTTCGTCGATCGAGTTATCGACGACTTCATAAGCCATGTGATGCAGGCCCGAGCCATCGTCGGTATCGCCGATGTACATGCCGGGGCGCTTGCGGACGGCATCAAGGCCTTTGAGAACCTTGATCTTATCGGCGTCGTAGCTCTCGACGACATGCAATTTCTTCGCCGGCTTAGCGCTCATTGCTGACCTATATTTCGGGTGGTGAATTTCCAGGTCATGGAGTGTAGCACAAACTAGGCAGGACAACCGCAAAATCAACACGGCCCAGAGGTTCTATCGACAGCCATTTTACTAAACAAAAACAATGTACTAATCAATGATCCAGTTCATCCTGGAAAGATGCACGTCACGGTTCAGATTTCAGGCCTGATAGAACCGTCCTTGACGCAATAAATCGCTGCTCGTCCATCGAGTGCCGCAAAGGCATGTTTGTCGGTCCCAGTCATCCAGGCTTGCAAGCCAAGCGACAGGATTTCGTCGAACAGCGCCGCCCGGCGCAGTCCGTCGAGGTGAGCTGCGATCTCGTCCAGCAACAGAATCGGCGCACCCCGGTTGCGCCGCTCGGAAAGCAACTGGGCGTGCGCCAGCACCATGCCGACCAACAGCGCCTTCTGCTCGCCGGTCGAACAGATGCGGGCAGCCATTGCTTTGGGCCCGTGCGTAACAACGAGATCGGCGCGGTGAGGACCGTCGAGCGCGCGCCCCGCCGCGCGATCTCGTTCCCGGCCGGCAGCGAGCTTCTCCAGATACTGCTCCTCGACATCGACAGCCGGCTTATCCTGCAATGCGGATTCCAGCCGGCCTTCAACAGCGATCTCCGCCCATGGGAACGGCGAGGCATGATTTGCCTCCCGCCGGCTGGAAATGGTAGCCGACAGACTGGCTACTGTTTGGCTCCGAACCGCCGCGATGGCGACACCGGTTTCAGCCATGACGCGTTCTAGGCCCGCAAATCGAGCGTCCTCGCGTACGCCGTCTTCCAGCAACCGGTTGCGCTGCCGCATGGCGCGCTCGAACTGGGTGACAATGGTTCGATAGTTCGGATCGAAACACAGGATGAGCCGATCGAGGAAACGGCGTCTGTCCCCAGCCGCCCCGGCAAATAGTCCATCCATCGACGGCGTCAGCCAGACCATGTCGAGATAGTCGCCCAGCGCTCCGGAACTTGCCCGTGTCGCTCCGTCGATGCGCACGATGCGCGCCGATGCCGCCGCGTCGTTGCCCGACGGTTGCAGGCCAGTGCCGATCTCGACAGGGCCCGCAGGGGTCACCACACGCGCCGCTACCGCCCAGCCGCCATCGCCACCGGTGCGCGCCAGTTCGGAATAGACCGCGCGGCGCAGGCCTTGGCCGGGAGCCAGCAGGGAGACGGCTTCGAGCAGATTGGTCTTTCCCGCGCCATTCTCCCCCAGCAGAACCACCGGAGCCGCACCAACCCGCAACTCGGCCACCGGATAATTACGGAAGTTGGTCAGACTGAGCCGCTCGACCCAGGCGGTGCCCGCACTTTCCGCCCGTGCGTCTTCGCGCAAAGCGTTCACACCCGCATCGGCATCAATACGTAAAGTGCCGTCTCGTCACCACCGTCCCGCACAATCGTCGGCGCGTTTGCATCGGCCAACCGGAAGACGACGTCGTCGCTCTCGAGCTGGCCGGCGATGTCCAGCAGATAGCGGGCGTTGAAGCCGATTTCCAATGCCGTGGCGTTGTAGTCGACAGCGATTTCTTCCGTGGCGCTGCCGCCTTCCGGATTGGTCACCGACAGCACGAGTTTGTCGGAGGCGATACTGAGCTTCACGGCTCGGCCACGCTCGCTCGCGATCGTCGACACACGGTCTACCGCGCTCTTGAAGGCAGCATTCGATACCTTCATCTGCTTGTCGTTGCCCTGCGGAATGACGCGGCCATAGTCCGGAAACGTGCCGTCGATCAATTTGGACGTCAGCGTCACGGTGCCGATCTCGAAACGGACCTTGGCTTTCGACACCCCAACCTGAACAGCAGCACCTGCATCCTCGATCAGCCGGTGCAGTTCATTGACGGTCTTGCGCGGGATGATGACGCCGGCCATGCCTTCCGCGCCGGCCGGCAGGTCGAACTCGACCTGCGCCAGGCGATGCCCATCCGTTGCAACAGCTCGCAGACAGGGCGTTGGTGTGCCGGTCGGAGTATGTAGATAGATGCCGTTGAGATAGTAGCGCGTCTCTTCGGTCGAGATTGCAAACCGGGTCTTGTCGATCAGGCGCTTCAACTCGGCAGAGCCGACCTCGAAAGTGTGCGTCATTTCGCCGGGCGTCAGATCCGGGAACTCCTCCGCAGCCAGCGCCTGCAAGGCAAAACGAGATTGACCGGAAGTTAACGTCAGCCGCTCGCGCTCGGGCTCGCGTTTGAGCTCAACCTGCGCCCCGTCGGGCAGTTTGCGCACGATATCATGCAGCATATGCGCCGGTACGGTCACGGCGCCGGGCTGGCTGACCTCGGCAGGAGCTTGTTCGATAACCTCACGCTCAAGGTCGGTGGCCTTGAACTCCAACGTCGAGCCGGACGCCTTCAACAGCACGTTGGACAGGATCGGGATCGTTGTACGACGTTCGACGACACTCGTGACGTGGCCCAACGACCGCAACAGCTCACCACGTTCGATCACCAGGCGCATCGCCAACCTCTAGCTCCGATCATGTGGCTCGGCGCGTCCTCCCCAGCTCGGCCGAGAGCACCACGAAGGGCTCGGCCGACATGGAACTCGGCACGAAAACAAGGATTCGCCGCGGACCACGACTTGACGGCATGGCGCACTGCTTGGCAAGCCCTTAGCACAGGGGCCTTGCACTATTCCCAACCGGGAACGTGCGGCTACAACAGCCACAGAGACAGCGCACGGGGCGGCTGATCATCCTGCCGCTTCCGTCGAGCCTCATCTGTTGGACGCTACCCAGAATCAGATCAGTTTCCCAGCAGCTTTTTCAGCTCATCGATCTCATCCTT
Organism: Hyphomicrobiaceae bacterium; assembly: GCA_041745515.1. GTDB lineage: Bacteria > Pseudomonadota > Alphaproteobacteria > Rhizobiales > Hyphomicrobiaceae > JAKFWF01. The sequence continues at coordinate 1,103 of JBGTIU010000113.1, read as the reverse complement.
GAGCCGAACGCTGGCCTGAATCTCGCCATCGATCTTGCGGATGGCATGCAGGACTGTCGTGTGATCGCGGTTGCCGAAGCGCCTGCCGATCTCAGGCAGTGACCTCGATGTCAGCTGCTTCGACAGATACATGCCGATCTGGCGTGGCCAGACGACCGACCGATGACGCCGTTGCGACAGGATATCGCCTTTCGACACCCCGAAGTGACGCGACACCGTCTTGATGATGTCCTCAATCTTGATGCGACGCGGTTCGATGCCCTGCACCAGATCCCGGATCACCGTCTCGGCGATGTCGAGTTTGATAGGCGTGCGCATGTACTGCCACGTGGCGTGCAGCCGCGTGATGGCGCCTTCAAGCTCACGTCCGCTTTCAGTCAGGCGATCGGCGAGCAATTCGAGTACATCGCGGCCGATCTCGAATGTAGGGTCAATCTGGCGTTTTTCGGAGGCACGCTTTTCCAACACCCGCAAGCGCAACTCGTGGTCGAGCGGGCCTAATTCCGTGACGAGTCCGCGCTGCAGGCGCGAGCGCATGCGTTCATTCAATCTCTCGATATGGTTTGGCGCCCTTGCGGAAGCAACAACCACCTGTCGCCCGCCATCCAGCAGCGAGTTGATGATATGATCGAACTCCTGCTCGGTCTGCTGGCCGTGCAAGAACTCGAGATCGTCGATCAGCAGAATATCGATCGAGCGGAATTTGTCCTTGAACGCAAGCGGGTCGGAACTGCGCAGCGCTTCGACGAACTGATAGCGGAACCGTTCGGCGGTTAAATACAGCACCTGGGCATGTGGCGTGCGCTGCTTCACCTCCCACGCGATGGCATGCAGCAGATGGGTCTTACCGAGGCCCACCGACGCATGGATGTAGAGCGGGTTGAAGGTGCGTGCGTCGCTCAATACCGTTTCGGCAACCTGGGTCGCGCCAGCATGCGCCATCCGGTTTGCAGCTCCGACGATGAAGCTCTCGAATGTATAGCGCGGATCGAGCGGCGAACCTTCGAAGCCGCCCACCTGGGTGCGCCCCAGTGCCGGCAACTCGGCCCGCGCTGCAGACGGCCGAGCGTTGCCGGCTGCCGGTTGCTGTTCGGCCGCGCCGC
>JBGTIU010000112.1:0-7018 GCA_041745515.1 Hyphomicrobiaceae bacterium | reverse complement strand
AGGCTCGGCGTGAAGGAGGTCGATGACGGCATCTGGCTCGTCACATTCATGACCTACGATCTCGGATATGTGGACTTGGAACAGAAAACCCTGCAACCAATCGACAACCCATTCGGACCGATTGTGTTACCTATGTCTTAGGTACGCTCTGTCACCCATGTGTTCGGGTCGTACATTGATATTTTTGGTGCCGCAAGAGGGACTCGAACCCCCGACCCCATCATTACGAATGATGTGCTCTACCAGCTGAGCTATTGCGGCTGGCCGGATCAATTGCGGCCGATCATCCAGCCCTTACTTGATCCAGCGCACTGAGCGCGCGTCGAGCATGTACACAGCCGCAGCTGTCAGCGCAATAGCTACACCTAGCCACCGCCGTAGAGAAAATTCGGCAGCCACAGCGTCAGGCCCGGCCACAGGTACATCAGGACCATGCACAGGATCACGATCAGCATGTAGGGCATCATGCCCGCGAAGATCTGGTTGAGCGTGACGTGCTTTGGTGCCACCCCCTTCAGGTAGAACGCCGACATGGCAACAGGCGGTGACAGGAACGCCGCCTGCAGGTTCACGAAAACCAGCGTACCCCATAGGATGGGATCGATGGCGAAGTGCTTCAGCAGCGGCAGGAAGATCGGCACGAAGATGACGATGATCTCGGTCCATTCGAGCGGCCAGCCCAGCAGGAAGATGATCGCCTGCGACAGGATCATGAATTGAACCGGCGTCAAGTTCATCGACAGCACCCAGTTCTCGATCAGAGCTTGGCCGCCGAGAATCGCGAACACACCGGAAAACAATGCCGAGCCGACAAACAGCCAACATACCATCGACGTGGTCTTGGCAGTCAGGAACACCGCTTCCTTGGTTCGCTTCCAATCGAGGGTGCGCGCTTGCAGAGCCAGAAGAAATGCGCCCGCAGCGCCAACGGCCGCAGACTCGGTCGCTGTCGTAATGCCGAACAGGATGACGACGAGCACCACGACCGTGAGGATGCCGAGCGGCAGGATCGATGTCGTCAACAGCTTTACGACCTCTAGGCGATCGGCCGTCATGCGCGAGTAATAGCGCGTCATGACGAGGCCGAAGAAGACCGCCGCGACCGAGTACCAGAACAGGAAACCGGCGGGCGGCCCTCGCTGCGCCGGCGTCGCGCCATCCGAAGGCCGGGGTCCGCCCAACTGCTCGAGCGCGACCGGCGCAACAGCGGCAGTCGACTGTTGATGAATAACAACGTACCACCAGACTAGCCACAGCGTTCCGGCGGTCAGGATCAAAGGCACCAGAGCAAATGCCAGATTCTTGAACAAGAGGCGACGGCCGATCCCGCGTCCCTCGACCTCGATTACTTTTGCTTTTGCCGGAGCCACGATGGCCTTGAGCAGCGCCGCCGGCATGTTGGTCGAATAGGCATCGCGCAGCTTCAGAAGCCACTCGGGCACCGGCACACGCCGCTGCTCTTCGGGCAACGTCGGCGCAATCTTTGGATTGAGCATGGCCCAGCCGACGATGTAGACCAAGTACAGCAGAGCCAGGAAAAAGCCCGGAAACATTGCGGCCGCGTAGAGCTTGACGACCGACTGGCCGGCGACCGCAGCATAAACGATGATCATCACCGATGGAGGGATCAGAATGCCGAGCGTGCCGCCAGCCGTGATCACCCCAGCCGCGAGCTTGACGTCGTAGCCGGCGCGCAGCATCGGGTTGAAAGCGATAACGCCCATCAACACCACCACCGCGCCAACGAGACCACTGGCGATGCCCCAGAAGGTGCACACGATCAGTGACGCCACCGCGAGCGAGGCTGGAACGTTACGGAACGCGAGCTGGATTGAATAGAACATCTTGTCGACGAGCGCGCCACGCTCCATCACGTATCCCATGAGCACGAACAGCGGGATCGAGATCAGCACGTCGTTGGTCATCGCGCCGTAAGTGCGCTGAACCATCAGGTCGAACACCAGATTGTCGGTCCAGGCCTGGCCGGATTTAAAATAGGCGATGAAGCCGAACACCATGCCAAGGCCCATCAGCGTGAAGGCCGTCGGAAAGCCCATCATGATGACCACAACGATGAGCCCCAGCATCAGGAGCCCGAGGGCGGGATCGCTCATCTGGCCTGGTCTCCACCCATGCCGCGCTGCCGCGCCGTCTCGTCGATCGCCTTGGCGTGCTCGATGGCGCGGCGGCGCGTCTCCTCGTCGACGTGTTCGCTGTGCGCTAGTTGGTCTTCAACGACATCGATTTCCGAAACGTCCTTCAGTCGTGCGGGCCAATGACCGGTTTGAAGGCACACAATGCAACGGATGATCTCCGCCGCTCCCTGCAGCAGAACGAATGCGCCGGCGATCGGGATGACCGCCTTGAAGGGATAAAGCGGCGGCCCTGACGCGACCGTCGTGCGCTCGGCAATGCGCCACGAGTCGGCGGCATAGAAGTAACCGGCATAGACCAGTGCCAGGATGCCGGGCACGAAGAACAGCAGATAGAGCGCGAGGTCGAGCAGCGCCTGCGTGCGCGGTCGCATCGAGCTGTAAAGAAAGTCGCCGCGCACGTGAGCATTCTGTGCCAGCGTGTAGGCGCCGCAGAGCATGAAGGCTGCGCCATAGAGCATGTTGCTGGCGTCGTAGATCCATGCGGTGGGCGCGTTCAGGATGTAGCGCTTGAACACCTCGACGCAGACCAGCAGCATCAAAGCAACGATCAGCCATGCCGCCGTCTTGCCCACCCAGGTACTGATCCGGTCTATGGTGACGAGGACGCGTTCAACGGTCATGATTGCAATCCGGACTGAGCCAGCGCTCGGCCGCAACGCTGCTGCCGCGTGGAGCAACAAGCAACCCCACCTGGGTCTTGCCCAGGCGGGGTGTTTTCAGGAGGAGCGATTGACGGGTCAGGTTTTCTTCGCGACGCCCTGCGGTCCGAAATAGTGGTCGTAGGCCATGCGACGGTTGACCACGGTGTCCTGCTCCCACTGCGTCGCACGCCGGGCGAACGCAATCTGGGATTCGAGGATCTCCTTGAACAACGGATTCTCGCCAGCCTTTTTCGCTGCGACCTGATCGTAGATCTCAAGCTGCCGCTTCAACAGCGCATCCGGCGTCTTGTAAAACTTCACATTGTCCTTGGTCTGCAGCTCGACATAGTCCTTTGAATAGCGGTCAATCGCCTTCCAGGACATGTCGGTGGAGGCCGCTTCGACGGCGCTTTCGATAATCGCCCTCATCTTGGCGGGCAGAGCATCGAACTTGGCCTTGTTGAACATGATCTCGAACTGCTCGGCATTCTGATGGAAGCTCTGCAGCATGCAAACCTTGGACACGTCGGCAAAGCCGAGCAGGCGGTCCGATGAGGCGTTGTTGAACTCGGCCGCGTCGAGCAGGCCGCGATCCATGGCCGAGACAATTTCGCCACCGGGCAGCGCGGTGACCGCGGCGCCCATGCCTGTGAACACGTCGATCGAGATTCCGACGGTGCGGAACTTCAAACCTTTCATGTCGTCGGCCTGGGTCACCGGCTTCTTGAACCAGCCGAGCGGCTGAGTCGGCATTGGCCCATAAGGGAACGATACGACTGCCGCGCCAATCGAAGTATAGAGCTTGGCAAGCAGTTCCTTGCCGCCGCCGTACTTGTGCCAGGACAGCAGCATGTTGGCATCCATGGCGTAGCCTGGACCCGAACCCCATAGCGCCAGCGCGGTTTGCTTGCCGTAGTGATAGACCAGCACGCCGTGGCCACCGTCGAGTGTGCCTTTCGATACAGCGTCGAGCAAACCGAACGCGGGCACCACGGCGCCAGCCGGCAACACCTCGATCCTGAGATCACCGCCGGTCATGTCGTTGACCTTCTTGGCGAAGTCGAGTGCGTACTCGTGAAAAATGTCCTTCGCCGGCCACGTGCTCTGCCAACGCATGGCGATCGGGCCCTGCGCGCTGACGACCGCCGGTGCCGCCACTGTGGCGACCGCGGCAATCGCCGATCCCCTTAGAAATTTGCGGCGTGAAGGTGTCGTGCTGTTGGTCGTCATGTTTCCACTCCCGATGGCTGAGTTCCGAAGACCGCTCTTAGCGGGGTCATTTGCCCAACGCACTAAGACATGAAATCCAGCGATAGGGCAATGGCTGCGGTGGCGCCGCAGCGCGAGGCGTCGCGCTTTTTTGGTCAGGAGACAATCCGATAGATGGAACGGACTTACTCCGAAATTACTGCTGGCAATGCAGCGGGTTGCATGCAAAACGGCGCACCAGCCCGGTACGCCGCCTGACTTGCCCCAAGCCGCCCGCTAGACCGGCGGCTCGGATTGCTTCGCTATCCGCGATTCTCAAGTTTCGATATCGCCGCCACCCCAATCGCCGCTGTCGTCGTGTCCGGCATCCTGCACTTCGCTTTCGGTGCCCTGATCATTGTTCGAGGCGTCCTGATAGGGATTCTGCTCGTAGCTACCACCCTGATCGTTATTGGATGCATCCTGGTACTGCGGCTCAGTCCCGCCTTGTGATCCGGTGCCGACCGCCTCAGTCCCGGACGAATTACGCCCATTCATCATATTGCTGATACTACTGGCAACGAGCATTCCACCGGCAACACCGGCAGCCGTCATCATGGCATTCTTCATGAAGCCGCCGCCCGCTGCTTGCGGCGCCTGGCCTTGCATCGGGGGTTGCTGGTGTTGCGGTTGTTGATAATGCTGCGGCGCCTGCGCGGAACGCCCCCACGGCGAAGTCGCCGGCACCGATCCGCCAAAACCTGCCGACTGGCGTCCCATCTGCGGTACGCCGGCATCCCTGGATGCTGGCCTCGATCCGCCACCGAACAACCCGCCGAGAAACCCGCCGCCGGGTGCTGGTGCGGACCTTGGCTGCGTTTCCCTAACTGCAGCTTCGAGATTTGCTACCTGATCTTCTAGATCGCGAATTCGGACATCGGCCTGTTGAAGGGTTTGTTCCTGCACGAGGACAGATTGCACCAGCATGTACGTCGAGTCGGGGATCTGACGGGCTGACTGATTGATGAAGGTCTCGGCCTCTCGATCTTTCTCGATTCGGCCGACCGAGCGCATGCGCTCGAACACACCGCCAATCAAGTCGTGCTCTTCGGGGGTCATCATCGGTCTCCATCGCAAGATTTGGTTGGGGTCGAGCTTGCCGACCACATGTGGGGATAGGACGTCGCCATGCAAGTGCAGAACACATAGGTGCCCGACGTTTTCCGGGTATCGTGCGCACCCGACAGCGCTGAGACGTGTTTATTGCGGCGGAGGTTCATCGCCGTGTTGGGGATAGCGTCCGGTGTCGAGCAAACGCAGCATATAGTCATCATAGGACAAGCCGGCTGCCTCGGCTCGCCGCAAGCGAAACAGCATGATGTCGCTGGTGGGGGCGGCGAAAGCGGCTTTCCGGGCTTTTGTCCACACCCATTTGACGAACAGCAATTTGCCGGGCGGCTCGTCATCTTCTTCGAGGGGAGGTCCGCCATTATGGCCGATGCCGGCCCCCCGGCCGACTTTGAAAAGCATCATCGGCTGATCGTCCAGTCTTGTGTCAAATCACAAATTCCATAAAAGTAGCCTTGTGTCCACTATCATGCACGATCCAACCACGCGCCTCGCCGCTCGCATCAAGGCTGAGCGGGAGCGTCGCGACTGGTCTCTGGCAGACACGGCAGATCGATCCGGCGTTTCCCGTGCCATGATCAGCAAGATAGAGCGGGGCGAGTCGAGCCCTACGGCAGCGCTGCTCGGCCGGCTCTGCGGAGCGTTCGGACTGACCATGTCGACATTGCTGGCACGAGCCGAAAGCCCTTCGACCAGCCGCGTGCTACGGGCAGCCGACCAACCGCGCTGGCGCGATCCGGAAACCCACTATGTTCGCCGCACTCTGTCCCCGGCTATCGGTGGGCCACTCGATCTGGTCGCGGTCGAACTGCCGGCTCGGGCCGAAGTTGCGTATCCGGCGTCAGCCTATACATTCACACATCATCAGATTTGGGTCGCGACGGGTCAACTGACGTTCCTCGAAGGCGGTGAAACGCATTTGCTGGACGCTGGCGACTGCCTCGCGCTTGGCCCTCCCTGCGATTGCACGTTTGCCAACCGGACTAGCAGAACGTGTTCCTATCTGGTTGCAGTAGTGCGGCGCTGAATCTATAGCCTCTCCTTGACATCGTGTCCGTTCTATCTGATATTTCTGTTGTGACAGAAATTTCCGACACCAATCGCCCGCTGCCCGCCGCCGTTGAGCGCTTTGTACTGCATTGGGGAGACATGGGCGGCCAGTGGGGAGTCAATCGCTCGGTCAGTCAGATCCACGCTCTGCTTTTCGTTTCGCCGCTGCCGCAGACGGCTGACGAGATCTCGGGCACGCTCGGGATCGCGCGCTCAAACGTGTCGACGTCGATCAAGGAGCTGCTGGCATGGCACCTGATCCGGCGCGTGCCGGTAAAGGGCGACCGTCGCGATCATTACGAGGCGGAGACCGATATCTGGGAGATCGGCATGCGGATCGCCGCCGGGCGCAAAGCGCGCGAGATCGACCCGGCTGTCGCGACATTGCGCATCTGCGTCGACGAGGCCGAGCACGACCCGTCGATGAACCCGGTTGTCACCCGCCGGCTGAAGGAAATGTTGGCGTTCACTGAGCGTGTCGACGTGTGGTCGGCGCAGATGATGAAGGTTCCCGCTTCCAAACTTGCAGCGCTGATGCGGCTGGGCGCCAAGGTCATCAATTTCCTGCCGTTGGGCAAATCGAGGTAGGAGACCGGCTGAGATTCGGGTGTCGTGAACATGCGCCGCGAGGAAAACCTTCAGCAAACCTCGGCCATGCACCAGCCGGCAACGCCGACGCCGCTCGATGACCTGCGTTTCAGGGCGCTGCTGCCTGGCGGCGAATGGAACCGGCTGCCGGCGGCAGTCCGTGAGCGTTTTTCCAAGCGTGTCGGCTCCGGCAAGGTGGTGGTCTACAGCGGTGAGGTGATCGAGGCCTGGATGATGGAATTTGGTCGGCTGTTCGATCGACAGGTC
>JBGTIU010000111.1:0-14436 GCA_041745515.1 Hyphomicrobiaceae bacterium | reverse complement strand
GCCCGGGCCAACCAGCAGCAGGGTGCCGGCAAAATCCGCATCCACCGCAACCGCGTTGGTCACGCCGGCCACCTCGGCGATCGCGGTGTCCTTCGGCAGCAGTGTCGGGTGGACGCGCGCTTCGATGCCCGCCTCAGTGGCCAGCGCCACGCCCAACAGCTTGATCCGGTACCCGAGCTCGTCGGCTGCCTCGATGTCCGCTTGCGTGATCGACTGAATGCCTTCGATATGCACGTTGTCGAATGCAACCTTGGTCCCGAACGCCAAGGCCGAGAGCAGTGTCAACTTGTGGGCGGTATCGACGCCGCCAATATCGAACGTCGGATCGGCTTCGGCAAAGCCTTTGGCTTGCGCCTCCTTCAGCACCTCGTCGAGGTCGCGGTGCTCTTCCTGCATCTTGGTCAGGATGTAATTGCAGGTGCCGTTCAAGATACCGTAAACACGGTGCACCTTATTGCCGGCCAGCGCCTCGCGCATCGTCTTGATGATCGGGATGCCACCCGCCACCGCCGCCTCGAAATTCAGCGCGACGCCATTGCTCTCGGCAAGCCGCGCTAGGTCTGTGCCGTGTTTGGCAAGCAGCGCCTTATTGGCGGTAACAACGTGCTTCCCGGCTGCCAGTGCAGCCTCGACAGCGCGTTTGGCGATGCCATCTTCGCCACCGATCAATTCGACGAAGCAATCGATGCCGGGGTCCGTCGCAAGCGCCATCGGGTCATCGGCCCAGCGCAGATGGCCGAGCGACACGCCGCGATCCTTCGTGCGGGTCTGTGCCGAGACTGCCGAAACGATCAGCCGACGGCCGACCGTTTCGCCGAGTCGCACGCCATGAGCTTCCATTAGACGCAGCAACCCAACACCAACCGTGCCGAGCCCGGCGATGCCGATGCGCAAGGGCGGCAGCCGTGTCGCCGCTGCTTTTCCGCTCGCGTTCACGACGACGCTCGCAGTGATTTTGCAGGAACCCTCGATGCCGCTTGCGGGGGTCCCGGCAGCACGTTGTGCAAGGCCTCCATGCCGCCACCCAAAAACTTTCTGATGTTGCGCGCTGCCTGCCGGATACGGTGCTCGTTCTCGACAAGGCCGATGCGCACGAAGCCTTCGCCGTATTCGCCGAACCCCAAACCCGGTGACACCGCGACGTCCGCCTTTTCGATCAAAAGCTTGGCGAACTCGACCGACCCCAAGTCCTTGAAGGCTGGCGGGATCGGTGCCCAGCAAAACATGCTGGCAGGCGGCGAGGGAATGTCCCAGCCAGCACGGCCGAAACTCTCGACCACAGAATCCCGGCGCGACTTGTAGGTCTGGCGAATTTCCGCGACGCACTCCTGTGGGCCGTTGAGCGCCGCCGCTGCGGCCACCTGGATCGGCGTGAAAGCGCCGTAGTCAAGATAGGATTTGACGCGCGCCAGCGCCGCTATCAGCCGCTCGTTGCCGACCGCGAAACCCATGCGCCAACCCGGCATCGCGTAGGTCTTCGACAGCGACGTGAACTCGACCGCCACATCCATGGCCCCCGGTATCTGCAGCACCGAGGGCGGCGGATTGTCGTCGAAGTAGATCTCCGAATAGGCGATGTCGGACAGGATGATGAGATCGAGGCGCTTGGCCAGCTGCACAGCGGCGGCGTAGAAATCGAGATCAGCGACCATGCCGGTCGGATTCGATGGATAGCTGAGCACCATTGCCAGTGGCTTCGGGATCGAATGCTTGGCCGCGCGCTCGACGCCGGCAAGAAATTCCGGCCCGGTGCTGGCCGGTATATGGCGAATGGCGGCGCCAGATATGATAAACCCGAACTCGTGGATCGGGTAGGTCGGGTTGGGCACCAAGATCACGTCGCCGGGAGCGGTGATCGCCTGCGCCATGTTGGCAAAGCCTTCCTTGGAGCCAAGCGTAGCGACCACTTGGGTTTCGGAATTAAGCTTAACGCCGAAGCGGCGGGCATAATAGCCAGCCTGCGCTTTGCGCAGTCCGGGGATTCCCTTCGAGGCCGAGTAGCGGTGCGTGCGCGGCTTTGCGATGGTCTCGACCATCTTGTCGACGATGTGCTGCGGCGTCGGCATATCCGGATTGCCCATGCCCAGATCGATGATGTCTGCCCCGCGAGCTCGGGCGTCTGCCTTTAGCCGGTTGACCTCGGCGAAAACGTACGGCGGCAGGCGCTTGATGCGGTGAAAATCCTCGATCACGGCAATTCCAGTTCTCGGGTTGCTTGCGCATCGATTGATTCGAAGGAGCCCGACGTGTGTACGGTGTCCGGGCCTGTTGCGTCCAGTGTCGGGCAAGCCTGTATCGCGAGCAGCGAAGCAAATTGACGTTTGGCCGGTCGGGGCGGATACTTTACGGCTGAAGTCAACTGACCGCCAAGATCCCGGACCCATGCCGAAACGCGTTGCGACGCCGCCCGATGCCAAGCCTTCCCCTCCGCCGGCGCCGGACCTGTCCGCGCGCGACGACCTCGCCGCCTATCAAATCAGCGATCCTCAGGAGTTCACGCAGAATGTGCTGCGCGCGATGGAGGACGGAGCCAAGGTGATGGCCGGCCTGTTGGAGCGCGCAAGCCCCAAGGCAGCATCCGGCAAATCGCAGTCGGATTTTACCGACGCATCGAACACCTGGTCCGAGATTGCCCAGGCCTGGATGAGTGACCCGGCCAAGCTCGCGGAGGCTCAAGGCCAACTCTACCGCGGTTATATGGAGCTGTGGGGGGGCACGATGCGGCGCATGCTGGGCGAGGATGTGGCGCCGGTCGCCTCTCCCCAGCCCGGCGACGGTCGGTTCAAGGACCCGGAGTGGTCAGCCAATCCATTCTTCGACTACTGGAAGCAGGCCTATCTGCTGACCTCCCGTTGGGCTGAAGAAATGCTGGCCGCAACCGAGGGGCTCGATGAACGTACACGCGCCAAAGCCGACTTTCTGCTCCGGCAGATGACGGCTACGATGTCGCCGACCAACTTCCCCGGCACCAATCCGGAGGTCCTGCGCGAGACGTTCGCCAGTAATGGCCGCAATCTTGCGCAGGGCGTCGCCCAGTTGCTTGCCGATCTAGAAAAGTCCGGCCCTACGCTCAAGATCAGTCAGACCGATACAAGCGCGTTCGAGGTCGGTCGCAACCTCGCGGTAACACCGGGCAAGGTGGTGTTTCAGAACGACGTCATGCAGTTGATCCAGTATGCACCGACGACGGCTGAGGTACGCGAGGTTCCGCTGCTGATCGTGCCACCGTGGATCAACAAGTTCTACATTCTGGACCTGACCCAGCCGAAATCGTTCATACGCTACGCGGTGGCGCAGGGCTTCACTGTGTTCATCGTGTCCTGGGTCAACCCGGACGAACGGCTCAAGGCCAAGACGTTCGAGGACTACATGAAGGAGGGCGTGCTGTCGGCGACGGATGCCGTCATGCGCGAGACCGGGCAGCACAAGATCAACGTTGTAGGATACTGCGTCGGCGGTACTTTGCTGGCGGCAACGCTTGCCTATCTGGCGGCACGCGGCCACGACCCGTTCGTCTCCGCGACATTTCTGACGACTCAGGTCGACTTCACGAAAGCCGGCGACCTCAAATTGTTCATCGACGACAGCCAGCTCAAGGGCATTGCCGAGAAGATGGCCGAGAAGGGCTACCTCGAGGGCAGCCACATGGCATCGGTGTTCAACATGTTGCGGCCGAAGGACCTGATCTGGCCCTATATCGTCAACAACTACATGCTGGGGAAGAAGCCGCTGCCCTTCGACCTATTGTTCTGGAATCAGGACTCGACGCGGATGCCGGAGGCCAACCATAACTTCTACCTGCGCGAGTTCTACCACGAGAACAAGCTTGCACGAGGCGGGATGACGCTTGGCGGTACACGTCTGGACATGAGCCGCGTGACGATCCCGATCTATGAATTGGCGTCAAGGGAGGATCACATCGCGCCGGCTGAATCAGTGTTCATCGGGTCAAGATTATTCGGCGGCCCGGTCGAGTTCGTGATGGCGGGCTCTGGACATATCGCAGGAGTGGTCAATCCACCCGACCCGAAAAAAATCAAATATCAGTATTGGTCGAACGCCAAGAAAACTACCAAGACTTTCAGCGAGTGGGTCAAGACGGCGACGGAAACGCCGGGCTCCTGGTGGCCGCACTGGATCGACTGGCTGACGCCGCGATCCGGGAGTGTGATCGATGCCCGCATACCCGGCGCCAAGCTCGGTGTCATCGAAGACGCACCGGGGAGTTACGTGAAGGCGAAGGGGTGAGGCGGTAAGGGAACGGTGGGGTGGTTGTCGGCGCTGTGGTCAGGGGCGAAATTCGCAAGGACATTATTGCTCCCTGCGATGCCATCGCCATATGACCTCTCCTGCCACCAAAATTAGGAACCCGCCGTAGATGACGGTGTAAAACAACGTCTGCGACGCCCACGACGTACTGCCTGGAATGTTCCACATCAGCGCTAGCAGCGTGAAGCCGAGCACGGCCGGCGACGGATAGCGCGCCAGCAACGGCACCAGCCATCCGAAGTACCAGGCATAGTGCGGTGAGGTCGCGAATACGAATGCCGCAGAAAGAACTACAAGATGCTCCGGTCTGACTTCATCGGCGCGCCGGCGCAACAAGGCCCACAGGCCGAGCGCCGCCAGAACTGGCAGCGCCAATGCGACATACGTTTGCCCAGACGGCGCCCAAAATCCAAAGTCGCGCAAGACCCAGACGATGTGGAAACCGTAGCCGGCAACGTAACCCTCGTTGTCCAGGTGGTTTCGAAGGAATCCGATCACTCCGGTGCCGGTCCCGACTGCGTATGGCGCATAAAGCACGGCAACCGTCGTCAAAAATGCGAGCGGCAGACGCCAACTCCACCGGCGCCAAAGCGCGGGGAACAGCACTAGGGGAAAGTATTTTGTCAGCACGGCAGCCGCCAGCAACCCGCCGGCCACGCCTTGCCGACCATGTACGACAGCGACGATGGTCAGCATCAGCAAAGCTGTAGCCGCGCTGTCGATGTGAGCCTGGCTGGCGAACTCCCAGATCGGCAGTGGGTGCCATGCGTAGATGACGGCGCGCTCCAGCGGCTGGCCGGCAGCCTTCAGCCAGGCAATCACCGCAGCTATAATCACCAGTTCAAACGCCGCCATCACCAGTTGCACGCCGGAGAGGCTATCTGAAATTCTGTTGGCGATGAGAAACACCATCTGCGCGGCCGGCGGATAGATCGTTACCGCAGTCTCCTTCTGATTGATGCCCGGATAGATCAGGGCGTCGCGCAGGAATGCCAGCCGTTCGTCGGCCGGCACCAGCAGGTAAGGATTGAACCCCGCCCATTGAATACGTCCATCCCAGACGTAGCGTAGTCCATCGGTGCTGAGGTTCGCGGGCGCCGTCATGGCAATGGCACGCAAAACCAGGGCAATGACTACGATCAGCAAAAGATCGCCGGCGCGCGGCGGCCATCTCCAAACCCACCACACCGCTCCGAGATAGAAGGCTGCGTGCAGGAATGCGATAATCGTATAGGTGGTTGGATCATTATGTTCGATCTGTCGTACGGCAGTGCACGTTAGTACGATGAGGATAACAGCGATGAAAACCAGGACGCGTGCAGGCGGCCATTGTCCGGTGGCAGGCATTGGCATCGCTGTTCCTTGCCGTTACCCGAGCGTCACTATTTGCCAGCCGGAGGATCGACCATGGTTCAAATGCGCTACATCGTTCGTGACGTAGACCAGTCAGTTGCGTTTTTCCGCGATCTGCTCGGCTTCCAGCCTGTTCAGCAGTTCGGCTCTGCAATGGCGATTGTCGCGCTCGGCGAGCTTCAATTGTGGCTGGCCGGGCCGCAGGCGTCTGCCTCCCAACCCATGCCGGACGGATCGCGGCCCAGTCCAGGCGGCTGGAATCGCGTTGTGATCCAGAGCGACGATATCGCGCGGCAAGTTGCCGACCTCAGAGCGGCAGGAGCCCAGTTTCGCAACGACATTGTGACTGGGCCAGGCGGCAAGCAGATTCTGTTGGAAGACCCTTCCGGCAACGTCGTCGAGCTGTTTCAATCTGTTTAATCCGTTGTTCAGCCCAATGCCTGCTCCAGATCCGCAATGATGTCGGCCTTGTCCTCGAGCCCGATCGACAGCCGCACGACATCGTTGCCGGCACCTGCAGCCTTGCGCTGCTCATCCGTCAGCTGTCTGTGCGTCGTCGATGCCGGATGGATGATGAGGCTGCGCGCATCGCCGATGTTGGCCAGGTGCGAGAACAGCTTCACGCCCTGCACGAGCTTGACGCCGGCATCGTATCCGCCCCTAAGCCCAATGGTGAACACAGCGCCAGCCCCTTTTGGGCAAATCTTTTTATGCACCGCGTGATATTTATTGTCAGGCAATCCTGCGTATTGGACCCATGACACGGCCTTGTGCTTTGCCAGAACCTGCGCGATCGCCAGCGCGTTCTCGCAATGGCGCTGCATGCGTAGCGGCAGCGTCTCTATCCCGGTCAGGATCAGGAAGGCATTGAGCGGCGCGATCGCCGGCCCCATGTCGCGCAGACCCATCACACGGGCGGCAATGGCAAATGCGAAATTCCCGAACGTCTCGGCGAGCTTCATGCCGTTATAGGATGCGTTCGGTTCGACCAGCGTCTTGTAGCGGTGCTTCGAGCCCATCCAGTCGTAGGTGCCGCAATCGACGATGACGCCGCCAATCGAGTTGCCGTGACCGCACATGAATTTCGTCAGCGAGTGCACGATAATATCCGCGCCATGCTCCCGCGGGCGGCACAGGTAGGGCGATGCCAGCGTGTTGTCGACAATCAGCGGCAGTCCATGCTTCTTCGCGATTGCTCCGATGGCCGGCAGGTCGACGACGATACCGCCGGGATTGGCGATCGACTCACAGAACAATGCCCTGGTCTTCGGCGTGATTGCCCGCTCGAACGAAGCCGGCTCGGTCGCATCCGCCCAAGCGACATTCCAGTTGAACTTCTTGAACGAGTGGTTGAACTGATTGACGGACCCGCCGTAGAGCTGCCGACCCGCGACGAACTCGTCGCCGCTCTCGAGCAGTGTATGAAAGACCAGAAACTGCGCGGCATGGCCCGAGGCTACAGCGAGCGCGGCCGTGCCGCCTTCCAGAGCCGCGACCCTGGCCTCCAGCACGCTTTGCGTAGGATTGCCGATGCGAGAGTAGATGTTGCCGAACGCTTCGAGACCGAACAAGCTGGCGGCGTGGTCGACATCATTGAACACGAACGATGTCGTCTGATAGATCGGCGTCACGCGCGCGCCGGTCGCCGGATCGGGCGTCGCGCCGGCATGAATCGCCAACGTGTCGAACCTCGGGGCGGGCGTCGCGGGCTTGTCCTGCACAACGGAAACTCCTACGTGACTGATATCTGATTGCTTCAGGGAGCGTTTTCGCGGTGGCAAGTCAACGATTTTCGATGCCGGCGCTGATCGTGCTCCTGGCGATAGCTGGCGGTTGGGAGCCGGCTACGGCGCAGACCTGCGGACGCGCCGACATCGCAGCGGCCGTCGAGGACATGTCAAAAAAACTGCGCAAAGCCAACAGCGATAATCAACCTCGTCTGCAGGCACGAATGCGCGAGCTGGCTAAACTACGCGGCTGGTCCGAGACCGACATCGAGGAGAAGGCATTCGAGATCCTCGAGGACGATGAAACGCGCGCCCAGGACGAACATGCCAGCCATCTGCTGGGCCAAATCGATCAATTGGGGCAGACCGGCAGTGCGGCTCCCAGCTGCGCTCAGCTTGCTGAACTGAAAAAGACCGCTGCACAACTCGTGGAGGTGACTGGCGTCAAGGCTGCTCATGTATCGGCGAGGCTCGATGCCGAACTGCGAAGCGCGAAGGGTGGGCAGATCGCCGAGCAGCCTGCGCCGAAGGCCCCGCCGAAACAGCAGAGCGTGACGGCTGCACCGCTTCCGCCTCGCCCGCCGGCACGACCATCTTGGGACACGCAACCTACTGTAGTCGTTCCACCGACGGCTCCGGCACCTTTTGGCGCCAGCCCAGCGGCGTCCGCGCCGGTGCCGCCCGTAATTTCCTCCGCTCCGATCGACGATGCATTGCTCGAATTCAGCGAGGAGGATATCCGCGCTGCCGGCCGCGGCGTATTCGGCACCGTATCAGCCGAACTCGCCGCCATCTTTGAATATGCGTTCAAGAGCTATGGCCGTCCCACCGGCTATATCCTCGGCTCGGAAGGCGGGGCTGCCCTGCTGGCAGGCTTGCGCTACGGCGACGGAATGCTCGTCACTAAGACCGACGGCGAGCGCAAGATCTATTGGCAAGGGCCGACCGTCGGCTACGATCTCGGTTTGACAGGATCGCGCACCATGATCCTGGTTTACAATCTGACGAACCCGGAGCAGATGTTTCAACGCTTCGCCGGTATCGATGGTTCGGCCTATCTGGTTGGCGGCGTCGGCCTGACAGTAATGAAAAGGGGACCGCTGATCCTGGCTCCAATCCGGACCGGTCTCGGCCTGCGGCTTGGGGCCAACATCGGCTATCTGCACTTCACGCCGCGCCCTCGGTTCAATCCGCTTTGACGCCTTACCGGCGGCAAGCTCTAGCGTCGAAGTCGCACGACCAGCTCTTGCCGTCGTTGCCGCAGCGCATGGACTTCGAGCCTGCCATTGCGGGATTGCCCCAGTGGTCGCCATACTCCCAGGCAGTGAACTCGGCCCAGCTTCGCATGGCCGCGACTTCGGCAGCTTTGCGGCTTGGTTGACCCGCGCTCGAACCATTATGAAAATGATCGACCATGCAGACGCGGTTACCTTCGCGCCGCTGCTCATGCAGGCTCGCGAGGGCCCCGTCCTGGGCCGAGGCGGACGGGGCGCGCTTCCGCTGCGCATCCGCCGGATCGATGGCGACGAGTGCGACGGCAAGTCCGATAATCGCGGTGGCAAAAGGGCGGATCATGACGGCTCCATGTCGCGATGACGATCGGGACCCCTTTTAAGCGGAGTCGCGCGCGCCAGCGGCAGTCGCATCGCGTCGCAGGGCCACATCATGCGGCGGCCGTGGCCAACGCGTCACACATGGCCCAGGACCCTGCGGCTCTATCAGTTCTGTCGCAGCCGACGAGACCGAAGGCTGTGATCCCGGCATTTATTGTCGGGACCCATCGAGCCGCAGGCCGTGACGTCGGGATTTGCTGCTCGATGGGTTCCGGGAACGAGCCCACGGCTGTCCGGCTTATTACTTCGCCGCAATGACGCTGATCTCCACCAACATGCGCGGATCGGCGAGCTTGGCCTCGATGCAGGCCCGACCCGGGAGATTCTGACCGCCGGTCCAAGCGTTCCAGGCTTCGTTCATGGCGTCGCGATGGCGGATGTCGGTGACCCAGATCGTCGCCGAAATAACCTTGGTCTTGTCGGCGCCCGCGAGCTTCAGCAACCGATCGATCTCCTTCAGGATCTGCGCGGTCTGGCCCGCGGCATCCTGCTTGATATCATCGGCGACGATGCCCGACGTATAGACGAAGCCGTTGGCCTCGACGACCTTGGAATAAATTTTCGATGGCTCGTGACGCGTAATGGCCATGATGCAATGCTCCTTGGTGTGAGTGCAAATTCCAGGACGCGCACCTTATGCCGGAAGCGGTCCTTGCCGCCACCCTCAAAACCGCACATCAAAACAGCGGCTCTTCGTATTGCAGTTTGCCGTCGATCATCAGGCCTTTGATGGCGGCATTGCCCTTGGCGTCGACGGCGACGAGCGCCGCCAGTTTCTTGTCCCGCGCCAGTTGCTCGAGCGCCAGCCCCTTGCCTTCGGGCACGAAGTAACTCTCGATGCCGTAGCGCAGATTGAGCCGTGCGTTTGCTCCACCCGGCCACCAGTTGTGGCGCAGTTTGGCCTTGAGCACGATCTGATCGGGTGCTGCCGATGACGGCATCGCCGACAGCGCGAGTGGCTGCCACTCGTCGGTGGTCTTGCCGAGTGTCACATAGATTGTACCGGGCTTCTGCTGCCGAAGTTCATCCGGTGCCAGCGTCGCCGGCACAATCGAGATGGGATAGCTCAGGATCACGTAGTCGCCGCGAAACAGGCTGCGCGGATCGACTGGGACGATCGGCAGCACGACTTCGCGACCGTGGCGGATCAGCTGGATTCGATCCCACACCATCCAGCCGATGGCCGCCGTCTGCACGGCCGCAACGGCCGCCGCGGCAATCAGTATGTTGCGGTTGAGCCCGATCATGGCGTGCCTCCAATGCGAGCGGTGGTGCTGGCGTGCAGGCGATAGGCGATGGTCGACAGTGCGATGACGAGCAGGCCCGCCACGAAGAAGAACAGCGAGGTGTTGAGCAGCGTGCCGAGCGTGCGGAAATAGAGGGCTAGGATTTCCGCTGCGAACGCCGCGTAACCGACCCAAAGCGCCGCCCGGTTATCCGTGCGCATTGCCATTGAGATGACGGCGATGACGAGGGCCAGCGTCAGGACGGCCAGGACAATCAGCCTGCCAACCGGGATGGTGCGTTCGAACTGCAATAGCAGCAAGCCGAAGAAGCCGACGCCCAGACCATAGACAATGGCCGACGGCGCGATCCTGCCGATGCGCCCCGCAAAACGATCGTGAAAACGCATGCCGCCAAATACGGCGCCTGCCGCCACAGCAAAGCCGAGCGCCGCGACAAGATCATTGTGCGGACCAAACGGCAACCTGTGTCCGAGCGTCACGATCCAGGCTGACATCGCCAGCGCCGAAAGGTGCAGGCCTGGCCGCCAGCGCGTCCAGAAGAATGCCGCCGCGACCGCGACCCAACCGGCAAGGAAGCCCCAGTGCACGCCCTGTGTCAGCGACATTTCCCAGCTGCTCCAAAGTCCGACGAGCAGCATGGCGAGCGCAAGCGCCGGGTTCGAGCGGAACGCGAGGCCGGCGAGCAACGCTCCTGCTGCCCACATCAACACGGCATCGGGCGGGTTGCCCTCCATGTGGTACATTTGGGCAACCAACATGATGCCGGCGCCGAAAATGCTGACGCCGGCGAGAACAGCCGCATGTCCGAACAGATCGAGCTTGCGCGAAAACAGCACCGCGGCGCCGCCGTAGGCGGTCCACATGCCGGCCGTCAACAGCGCCAAGCGGGCGAGCTTTGTCATGTCCTGCCAGTTCGACGCCACGAACGTCATCGCCGAGAAGCCGAGCAGGCAGGCGCCGAGCACGGCCAACGAGCCGGCGAGTCCTGGGCCGTGCCGCCGGTTTGCGACCTCCCGCACGATGGCCTGCTGGCCGGCCTCCGTGACCCAGCCTTTCTCGTGCCAATCAGCCAGATCCCGGGCGAGGCGGGAGGTGTAGGACCAAGGCAGGCCCATGGTGGGTCTCCATCGTCAGCGCATATGAACTAAGTTCATTAGATAAATGATCAGTGTTCATTTGTCAAGCCGCCGGATCCGCAGCGCATCAATGCAAGAACAGCATCATGCATCTTTCGCATTGGGCGTGCTGGCCTTTGCGTGTCAGATGGGTTGATGGCTATCGTACCACACCGAAGATTGATTGGCGTGCTGGGGGGCATGGGGCCGGCGGCGACGGTCGATTTTCTGAACAAGATTGTTTTGTCGACGCCTGCCGGCACCGATCAGGAACACGTTCCGATCATCCTCCACGGCGTGCCCCAGATTCCGGACCGCTCGTCGGCCATCGAGAGTGGCAGCGATGCTCCATTCCTGCCGATGCTGGCCGGCCTCAGGATGCTCGAGCGAAACGGCGCCGACGTCATCGCGATACCATGCAACACCGCGCACCACTGGTACGATCGTTTGGCGCGGACGACGGCGATCGACATTATTCACATCGCCGATGCGGTCCGCGATGAGCTGGTGTCGCGAAAGTCGCTTGGGGCGGTCGCCCTCCTTGCCACCCGCGGCACCATTGCCTCGGGCCTTTATCAAACGCGCCTTGCGGGCACTGTCGATACCGTTGTCGTCCCCGACGAGCACGTTCAGCAGCTTGTCGACGCGTCGATCGCGGCAATCAAGGCTGGCGATGAGAGGGCAGGCGGGGCGGCGGGCGAAGCGGCCGTGCTGGCGTTGATCGAGTCTGGCGTGGAGTTCATAATCCTGGCCTGCACGGAGCTTCCGATGGCACTGCGACACTCGCAACTGACGGCTGGCGTGATCGACTCCACTGTTGCGCTGGCGCGGGCTTGCGTCATCGCCTCCATGGCTGTCAGCCGCGCGCCATTGGCACGAGCGGGTTGAGGACGCAGTAATGGAAATCCGTTGGCTGCAGGATTTTCTGACGGTTGCCGAACTCGGCAACTTCACCCGCGCCGCCGAGCAGCGCAATGCTTCGCAGGCCGCCTTCAGCCGCCGCATTCAATCGCTCGAGGCCTGGCTCGGCGTCACACTGATCGATCGCAGCGTATTCCCGACCAAGTTGACGCCGGAAGGCGAGCGCTTTCGTGAGCACGCGGCCGAACTCGTGCGCCAGGTTGTCGACGCGCGCATCGAGCTCAACGGCAAGCCGTCCGGAAAGCGCGACCGGATCCGCATCGCCCTGCCGCACACGCTCGCCACCGGTCGATTGCCGGCCTGGTGGGAGCGCTGGTCGAGCGGGCGGGCGCTCGACTGCCACATCGTCCCCGGCAATGTCCATGACATGGCCACGTCACTGGTCTCGGGCGAGGCCGACCTGCTGGTTTCTTTTCATCACGCACAGCAGCCGATCCATCTCGATCCCGAGCAGTATGACCGTATCATCATAGGCACGGAGCGGCTGCGACCCTACGTGGCCGCGACTCATGCGGATCGTTGGGCTCTGCCCGGTCACCCCGACCGGCCGCTGCCGTTGCTGATGTTCGCGCCCGGCGCCTATCTCGGCCGCATGGTCGACCTCATCATCGGGGGTGCGCCCACGCCACTGATCGGCAATCGCGTCATAAGCTGCGACATGGCCGACGTGCTGCGCCAGATGGCGATTGCAGGGTACGGCGTCGTCTGGTTGCCGGATTGCACAGCGGAAGCCGCCGGCGGAAGGCTCGTCGCCATTGACGACGACAAATGGACGATGACCCTGTCGGTCGTCGCGCATCGGGACGGATCAAAAGGCCGCGCCGCAGTCGATCGTCTGTGGGCCGCGATCGGAAATGATGCCCGCGCGATGCCGGAACGCCCCAACAATCCAAAGAATGCTTTGGCGCATCCTTGATCGGACGGCCGCGGCGCTCAGGCTCCGACCCTCTCCCGGCCCTGCCATCGTCGCCACAGCACAATTGTTGCTGGCAGGAACACGAGGTCGCCGATCAGCGAGGCGGCGAGCGTCACCGCGCACACGCGGCCGAACAGCCGCAGCGAGGGTAGGTCGGAGAAGATCGTGACGCCCAAGCCCAATACCAGAACGATGGTGGTCAATATGATCGCCGGTCCGACGAGGACGCGGGCACGCCGGATCGCCGCCGCCGGGTCTTCGCCGGGTCTTTCCTCGCGCCGAAGCCGATTGAGGAAATGTATCAAGCTGTCGATGCCAAGCCCGAATATGACGACGAGTGCGACGACGCTGGCGAACTCGAGCCCGCCATCAGTCCAGGCGAGCAGTGCGCCGGATGCCGCCACTGGGAACAGTCCGGGGAGGATGCTGAGCAGCATGACCGCGACCGAGCGGAACGCCAGCCCAAGCAGCACCGACACGAAAAGGACTTCGACAAACAAGCTTGTTTTCAGCTGCCCGATCATCGACGCACTCGACCGCGCGGCGATCGCCGGCAATCCGGTGACCGACAACTCGAGACCGGGATGGGCTTTGCGCACGGCATCGAGAACACGGTCGAGCTTCTCGACAACGGGCAGGATCTGGCTCGAATCCACGTCCGGCAGACGGCCCGTCACCAGCACCGCCTTCTCGTCCTTGGCGATGAAGCGGCGGACCAGCGTCTCCGGCAGCACGCCGACAAATCTCTTCACAGTTTCAATGCTGGTGTCGCCTGTTTCAGCGAGCCAGCGGCGCAACGAATCAAGCGACCAGACATTGCCGACGCCTGCCTGCTTCTCCAGCGCATCGTGCGCCTTCGCGATTGCATCGAGCACGCTCGGATCAAAAATCGACCGACCGTCTTTCCATTCGATCATGATGTGGGCGGGGTTGCCACCCGTCAGCTTGCTGTCGAGGCTTGCGGTCGCCGACAGCGCCTGCTCACGGTCCGGCACCTGATCGGCGAGGCGATATCGCGGTGCCAGCCCCTGATAGACCGAGAGGAAAAATGCAAACAGGAGTACACCGAGCAGCGAAAAGAACACTGGCTGGCGCACCACCCGGTCGACGACAGCGCCGACCAACCGGCCAAGGGCGTCCATGGCGCCGTCGACCGGCGCACGCACCGCATCAAGCTTGGCATCGTTACGGATCAGCAGCCGGCCGAGCACGGGCAGCGCCGCGATCACCACGATGTAGGACACGATTACCGACAGCGCGCCGGCGATGCCGAAG
>JBGTIU010000110.1:0-23041 GCA_041745515.1 Hyphomicrobiaceae bacterium | reverse complement strand
GCGACGGCGGTGGCGACCGCCGTCCGCGCCGCGACCGGTGAAGAGCAGAGCGGGTTTTCTAGCTCGTCTTTCGAACTCGCGGCACACTCTCTCTTCTGCGTTCCCGGGCAAGCGCGTCAGCGCGCGACCCGGGAACACGTCCAAGGGGTGGAGCAGCGCGGCGACCGCCCGCACCCATAGCCGACGCGACCCCGGCTCTCCGCGCTGGCCCGCTCCAGCCGGGGAGGCAGCTGAAAGGGACCGGCAATTCCGTCGGCCTGTGGCGATAAATCCACACGTGGCGCGGCGACAGCCTTAAGCTCTTCCGTTATACCGCCCCATGCAGGTTATTCAGACCACGAGCGACCTCGCCGACGCCTGTAAGGCATTGCGCACCTACCCATATCTTACTGTCGACACCGAGTTTCTGCGTGAGCAGACGTTCTGGTCGAAGCTTTGCCTGATCCAGATGGCGGGTCCGGAAGCCGAATGCATTGTCGATCCGCTGGCGCCCGGCATCGATCTGGCGCCGTTCTATCAGCTGATGGCCGACCCCGACGTGACCAAGGTGTTCCACGCCGGTCGTCAAGACGTCGAGATCATCTATGTTGCGGCAGGCGTCATCCCGCAGCCGATCTTCGATACCCAGATTGCTGCCATGGTGTGCGGCTACGGCGACTCCATCAGTTACGTGAACCTCGTTAAAAAGGTCACTGGCGCAGACCTCGACAAGTCGTCGCGTTTTACCGACTGGAGCCGACGGCCGCTCAATCAACACCAGTTGACCTATGCGTTGGGAGACGTGACCCACCTGCGCAAGGTCTATCTCGACCTCAAGCACGAACTTGAGGTAACCGGTCGGGCCGACTGGCTCAAGGAGGAGATGGCCGAGCTGACCGCGCCATCCACGTATGTGATGGAGCCGGAAAATGCCTGGCGTCGGCTTAAGCTGCGAGTGAAGAACCGTCGGTCGCTGGCCATACTGATGGAGCTGGCCGCCTGGCGCGAGCGTTTGGCGCAGCAACAGGACGTGCCTCGCGTTCGCATAATGCGCGACGAAGCGCTGTATGACATCGCCAATCAAGCGCCGGTCGACACGGCGAAACTCGGCGAACTCCGCACGCTGTCGGAAGGTTTTGCGCGATCCGCCAGGGCTCGCGAAATCGTCGATGTGGTGAAGCTGGGACTTGCACGGGACCCGAAGACACTGCCGCCGCTGCCCAAGGGGCAGGGCATGACCGCCGAGGCGGCTGCCCTCGTCGAGTTACTGCGCGTACTTCTCAAGTCATTGGCAGCACAGAAAAGGGTCGCCGCAAGGCTGATCGCCGATGCCGACGACCTGGAACGGATCGCGACCGAGGTGGCGCCGGACGTGCCGGCGCTCAGAGGTTGGCGTTATGAACTGTTCGGAGAGACTGCACTGCGGCTCAAACGTGGCGAGATCGCGCTTGCGATCGACGACGGCGAAGTCGTCGCCGTGCCGAGGTCAGCACCCGCTCCAAGCTGACTGCACGTAGCCCCACGCGTGCTCCCGACGGAAACGGCGTGCGGGCAGCGTTGTGTTGGCCATGAGCCTGCGATTCGGGAGCATATATGCCCAAGCCGTTCGGCCGCTGCATCATAACGCCAGCATAACCGAGGATGCCGTCATGCTTGTTAGACTGCCCCGAACTGTTACTGCCACCGCCATGCTTCTCGTCGCCGCCGTCGCCGCCACAGCGCAAACGGCGGCTCCCAGCTCTGAAACACCGCCTTCGGCTGTGACCACGCCGCGAACCGGCATGGCTGCTTGTCGCGCCGATATGCAGGCATTGTGTGCCGATGTCGAGCGTGGCAAGGGCCGGAAGGCGCAATGCCTCGTCGACAACCGAGCCAAGGCATCACCGGAGTGTCAGGCTGCAATGAGCGGTTTGCAGCAGCTTCAGGCCAACCGCGTGGGTGAAGGCAAGCGCAGAAACGGCCGTCTGGTGGCATGCCGCGCTGATCTTGCGACGCTCTGCGTCGATGCCGCCAAAGGCGGAGACCGGATACGGTGCCTTCGCCAGAACGAAACAAAGCTTTCGCCAGAATGCAGCACGACCTTGAAGGTACTGAGACAGGCCCGTGCCGGCGCTGCCAGGACCGCACGCCAAGCCTGCAGACCCGATACACAGGCACTCTGCGCCACGGCCGAAAACAGTCGGCGCGGCATGCTTGGTTGCCTGCGGCAGAACGAGTCACGAGTTTCGCTCGCCTGCAGTCAGGCGCTCGCTGCACTCCCCGTTCCGAGGCGCAATCGTGAAGACGCAGCGTCAACGACTGTGGTCCCGCCAAACGCGAAAGCCCCGGCCCAGTAAGGCTTGTGCTACTTCCTCCTATGCCACGCGAGCATCCAGCACGCGCGACTCCCCGCAAAGAGCCCGCCGTAAGCAAGGAATTCCTAGTTCTTGCGCGGGTTGTAACTATGCTTCTGCCGCCACTCGGACAAAAAATAGGCAAGGCCATCGTCGATGGTGTCGGGCAAAACTATCTTTACGGTGATCAGCTGATCACCGGTGTTACCGGTGGTGCGGTTGACAACGCCCTTGCCCTTTAAACGGAACACGCGGCCCGAACTTGTTGCCTTGGGCAGCGTGAATTGGACTCGGCCCGTAGCGGTAGGGATTTCTATCTTGGCGCCTAGTATGGCTTCGTCGAGGCTGACGCTCAGCTCGAATGCGAGATCGTCGCCTAGGCGTTTGAACTGAGAATGAGAGCGGACCTTAATCTCGACCAGAGCATCACCTGCTTCTGCCCCGCGATGACCGGGGCCACCCTTGCCTTTGAGACGTAGAACTTGTCCGTCCTCAACACCTTCCGGCACTGCCAGATCGAGAACGCCGCCGTCGGGCAACGTCACTCGCTTTTTTGTGCCGACCACTGCCTCGAGCAATTCGACCTCGAGCGTGTAGCGGACGTCCTGCCCACGGAAGGCCGGTGATGCGCCACGACGGCCGCCAAACATGCCATCGAAGATGTCGCCGAAACCAAAGTCATCCGGCTGCCCCCCTGCCCGGCCGGCAGATCGCGGGCTAGCACCGGGAAATGGTCCGCCTCGCGTGTAATGGCTACGGCGGGGTTCGCCGTTTGCCTCGATCTCCCCGCGATCGAATTGTCGACGCTTCTCTGCGTCGCTCAGTAGCTCGTTCGCCGCTGAAACTTTTTTGAAGCGCTCGGTCGCAACCTTATTATTCGGATTTACATCTGGATGCAGCTCCTTCGCAAGCCGTCGGAACGCCCTATTGATATCGTCGGGAGTCGCGGTCCGCTCCAAGCCCAGTATCGAATAAGGGTCGTCGGCCATCGTGTCGTCGGTCCTGAACCGTGACAGGTCTCTATGGGAACTGTGCTACACTGCCGTGCCAACATCGACAATCAGGACTGCATTCCATCGCACGTAGAACGCGAATTTGGCAGGGTCCGACGAAAAGCCGCAATACCAGCACCTGACCCGCTTCGGTGCCTACGCTCTCTTGACGAATGAGGCGTTTCGTCACTGCCAGCGCAGTTCGAACGGCGTAAGCCGCAGCATCGTGGATTTGGGGCCGGAGGCCATGGCCAGGCTGGGCGTACTGTAGTGGACGTCCGCGACAACTCCGCGGATTGCGGCCTTGTCGTTGACGCGATAGGCCATACGCTTGTTCTCCAGCTTCAAGCGGCCGTTGATCCAAACGCGCAGGATGCCATCGCGGGCGCCCGGCCGATTGAGAACGACTTCCTGCTCGAGGCGCATCCATTTGCCGCGCTCGAACTTCATCCAGTCGGGGTCGATGGCCAGACTGGTACCTTCGGGCATTTCAGCAGTGATCGCACGCATCTCGGCTTGCCCATTGTTGCGCCAGCGATACCGCGTCACGAACAATGACTGTGCTGAACGCCCTGGCTCGTCGGCAGTAGGCCCGCCGAACAATCCCGGCAAACCGCCGCCCGGACCGAACTCAAATCCGTCCGGCAGCCAGACACTGTAGGTCAGGCAGGCCGCAGCCGCCGTCGACAGTTTGGCTGGCGACCAGGTGAAGCCCATGCCGCTTCTGGTTGGTGTCTCATCGTCGGCCGCTTTTGGATTGACCACAGGCAGAGCCACCTGCAGCGCGACCGACGAAGGGCCATCCGTGATGTTGAGGATCTTCGCGTTCTCGAGCAAGCCCCAATCGCGGCCTGCGAGCCGTGCCTGCAGGTCGACGATCGATAGCGCCGCACCGGAATTCTGCTGTAGACCGAAGAGCGTACCGTTGCTAAACCGATCACTGCATTGCAGCGCTTCGTCCTTCACGATGGCACTGTAAGCGCCAAGTCCGGCGATCGAGATGGCCACCATCGTCGCCGCGGCATTCATCAGGAATTTCTTAGGTAGCCTGTTCGATGGCTTCCGGACGATCGCATTACGGCTTGAAGCGGTCTTCGGTCTCATGCTCTGCAAGGCCATACGCCGTAGTCCTTGTTGGGTACTGCACGAGCGCTATGAAACGATGCAGATCGTACGCGCAGGCACGGCATCCGATTCCGAGGGTATAACAGGGTTGCCTCAACGAACGATTAACCCCGTGCAGCGGAATCAGGCCAGGATCATGCCGTCGGCCAACAGACTGCCGACGGTCACGCCGTGCACGCCGTCGAGTTCGACGAGATCGACAAACGATGAACCGATCTTGACCGACACCATGGTGCCGTCGGTTCCATCTGCAATGCGCACCGCATTGGTGATCGGCGCGCCGGCCAAACCCTTGGTGAAATCGCGCAAGTCGAGCCTATCGCCGACGCTGAAATCGGTAATGTGATCATGGTTACTGCTACTGCCCACGTCGCTGACGAGCCAGTTGTATGTGTCGCTGCCGGCGGCGCCGGTGAATATGTCGGCACCAGCCATACCACGGAACGTGTCATTCCCGGCCCCGCCGTCGAACGAATTCGCATTGCTCGAACCGATGAAGGTGTCGGCGAACTCCGAGCCGACGATCCGCTCGATACTGCTGAAAGTGTCACTGCCCATTCCGACCGCCGTACCCTTGGCGACGTCAACTATCACCGATGCCGTTGCGGCCGAGAAGTCGAGCGTATCGAAACCGTTGCCGCCATTCATCTTGTCGTTGCCGGCATCGCAATACAGGCGATCGTCATTGGCATCGCCGTTCAGCGTATCGTTGCCGAGTCCGCCCCAAAGCTGATCGTTGCCGCTGCCGCCGGTCAAGGTATCGTTGCCGGCATTGCCATAAAGAGAATCGTTGCCCGAACCCCCATTGAGTTGGTCGTCGCCGCCAGTACTCCGGTCGAACGACACACTGAACGTCGAACTGGCGACGGCCGTCGAGCCGGTCGCTTCCTGCGAGGTCGCCGTTACCAACAGATTGAAATCGCTGGCATTCGATGCGGTCAGTGTCAGACCGTTGAGTTGGACCTTGGCAACAGACCAGGTGCCATTGCCGTTGTTAATACCGGCCGAGAGGCTGGCGCCGGCCGGCATTCCGCCAATAAGGATGCTGAGCGTCTCTGAACCATCGAGATCGACCAATGCTGCATCGATCTGGAGTGCCACGGTGACAACTTTTGGTCCATCGCCAGTCAGCACATCGTTGCCGGAGCTGCCCAGGATAATATCGTCGCCGAGCCCGCCGGTAAGATTGTCGTCTCTGGAGCTACCAACCAGAACCATGTCGCTGTCCGACGCGACTGGCGCTGGTCCGATGACGTTCTGGACTGTGAGCATCGGTATATCCGCCACAGCCGCAATGCCGACCGTCACGGTCTGCGTCGCGAAAGCGCCTGACGGATCGACCACGCGCACGACGAAACCGTCGCTACCAGAATAGTTAGCGCCCGGTGTATACGTGTAATGACCGGTCGTTGCATCCAATGTTAGCGCACCACTCGTCGGACCCTGATTGACAGCAAAACTGAGCACGTCACCATCGACGTCAGCCGCAACTACCTGGCCGAAAATGGCCGTGTCCTCCTGAGTGGCGAGCGTGGTCGTTGCTGCTGCCTCCGGCGCATCGTTGACGGCTGCAACGCCGACCGTCACCGTTTGCATCACGAACGAACCCGACGGATCGGCAACGCGCACGCCAAAGCTATCGGTCCCGTTGAAGTTTACAGCTGGCGTATATGTGTATGCGCCGGTCGCGGCATCGAGGGTCAACGTGCCGTTCGCCGGTCCCTGATCGAGTGCAAAGCTGAGCACGTCACCTTCGATATCGCTGGCCACCACCTGCCCGGAAATGGCGGTGTCTTCCTGAGTGGCGAGCGCAACGGATGCCACTGCCGCTGGCGCATCGTTGACGGCTGCAACGCCGACGGTCACCGTTTGCGTCACGAAGGCGCCCGACAAGTCGGCAACGCGCACGGAGAAGCTGTCGGAGCCATTGAAGTCGGTCTCCGGTGTATAGGTGTAGGCGCCGGTCGCGGCGTCGAGGGCCAGTGTGCCGTTGGCCGGACTCTGATCGACTGAAAAGCTCAGAACGTCACCGTTAACGTCGGCCGCGACAATCGTTCCAAAAAGGGGAACGTCCTCCACTCCCGCGACTGATACATTAGGGTCGGCTACCGGTGCCGAGTTCAGCAAGCTTTCAAGTGAAACAGAGAGACCATCGACGGTGACTTGCACGCCTTCGATCGCCGATACAGTCAGATTGAAGGATGTAAAAGTGAATGGCGAAGCAGTTGTTAAGGCGGCGAGCGCCGCGACGTTTCCGCCGGCATTGCTGAGGTTTTGTGCGAGCCAGGCACTAAAAGCCGCAAGATCAGCGAGCAGCGCCGGGGTTAAATCGGCCGTGACAAGATCGAGCTTGAGGGAATCAACACCAGCACCACCCAGCAGCGTATCGACGCCTTCACCAACGCGCACGACCAAGGTGTCGTTGCCGACGCCACCATCGAGTATATCGTTGCCAGTGCCGCCATCCAGTAGGTCGTCTCCGGTGCCGCCGTAGAGTTTGTCGTTGTCAGCGCCGCCATAAATGCGGTCACTGCCACCGTCACCGTAAAGCGTGTCAGTGCCATTCTCGCCGTAAATGGTGTCGTCGTTCCCGCCGCCGAAAACGCCGTCGGTGCCTTCACCGCCGTAGATCAGGTCGTTGCCGGCGTCGCCGGTCAGCGTATCGTTGCCGGCATCTCCAAACAGCGTATCATTGCCAGCCTCGCCGTTGATTGCGTCGTTGCCATCGCCGCCATTAACGACGTCATTGCCGTTTCCCGAACGGATTATATCCTTGCCGGCACCGCCATCGATGATGTCTTCCTCGGCCGTACCGATGATGGTTTCGTCAGTCGCGGTTCCGAG
The DNA here is from genome assembly GCA_041745515.1 of Hyphomicrobiaceae bacterium. Lineage (GTDB taxonomy): Bacteria > Pseudomonadota > Alphaproteobacteria > Rhizobiales > Hyphomicrobiaceae > JAKFWF01. The sequence goes on along the minus strand of JBGTIU010000110.1, from coordinate 15,768 downwards.
GATCGTCGCCATGGCTTGTATCTCTGTTATAGGTCAATGACACGAGGGACGCCGCTCGAGAAAGCTCCCCAATGACCCATTACCAGCAGCGCCTCAAAGTACCGTTCTACGGCCCGCCCGATTTAGGCTAAAACACTGAATAAATTCATCTGAATGATGTAATAGTTCATTCACGAAATAACCCACCCCTGCGCTGGATCCGGTGCACGATTTTGAATTGGGATGGCTTGATGGACGTGCTTGAAGCGTTCGCTACAACGCGAAGATCTTTCCGGGATTGAGGATGTTATGCGGGTCGAGCGCTTGTTTGATCTTCCGCATGACAGCGACGCCAGCGCCAAGCTCCTGATCCAAATACTTCATCTTGCCCTGGCCAACGCCGTGTTCTCCCGTGCAGGTGCCACCCATAGCAATCGCGCGTTCGGCCAAGCGCGACATGAACTTCTTGACGGCAGCTACCTCCTGTGGGTTAGCAAGGTCCACCAGTGGCTGGCAATGAAAATTGCCATCGCCAACATGGCCGGCGATGGGTGAAATGATCTCCAGTTCTTTGATGTCTGTCTCCGTCTCGGTTAAGCACTCGGCGAGTCGCGATATCGGCACGCAGACATCGGTCGCGATCGCCTCGGCGCCCGGCCGCAGAGCCTTGGTTGCCCAGTAGACATCGTGGCGGGCTTTCCATAGACGTTTTCTATCCTCCTCCTTACTAGCCCAAGTAAACCCACTTGCTCCTTCAGCTTCGGCGATAGCCTTGAATTGATCGACCTGATCCTGCGCCGATACCGGCGTGCCGTGAAATTCCAGGAAGAGCGTCGGTTTTTCGTCGAGCGACATTTTCGAGTAGCCGTTGATACCCTTGATCATCAATTCGTCCAGCAGTTCCATGCGGGCGACACCAAGGCCAAGTTGTATCGACTGAATAACTGCGTTGCAGGCGCCCTCCGTTGTATTGAAGGTGCAAACCGCTGCCAGAACTGTTTCGGGTATGCCGTATAGCCGGACAGTCAGCTCGGTGATGATGCCAAGCGTGCCTTCTGAACCGACGAGCAGGCGCGTCAGGTCGTAGCCGGCGGCAGACTTGCGCGAGCGACTGGCCGTCTTGACGACCGACCCGTCGGCCATCACCGCGGTCAAGTTCAAAACATTCTCGCGCATTGTGCCGTATTTAACCGCATTCGTCCCAGAAGCTCGGGTTGCGGCCATGCCTCCCATTGTCGCTTCCTCGGCGCCGGGATCGACCGGGAAAAATAGACCCAGATCCCGCACATGCTCATTGACCGCCTTGCGCGATGCGCCGGCTTGCACGACGCAATCCAAATCCCGCTCGTTTACTGCCAGAACGGCGTTCATATTGGCAAAATCCATGGATATGCCGCCGGTTGGTGCATTAACGTGACCTTCAAGTGAAGTGCCTGCGCCAAATGGAATGATCGGAACCCGATGCGTCGCTGCCACGCGAACGACCTCCTGCACGTCATCGGTGCTGTCGACCCAAACGACTGCGTCGGGCGGTTGATTTGACAACCAGGTGAGCGTGTGGGCGTGCTGGCGGCGGATCGACTCACCGGTCTGAAGACGATCCGCAAACCGTTGACGCAGAACCCCGATTGCCGTGGCGGTTCGAGTTTTGCGGGAATCGTTGTCTGCCATTGCAAACGTCTCCGGTGGTCCGTGCTGCGTTCTGCGAACTCAATTCGGATGCTACGTTCCACAGTCGCTGGGCGCAATCGGCCACGGCCGGATGTGTCACTACATCGGTGGCCGCAATATCACGAACACCTTAGAGTTGCTTTGCAGTCGCTCGCCTGAATTTCGTCTGCAGCCCGCCTTTCTTTCCAGCGGCTTTTGATTTACCAAGGTTTGGAAGCCGGGGGCTTCGATTTCATGAAGGGAGAACTTGTCATGCTTCGGAGGCTGTTAGTGGCGTGCCTCGCCATGGCTGCGGCTGGTCTTGGTACCAGTGTTCAGGCCCAGCAGGCAGACGGTAACTGGGTGCTGCTCGGTACAAAGAACGTGGATCTGAAATCGGGCAGCGACACGATCGACGTTTCGAAGGCGCGCGGCAACTTCAAGGCCGTCCGCATTCGTAATACTGGCGATGACATCGCCCTCAGCAAAGCCCGCGTTGTCTATGCCGACAAGTCATTCCACGTCGAAGATCGCGCGATCAAGCTGTCGAGCGGAGAACGTTCGCGTCCAATCGATACGCGCAATAATGGCAAGTTCGTCGATGCGGTCGCCATAACTTATGAGCCTGCGGCCAAGGGCGGCTCGGCCGTAGTTCAAGTCTGGGGGTTGCAAGGCGATCCCCGTGCCAACCGTACCGCCGCGTCGGACCCCACTCAACCGGTGAAAACTGCTCCGACCTCCGCTAAAGCAACTCCCATTGCGCCCGGCAAACAGGCGCCGACCGCTGGCGGCGATGTGCTGTTCGGCGCGCAGTCTGTGGGATTTGGCGTAGACCGCGACGTAATCCGCATCGGCGCTGAAATCGGCAAGTTCGACAAAGTGCGTTTGCGCGTCCTCGACAATGACATCTTCCTCAACGAATTGAAGGTGATCTACGCAAACGGCGAAAGCGATGCGCTCGCCGTCAACGCAGAGATCAAGCAGAACAAGATGACCAATTATTTCAACCTCAAGGGCGATCGCTTCATCAAGGAAGTCCAGCTCAGCTACCGCTCGCGTCCGAACTTCAAGGGTCTAGCGCATGTAGAAGTTCTCGGGCATTACGCCGATGGCTGGCTCGGGCCGGCTGGCGAAGGGCGCAAGTTCAATCAGGGTTGGGTGCTGTTGGGTGCTCAAACTGCCGACTTCTTCCGTGTGACGTCGGGCAAGGCCGGATTCGACCGCGACACCATATTTGTCGGCCGCAATGAAGGCGGATTCAAAAAAATCCGCGTCAATGTGCGCGAACGCGCGATTACCTTGAACGAGTTGCGTGTCATCTATGTATCTGGCCAGGAAGACACTATTCCGGTTAAGACCAAGGTAGAAGCCGGATCGAACTACGGTCCGATCGATATCAAGGGCGGCAGCCGCGCCATCAAAGAGATCAATGCGATTTATCGCTCTCGCATTTTCGACGCGAAGGCTGTTGGCAAAGGCAAGGCAGTTGTCGAGGTTTGGGGTCAGCACTAAGCTGATGCGCGCCTGATTTGCGTGTCGTTCAACAGGGCCTTCAGCGCCCTGTTTTTTTTAAGTGCGCGAGCGCAACCGACAGCGCAGACTTTCGTATTGTCATTGCGATGCCGCCACATTGCGACATTAACGTCTCCGCGGTAGATTCTAGCTGAGCCCTGGCGCGATCATGTCAAACACCAAGGTTGAGGCGATCTTTTCGCCAGCCGTAATTGCCGAGCGGGTCGAAGCCCTGGCGGTCGAGATCGCCGCGGCACAAGCCGATCCATTGCTCGTGGTAGCAATTTTGAAAGGCAGCTTCGTATTCGCAGCCGATCTTATCCGTGCGCTTTATCGCGCCGGGCTCGCACCGGAAGTCGATTTCATAACGCTTTCGAGCTATCGTAAGAACACACGATCATCGGGTGCCGTTGATATTCTGCGCGATATAGAGACCGATGTCGCAGGCCGCAACGTGCTGCTCGTTGACGATATTCTGGAGTCGGGTCGCACGCTGGCTTTCGCCAAGGATCTCGTAGCAGCGCGCGGCGCGGCGCGGATCATGACGTGCGTCCTGCTCGACAAGAAGTCGAACCGCGCCGTGCGCGTGACGGCCGACTTCAAGGCGTTCGACTGTCCTGAGGTGTTCGTAGTCGGCTACGGCATGGACGTAGGCCATCGTTTCAGAGAGTTGCCGTTTGTCGGGCAGGTCGTGCATCTTTAGAATGGCCCGATGCGGCAAGGTGCCCACGAGGTTTCTAGAGCGATGCAACTCGAAGCGGCAGAGTAGCATATTTTAGACGTCGGCAGAGGGAGGCTTCAATGGCGCGCATCCTGCTGGCTGACGATGACGCGGCGATGCTTAATCTCGCATGCCGCGCACTGATCGCTGACGGACACGACGTAACTACGGCTGCGGATGGCCAGGAGGCGCTCGATCTGGCGACCAGTTCAGCCACGCTCTTCGATCTGCTCGTGACGGATGTGCAGATGCCTGGCTTGGATGGTATTTCCCTCGCTGAACGAGTGCTCGCGTTGAGCCCCGGAATCCATGTGATTCTCATGTCTGGTTTTCAAGGCGACCTCGGTCGTGCGGAAGCTCTAAAAATTGGCGGAGCGCGCTTCATAGCAAAGCCGTTTACGCTCGAACAGATACGCGCGCAGGTCAGACAGATGATCGGCTAGAGCAAGATCTTTTCCGCCTTCGGGACATTCCGCATCCGACCACCGCATTCAGTTGGCGAATTTGCCCGCGGAGAGATTGCTCTTGCCTCACGGCGTAGTTTCGAACTGAACTAGTATCGCCCGGCCTTCACGAGCATCCGCCGCAGCACACCATCTTTCCGCGCGTAGTAGTGGTAGACGGCTGCGCCGATATGAACGGTGGCCAAAAGTATGATCGCCACAGCCCCCACCCAATGCCAATAAAACACAGTGGCTGCCGCGTCTTTGTCAGGAGCAGCGAGCGCGGGAAGCGAGAATAACCCGAAAATGTCGAGTGCGGGAAACAGAGAAATCCCGATGTAGCCGCTGAACGGAACTGCCAGCAGGAGCGCATAAAGGGCCCAATGCGTCGCGTGCGACGCACCCTTCTGCCACGGCTCCAGAGTCGGCTCGTCCGGCGGTGCGCCATGGCTGAATCGGTAGACCAGTCGCGTTACCATCAGCACAAGAATCATGATCCCAAGCAGTTTGTGGCTGCTGTAGAGCGCGTTGGTAAGAGCGTCCCATACATTGAGCGTATTGCCACGATACGTCATGTAAAGACCAAGCAGGATCTGCATTGCCACAAACGCGACCGTCCACCAGTGGAACCGCCTCGCCGTAACGCTGTACACGGGCCCGTCCGCAACCTGTGCGCGGTCTTTGATTTCCTGCATAACGGTGCTCCGATATCCGCCGAGTGCAACTACGCTGGCTCGCATTCGCTTCGTCAAGTGCGCGAGAGCTTGAGGTAACGAGAAAAGCTCCGCCAGGCTCCGAATGGCTTCATTTGGATTAGCACGTTGCGCGCGTGACAGTCACCGGCCAACAGCACAATTACGAAGCCCCCTTGGCTCGAGCAAACAGGGACGTGACACCATGAAACACGAGCAAGTGAGCTTCAGAAAAGGTTTCCGGGTATCGGTCGGAAACGCACGGTCACAGGGTGCCGCCATGGTGCTCGGGCCCGGCGATACCGAAGGGGGATCGGAAAACCGGCACCGAGGCGCCGACCAGTGGTTTTTTGTGGTCGAAGGGACTGGCGCCGCTGTCATCAATGGTCGCAAGATATCTCTGCGTGCGGGCACGCTAGTGTTGATAGAGGCGGGCGACACGCACGAGATTCGCAACACAGGCCGAAGTCTGCTCAAGACAATGAACATCTACCTCCCGCCTGCATACGACAACGAAGGCGACACACTGCCCGCGGGGCGAGCGTAGCGCTGGCTTGCCAACTTACACCACAAGATCGACGCCGCTGTGAATAGCGGCCGAGGCAACGTGCAGTTACATCTGGACGGCAATCACACGATGGCAATTTGCACGCCCGATGGCTTGTTGCCCGAACAGCTACGGCGGACGGCTCGACGCGATCGTCATGCAGTTCGATTGTGTTGAGCCGCATGCCTTGGCAATCTGATACACGCGTCAACTATCAACGCTGAACTGCTTCGGGAACGCACTATGAACCTTTGGTTGCGCTTGTTCTGGTATCTGGCGACGGTCTGGCGAAGGCCGATGCTGGTCGCGGCAGGCGAGGCATCGCGGCTGCGCTTTCGCGTGTGGCCGACAGACCTTGATTTATCGCTGCATATGAATAATGGCCGCTATCTCACGCTGATGGATTTGGGTCGCCTCGATTTCCTGATCGGCACGGGGTTATGGCGGCCATTGGTCAAACATCGCTGGACGCCGATCGCCAGCACCATCGCGATCAGGTTTCGCCGCGAGCTGCGGCTTTTCGACAGCGTCGAGCTTGAGACCAGGCTAGTGGCCTGGAGCGATGTTTCGGTCGTCATGGAGCAGGTGATACGATTTGCGGCGGGTTCGCGCGCGGGTCAGGTTGCTTCCCGCGCGCTGTTCAAGGGTGGATTGTACGACCGCAGAACACGCGCTTTCATTACAATCGAAAGGCTGACGCGTGAACTCGGTGTCGATGCCTCGAGCCCGCCCATGACACCGGAAGTCGAAGCTTTCATGAAGGCCGACGAGGCGATCAGGGCGACGCAGCCGCGATGAGGGGCATGGTGATCAAAACTTGCAGGCGAGCAGCGCCGTCGCACTCGACTTGTCGTGTTGGGGCGGCGCATCCTCAACGTTGAGCACCGAAACCACGCCGTTATCGACGATCATCGAATAACGCTTCGAGCGCACACCAAGTCCGCGTGCGGTCAGATCGATCTCTAGACCGAGTTTCTTGGCAAAGTCGGCACTGCCGTCGGCGAGCATCGTGATCTTGCCCTCAGCGCCCGTGTCCTTGGCCCAGTTGGTCAGCACGAAGATGTCGTTGACCGCCGTGCACGCAATGGCATCGATGCCTTTGCCCTTGAATTCGGCGGCATTCGCGACGAAGCCCGGCATATGCTGCTTATTGCAGGTCGGCGTATAGGCGCCGGGCACCGCAAAAAGCGCAATCTTCCTGCCGCTGAATATCTCGGCCGTGGTCATTGGTTTCGGGCCATCCGTGCCCATCACGGTAAAACTGGTTTCGGGTAGCTTATCGCCGATTTTTATCGTCATGGGGCTTTCTCCTGACTAACTGGAACGAACTATCGCGACCGTATATGGCTGATGCTCGGCTTCCAAGGGCAGATCGCGGCAAGCCACTAACTTAACGCCTCAATTGACCTTCCATGCCGCTTCTGATTGGCCAGTCTTGGCGACCATCGTCAACGTGAGAGTTTTGCCCTTGAGGTTCCCAGGTTCGATGCCGGAATCGAGCACGATCTCGAAGGTCTGGACCGCGCCGCTTGAGCCCGACATCTTCGGCAGCGCCAGGAAAATACCGTCGGGCGCTTCGACGAACAAATCTGCGCCTTGAATGCCGTCCGGAAATGCGACATCGAACTGCAACTTGGGCATTTCACCGTTCAACAGCGCCCTTCCGGCCTTGAGTTCGGGGTCGCCTGCCCGCCGCTCGATTGCCTTGCGCGGGACGAGATCGAGCGCTCCGACTACATTTGGCGCGACGGCTGCAACGCCAACAGGCAGCACAAGTCCGAGCTTGGCTTCGGCGGGAACGCAGATCTCACGGCAGACACCGAACTCCAAGGCAAGGTTGAGCGTCACCGGCTTGGTCGCGTCCTTCGGCGTGATCTCGATGGGGAAAACAACGCTTTTCTTGTAGCCGACCGAGTCGCCGCTGGCGTCTTTCAGGCGTTCCGGCGCCGGATAAAGCACTTTGGCAGTGCCGAGGTTCTCCGAGCCGGCCCAATCGAAATGCGGCGGCACACCGCCGGCGTCGCCGGGGCTGCGCCAGTAGGTCTTCCAGCCGTCCGGCATCTGCACTTCGACACCGGCGACCAGTCTGTGTTGTGCTCCGGCTTTGGCGACGGTGCCGGCCATCATCCTGGTTTTCGAGTTGTAGCCTTCGACCCAGGGAGTCGCAGTCTGTGCGAGCGCCGGCGCGCTGCCCAGGCCGATTGCCATTGCCGTAGCCAGGCCGCCGAAGATTGCCATGGTCTGCACGCCGCTGATTCTCCGCCGAAATGTTCGAGAGCTGTTATCCATCCAGCCACGCTTCAAGCGCAAATCACGCTTCGGGGATCAGCCGGTCAGGCCCGGCAGCACCAGCCCCTGCTCGGTTGCGCACCGGATCGCGTCCTCGTAGCCGGCATCCGCATGGCGCATGACGCCCGTTGCCGGGTCGTTCCACAGCACGCGGGCGAGTCGCCGTGCTGCTTCCGGCGTGCCGTCGGCTACGATCACCATGCCTGAATGCTGCGAGAAGCCCATGCCGACACCGCCGCCGTGATGCAATGATACCCAGGTCGCGCCCGACGCGCAGTTGAGCAGCGCGTTGAGCAACGGCCAGTCCGATACCGCGTCGGAACCGTCGCGCATGGCTTCGGTTTCGCGATTGGGCGACGCCACCGAGCCGGAGTCCAAATGATCGCGCCCAATGACGATCGGCGCTTTCAGCTTGCCGCTGGCCACCATCTCGTTGAACGCAAGGCCGAGCCGGTGCCGATCACCAAGACCCACCCAGCAGATTCGGGCCGGAAGTCCCTGCGGTTTGATGCGGGCACGCGCCATGTCGAGCCAGTTGTGCAGATGCTTGTCGTTGGGCAGCAGTTCCTTGACCCGCGCGTCGGTTTTCCAGATGTCCTCAGGGTCGCCCGACAGTGCGGCCCAGCGGAACGGACCTATGCCCCGGCAGAACAGGGGCCGGATGTAGGCTGGTACAAAACCGGGGAAATCGAACGCATCAGTAACGCCTTCTTCCTTCGCCATCTGGCGGATGTTGTTGCCGTAATCGAGCGTCGGTACCTCCAAGCGATGGAATTCCAGCATGGCTCTTACCTGGACCGCCATCGATGCGCGCGCCGCGGCGTCGACCGTTTTCGGATCGCTGCCGCGTCGCTGCTCCCATTGGGTCAGCGACCAGCCTTTTGGCAGATAGCCGTTAACAGGGTCGTGGGCCGAGGTCTGGTCGGTTACGACGTCCGGTCTGACGCCGCGCCGCAGCAGCTCAGGGAAGATGTCGGCCGCATTGCCGAGCACGCCGACCGAGAGTGGTTTCTTGTCAGCACAACTGCGGTTGATGAGTTCGAGCGCCTCGTCTAGATTTTTTGCCGCGACATCGAGATAACCCGTGCGCAACCTCATCTCGATCCGGCTCGGCTGGCACTCGACGGCCAGGCAAGACGCGCCGGCGAACACTGCGGCCAACGGTTGCGCGCCACCCATTCCGCCGAGACCGGCGGTGAGAATCCATTTGCCTGCGAGACTGCCGCCGTAATGCCGACGGCCGACCTCGACGAACGTCTCATAGGTGCCCTGTACAATGCCCTGGCTGCCGATGTAGATCCACGAGCCGGCCGTCATCTGGCCGTACATCATCAGGCCTCGGCGATCGAGTTCGTTGAAGTGCTCCCAGGTCGCCCAGCGGGGCACCAGGTTTGAGTTCGCGATGAGCACGCGCGGCGCGTCGGCATGCGTCTTGAACACGCCGACGGGCTTGCCGGATTGGACGAGAAGCGTCTCATCCGCCTCGAGCTTGCGCAGCGATGCGACGATGCGGTCGAAACTGGCCCAATCCCGCGCCGCACGGCCAATGCCGCCGTAGACCACGAGCTCGCCGGGTCGTTCCGCAACGTCCGGATCCAGGTTGTTCATCAGCATGCGCAGCGGCGCTTCTGTGAGCCAGCTTTTGGCCGAAAGCTCGTTGCCATGCGGGCTGCGGATGGTGCGTGCGTTGTCGATGCGGGTCATGTCGCCGGCCCTGTGGGGAGTGGAGGAAAGATGTCGGTCTTCGCTGCGGCACGGGCCGCGTCGAGCAACACGGAGGTCCGGACCAGGGCAGCGGCCTTCTGCAGGTCGGGCGCCATGTAGCGATCGGCGCCCAACGAGGCGACCTCGGTACGCAGGCGATCAATAACCCGCGCGAGCGCAGCGCTGGTGGTTAGTGGTTTGCGCAACTCGATGCCTTGCGCGGCAACCAGCAGCTCGATACCGACGATCTGCGCCAAATTGTCGTTCATGCGGGCGAGACGGCGCGCACCATGCGCGGACATCGAGACGTGATCCTCTTGATTGGCGCTGGTTGGTGTCGAGTCTATCGAGCACGGGTTGGCCAAATGCTTGTTCTCGGCGAACAGGGCGGCGGCCGTTACTTCCGCGATCATGAAGCCTGAATTGACGCCGGGATCGGGGGTCAGGAACGGCGGCAGGCCGAAGTTGAGCGCCGGATCGACCAACGTCGCGATCCGCCGCTCCGTGATCGCGCCGACCTCCGAGATGGCGAGCGCGATCTGATCGGCTGCGAAGGCGACGGGTTCGGCATGAAAGTTGCCGCCGGAGACGATCTCGGCCGTGCCGAGCAGAACGAGTGGATTGTCGGTGACGGCGTTGGCCTCTGTCACGAGCGTGCCCGCTGCTTGGGTCAACAAGTCGAGGCAGGCTCCGGTCACCTGCGGCTGGCAGCGCAGGCAGTATGGGTCCTGCACCCGTGGGTCACCTTCTACGTGCGACTGGCGGATCACGCTGCCGTCAAGAAGCGTCATAAGAGTTGCCGCTGCCGCGATCTGCCCTTGGTGTCCGCGTAATGCCTGGATTTCGGGTCTGAACGGTGTGGTCGAGGCCATCGCCGCATCGACTGACAGCGCGCCGGTCAGCAGTGCGTTCTGCGTCAGACGATGGGCATCAAGCATGGCCGCAAGCGCCCAGCTGCAAGAAAACTGCGTGCCGTTGATCAGCGCCAGCCCTTCCTTGGGGCCAAGCGTGATAGGCTCCAAGCCGGCTTTATCCAGCGCAACCCGGGCAGGCACAGCCAAACCATCGATCAACGCCTCGCCCTGGCCGATCATCACGGCCGTCATGTGCGCCAGGGGGGCCAGATCGCCGGATGCGCCGACCGATCCCTGCACGGGTACGAGCGGGTAGATGTTGTTTTCCAGCATCGCCTCGAGTTGGCGAATGACGAGGCCGCGCACGCCCGACGCAGCCCGCCCGAGCGACATGATCTTCAACGCCATCATCAGCCGTACAATGCGTTCCGGCGTCGCCTCGCCGACCCCGCAGCAGTGCGACAGAATGAGGTTGCGTTGCAATTGTTCCGTCTGGTCCGGCGGGATGCGTTTCGACGCCAGTTTGCCGAAGCCCGTGTTGACGCCGTAGATTGGTGCTGGGCCTTTCGCCGCATTGGCAATGATTTGCGCGGCGCGCTCGACGCGTGGCCAGGATTTGTCGTCAAGAATTGCTGGCGCACCATCAAGGATGACGGCGAGATCCTGAAGCGTCACGTCGCCGGGCGTCAGAACAACAGCCTTCATATCCGCGAAACTCCCCCGGCTAATTTGGCGGCGTCGAAGCTCGTACCCCGCCATACGCGGGTGTGCAGCGGAGACAGCCCCATCTCGTAGACCAACGCACCGGGCGATGTGGCGTCCCAGACCGCCAGATCACAACTCTTTCCGACCTTTAGAACGCCAATATCGCTGCGGCCGAGTGCCTTCGCGGCGTGGCGTGTGACACCGAGCAGTGCTTCCTCGACTGTCAGCCCAAACAAGATGCAGGCCATGTTCATAGCGAGTCGCAAAGATAGAATTGGTGACGATCCGGGGTTGGCGTCGGTCGCGACTGCCATCGCCACGCCGCGCTTGCGGAATTCAGCAATCGGCGGCTTTCGGATTTCCCGCAGATAGTAGAACGCACCGGGCAGGATCACGGCCACAGTCCCAGCTTTTGCCATCGCTGCCGCACCGGCCTCGTCAGCATATTCGAGGTGATCAGCCGACAGCGCGCCATATCTTGCCGCCAATGCCGCGCCGCCGAGATTGGTGAGCTGGTCGGCATGCAGCTTTACCGGCAGGCCGTGTGTCTTCGCTGCATCGAACACGCGCGCGGTCTGCTCAGCCGAAAACGCGATGCCCTCCATGAACGCATCGACGGCATCGGCGAGGCGTTCGTCCGCAATTGCTGGGAGCATTTCCCGGCAAACCAAATCGATGTAGGCGTCCTTGTCACCCTTGGCCTCAGGCGGAAGTGCATGCGCACCGAGGAATGTCGTAACTACATCGATGCCGGAGGCAACAGCCTTTGGCACAGCGCGCGCGGCTCTTAGCTGCTTGAGTTCGGTTGTGAGATCGAGGCCGTAACCGGATTTGATCTCCACCGTCGTCACGCCATCGGCCATCAGCGGAATCAGGCGCTTTAAGGCACCGTCGGTGAGCTGTTTTTCGGTCGCTGAGCGGGTCGCCTTCACCGTCGAGACAATACCGCCGCCGGCCTGCGCGATCTCGGTGTAGCTGCGTCCACTGAGCCGCATCTCGAACTCGTCGGCCCTGGTGCCGCCCCAGACCAAATGGGTGTGGCAGTCAATCAGCCCCGGGGTCACCAGCCGTCCGTCGAGATTGGTGATCTCGGCCGACGTTTTCGGCTGGTCGGCCATTGGCCCGATCCAGGTGATCACACCCTGATCGTCAGCATGGATCGCGCCTTGCACGATGAGCCCAAGACCGGGCAAGGGCGCATCCATCGTCGCAATTCGGGCATTGCTGAACACAGGCATTCCGCGTCACCTTGGAAGTTGCGATTGCAGTGAGGCTGGCCAGTCGAAGCGCGGAGGTCAAGGGCAATGATTCATGACTTGAGAACCGGGCAGGCGCTCACTCCCACCGGCTGGGTCGAGGGCGCGTCGGTCCGCATCGAGGGCGCGAACATCAGATCCATCGCCGCGGCAACGGCGTCGTCATTCACCAGTGTCACCCTGCCCGGCGTGGTCAACCTGCACAGCCACGCATTTCAGCGCGGCATGGCGGGTCTTGCCGAGCGAGCCGGCGCAGGCGAGGACAGCTTCTGGACCTGGCGAGACGTAATGTACCGATTCCTTGACCAATTGACGCCCGATGATGTCGAGGCGATCGCGACCCTCGCCTACATCGAAATGCTGGAGGCCGGTTACACCCGTGTTGTCGAGTTCCACTACCTGCATCACGACTTGGACGGCCGCCCCTACGGCAACATCGCGGAAATGTCGGAACGTATTGCGGCGGCAGCGTCCGTAACCGGCATTGGCCTGACCCTGCTGCCCGTGTTCTATACCAGCGGCGGGTTCGGCGGGCAGCCATCGACGCATGGGCAGCGGCGTTTCCTGAACAATTCCGACCGGTTTATCGAGCTGCGGGAAGCTTGCGCCCGGTCAATCAGAGGCTTGCCGGGCGCAAACATCGGCATCGCCCCGCACTCGCTCAGGGCGGTGATGTCGGATGATCTCGGCCGCGTTGCCGCTGCGTGTGCCGATGGCCCGATTCATATTCATGTCGCCGAGCAGGAGAAAGAAGTAGTCGATTGCCTGTCCTGGTCCGGCAAGCGTCCTGTCGAGTGGTTGCTGGACACTGGGCTCGTCGACGCACACTGGTGCCTGATCCATGCGACTCACATGACCGCGACCGAGGCTCGGCGACTGGCAGCATCGGGCGCGGTCGCGGGAGTGTGTCCGATCACGGAAGCCAATCTTGGCGACGGTATTTTCCACGCCGTCGATTATCGCGCGGCCGGTGGCCAATTGGGCATCGGCACCGATTCAAATGTGTTGATCTCCGTCGCCGAGGAACTGCGCACCCTGGAATATGGGCAGCGGCTGCGGGACCGGCGTCGAAATCGGCTGGCGAGCGCGGGGCAGTCCATCGGGCGCACGCTGTTCGATGCAGCGTTGAACGGCGGCGCACAGGCCGCTGGGCAAACGAGTTCGGGCATAGCCGCAGGTCATCCGGCAGACATCGTTGTGCTCGACGGATCGCGCGTGGAACTGGCCGGCCGCAGTGGTGACGGCGTCCTCGATGCGTGGGTATTCTCTGCAGCGCGCTCGCCAGTTGCCGACGTCTGGGTTGGGGGGCGCCACGTCGTGACCGAGGGCCGTCATTGCCTGCGCGAAACGGCCGAACCTCGCTTCGCGCAGACACTCTCGCGGCTCGCTGGCGCGGTGTAAGAAATCACTCCCCAGCGACGGGGTGCACACTCGCGCCAGTTGCACGTGACGCCGCCGCCTTGCCGCGATTGATCCAGGCCGACAGGTCCTCGAACATCAGGTAGATCGCCGGAGTGATGTAGAGCGTCAACAACTGCGATACCGCCAGCCCGCCGACAACCACCAAGCCCAGCGGTTGCCGCAGCTCCGCGCCGGCGCCGAATCCTACTGCGATTGGCAGCGTGCCGAACAACGCGGCCATTGTCGTCATCATGATCGGCCGGAAGCGCAGCAGACAGGCCTCGCGTATAGCCTCGCGTGGACCTGCCCCGTGCCCTCGTCGATCGATGGCGAAGTCCACCATCATGATCGCATTCTTCTTCACAATGCCGATGAGCAGCAGGATGCCGATCATCGCAATGATCGAAAGTTCCGCGTCGAAGAGCCAAAGCGTCAGCAGCGCGCCCAGGCTGGCCGAGGGCAGACCGGAAAGAATAGTGATCGGATGGATGAAGCTTTCATACAGGATGCCGAGCACGATGTAGATGGTGATGACGGCCGCCAGGATCAGGATCGGCTGATCGCGGAAACTATCCTGGAAGACCTGCGCGGTGCCGGCGAACTGACCGTGAATTGTCGCCGGCAGGTTCATTTGCCGTTGAGCGTCACCCATCGCTGTCACCGCTTCGCCGAGCGTGAAGCCAGGCGCAAGATTGAAGGTGATGGTGACCGCGGGCAGCTGGCTCTGCCGGGCGACGGCGATCGGCCCGGCGCCGAGCGTCACGGTGGCGAGGGTGTCAAGCCGGACGAGTTGGGCCGTCGTCGACTTGACGTAGATTTTCGACAACGAACCCGGATCGAGAACCAGACTCTTGTCTGCTTCGAGGATCACCGCGTAGTCGTTTGCGGACGTAAACACCGTCGCAATCTTGCGTGTACCGAAGGCGGAATAGAGCGTCGAGCGGACCGCCTCATTCGTCACATTGTAACGGGCGAGCGCATCGCGATCCACCGCGATAGTCACCTGCCTTGCGCCCAGCTGAAGATCGCTCGTGACGTCAGCGAAGCCGGCTGTGCGCTTCACTTGATCGGTCAGCCGCATTGCGTAAGTGTAAAGCTGTTCCTGGTCGACGCTCGACAACGTGTATTGATACGCTGCCGCCCCGCCTCGGCTGCCGATGCGGATGTTCTGTAACGGTTGCGGGAACGCACGGATGCCGGTCACGCTAGCTAGCCGTTGCCGCAAACGGTTCTGCACGTCGATGATGGTCGCACGGCCTGCGCGCTCATGGCGCGGCTTGAGTTGAGTAAATACGGTGCCGCGATTGAGCGTCGGATTGAAGCCACCGGCTGACACATTCGAATTGACGTAAAGAACGTCCGGATCGGCACGGATGATTTCCGCGATCCGGCGCTGACGCTCGATCATTGCCTGGAAAGAAATATCCGGCGCTGCCTCAGTGCGCACGATCAGGATGCTCGTGTCCTCGATCGGCATGAAGCCTTTCTTTACGGCGCCGAACGTCATGACGGTCGCGACGATGGTGCCGAGTGTTATCAGCAACATCAGCCAGCGCGCGCGCAGCGACCAGTCGAGCGTGACTTCGTAAGCCCGAAAGATCCTGTTGTAGGCGGCCTCGAAAGCCCGGCTGACCAGTCCCGGTTTTTCTTCGTGGTGCGACGACAGCATGCGCGCGGCGAGCATCGGCGTCAGCGTCAGCGCAATGAAGCCCGACAGCAGGATCGCGACGCTGATGGTCATCGCGAACGAAAAAAAGAAGCGGCCGACAACGCCGCCCATGAACAGAATCGGAATGAACACGGCGACCAGCGACAGCGTGATCGACAGAACCGTGAAGCCGATTTCTTTGGCTCCCTGCAAGGCCGCCTGCATCGGCGAGAGGCCCTTCTCCAGATAGCGCGAAATATTCTCGATCACCACGATGGCGTCATCGACGACAAACCCTGTGGCAATGGTGAGAGCCATCAGCGAAAGATTATCGAGGCTGTAGCCGCAGAGGTACATCACGCCGAAC
>JBGTIU010000109.1:0-14591 GCA_041745515.1 Hyphomicrobiaceae bacterium | reverse complement strand
CGCCCTTGCCGGAGCGGGTCGGCGCGACCGCAAGCACGTGCTCGGGGCCGTCGTGACGCAGATAGCGATCGTCATAGAGACCGAGCACGACGCCGCGGTTTTGCAAGAGGCCGGACCTCTCGACATCGCGGGTGTCCGCCCAGCGGGCCGAGCCATAGGTCTTGATCTCCTTGGCTTGGCTCGCCCGCCAGGCGGTTCCCCCAATGGCGACGGCGCCGCTCAGCATCCCCCCAAGGGCCGCGACGGCGCCGGCGCGTCCGAACACGTCTGGAGCCTGGGCGTCGAACGCCAACCACCAGGGAAACAGTTTCCAGGGCGCGTAGACCGGCCAGCCCAGAAGATCGATCCACCGGGGCCCAAGCGCGGCTTGAAACCCGAGCATCCAGGCCGCCCATTGCGTTGCCGCCCAAAGGCTTAGCACCACGAGCGTCAGCGCCGTGGCGAATTGCAGGGCGGTGGATCGGGTGGTCATCATCACTGATCTCCGGTTCGGCGCTTGGGCCAAGAACGCGGGATCAGGATGGGACCAGGACAGCGGTGATGTTAATGGGGAATCGCGGGGAAAAGAGGGAAGCCTGGGGAGGTTCGAGGAAGAGGCGGGAGTTCGGGATTTTGCAGCCGAAAACAGGCTCGACCCTCGGCGCAAATGCGGCGAAAAGCTGCGTGTACTTTGTGACGCGCGGCAGCTACCGATCCGCCGCGCGTCAACTGCCAAGGACAGTCGCGTTTACGCACCGGTGTGCGCAGCGGCTGTCAACGGCCGCGACGTGTAGCCTGCCTGCGGGAACGCCATGGTGCGCGGCGTCCAGCTCTCGACCTTGGTCCGGCCGTCGCCTGCCAGTGCCTTGCGGATGATCGCCTTCTTCTTCGTGCCGGTTTCGGTGAGGTACGATGTGGCGGCCGTCTCGCCGATCACCTCGGCGAGCATGCCCGATACAGTCTCGCGGTCCTTGATCAATGCGAAGAACGTGTCGTCGGGCTGCCAGTGTTGGCCGACATCGACCTTGAGCGTTACGCCGATTGTGTCAATCAGGCCGGTTCCGGCCGCCAGCGTCTCGGCCATGATGATCGCGAGGATGCGCATCACTTGCTTGTCGGGCAAATCGAGCAAGAGGGCGAACACAGTCGCCGTCCGTACACCGTCGTGGCCGAGACGCACCAACGTCGATTCGTCGTCGTCCAGACCGAGCTGCGCGACCACCTCTTTGCGGCGCTCATCGAAGGCCGTTTGGGACGGCAGCGACGCAATCGCGTCGCCGATCATGGTCGTTGCCGGGCGCTGCGGCTCGGCCTCGACCTTCCACCAGCGCCCGCCACCGATGGCGTGCGCCAGCATCAACCGCAGCGCGATTTTGGGACTGTCGGCGACGGCAAGCCGCACGGCGCTGTGCCGAACGAGATCAATGTAATTGGCGAGCGGCGCGCTCATCTCGGGCCGCTCTGCACGGGTGGCGTCGTCATTCTCGGCCTCGTCTGGCGCAACTCGCCGGGCGCGTTGTACCTCTTTTGGCGGCAGCAAGCCCTTGTGCACAGTGACATGGCCGTCGGGTTCGACATCGATGTAGACCGCGCCGCCCTTGGCCTTCGACGTTTTCGTGTAGTCCCATGACTGGAAGCGCCGGTCGGGCTCGATGATGTGCACCTCGGTCCAGCCTGCCGCCAGCAATCGCGCCTGTTCCTCGGCAATCGCGGTATTCTGCAACCGCCAGAACTCGTCCGGGTCGGTGAAATAGCGTTTTTCCCCGAACAGGTCGGCGGCGATCGCGCCCTGGTACAGCACCTCGTCGAACAGCGCGGCATCGCAGGATATCTCCGCGCCACCCAGCAACCACGCCTTCAACTGCCACGGGGGCGGCGGGGACTGCTCGGGATCGCGCTGAAGTGCAAGCCACGCTTTCTGCCTTTCCTTGGTCGCCAGCGTCAGCAGTTGCAAGGTCCGGGCCTCGATCTCGCCGGCACGATAGAGGCGGCGGATATCGGGATGCAGATTGGCGATGGCAAGCCGGCGGCGCACCACCTGCTCGGAAATCGCGAAGTGCGATGCGATATCACTCTCATCGAGGCCGTGCTTCTTGAGCGCGGCGAAGGCTTCATACTGGTCGACTTCGTCCATCGGCAGCCGCGCGACATTCTCGGCGAGCGAGGATTCGATGGCCACTGCGTCGTCGGCGTCATCCATGACGAAGCAGGGCAAGGTGTCGGTCTCTGGGCTGCCATCGGCGTTGAGTTTCTTCACCGCGAGATAGCGCCGCTGCCCGGCGACGATCTCGAAGCCGTCGTTGCTGGCTCGCACCAGCAAGGGTTGGATCAAGCCCAATGCCGTGATCGACGCGGCGAGGCTGTCGATCTCCTTGGCGCCATGGCGGCGCACGTTGAGCTTGGACACTTTCAGGTCGGCGAGCGGGATATGCTGTAGATCGCGGATCATGGGAGGTCTCCATTCGGGTTCGAGAGATGGCTTGTTTTCTCGGGCTTGGGACGTGCGGGCGCATCCGGCGCGACCCGAGGACATCGCGCCGTGTGCTCATGTGTATTTTTTGCTCCGCCTGCCTACGCGGCGGCTTGCTCGGCTGCTGTCTTCTGGAAGTCATCGAGATAGGCGACGGCCTCTTGTGCCTTGGCGGCGGCGGCGAACAGCGCGCGCGGGCTCGCCTTCATCCACGTCGACCCAGTGGCGGATGTAGCGCGCATGGTCGGGGTGCGGCTCGGCCGCGATGCCGAGGCGAGCGCTGATGAAACAGGCGCCAAGCTCGGCGCAGGCTTCCTCGAAGCAATAGGCGTCATCGCCGAAGCGCTTGCCGAAGTCGCGGTTGAGGCGGTGCGGAGCGCCGACCCAGTGGGTTGCCTCGTGACCGAGCACGGCATACCAAGATTCGGTGCGGGTGCGCCCGTCCGTCTCGAAGAAGCGCGCTTCGTCCGGCATGTGGATGTGTCGGTCGATGGCCGATAACAGGCTTGCGCGCCGCCGATGACGATGCTTGCGCCAGTTGCCGCGAAATAGGCGTCGGCTGTCGCGATGCGCTCGATCGGGTTGGGCGGCAGCGCGGTCGCGACCTCGTAGCCCTCGACTTGCTCGGCGGCAAACACCCAATAGCCGCGTGCGAGAAAGCGCCGTTCGGGCTCGGCATTGTCACCTTTCGTTAGGGTCTCCGGCTCGGCGATCATCTCCCGATAAAACACGATGGGCGAGGCCTTCTCGCCCTTGCGGACGGTCGCTCCCTTCTCGTTCCACTGGCGCAACGTTGACCATTCGCCGGAGGAGTAGTCACGTTCCAGCGCGGTCACCCAAAGGCTCAGAATGTTGACGCCACGGTAGGCTTGGCCGGTGTGAGCATTGGTCGGCAGCACGGGTCGCGCGCCGCCGCGCTGCCATGGCATGACCGGATCGCCGGGGTTGCTCTCGATGGCAGCAAGGATCTTGTTGGTGATCGTCTCGTAGATGTTGTGCCGTGCTTTCGGGGTGTCGGATGGCATAGCGCGAACTCCAGACTCGGGGGCCGATACACCTGAGAAACTAAGGGCTGATCTCAGTCTCAAAACACTAGCATAAGTTCCTGTTTTGTTCTAATTGTTTCCAGTGTTTTATTCATTGGATTCAATCACATAATGTTACAGGGGCACACGGACAGAGGGCCCAAGCGGCTGCAATCAGCCCCTAGATTATTCCTTCGGAATGCAATTCGGCTTGGTCGTGTGTCTGCCTCATGGAGCCGCCCTTGCCCCAGGCCCGCCAGGGGGCGGCTCCATGAGGCAGACCGCGGCCTGCCTCTTGGTGAGACCCGGTTCTCGTCGCGTGGCCGACTAAACGTTAAACACCGTGATCATCGTGGTCTGCGCCATGGGACCGAAACCCGAATGGGCCGAGACCCGCCGTCAGGCAGCGGGGCTCGGGTCCGCGGCCGGACATCTCATGCGTCGCTCTCGGTTCAATCCGCGGACTAGGGCCCGGCCGCGGCCGCTTTGGGCCGCGGGGCGCCCATTTCCAACGATTTGATTGTCAGTGGCGCTTGCACTAGGCAGCGCGCACGTCTCACGATGCTGCTCCTGGGGTCAAAACCAGCGAGCATTTCGACGGCATCTGTATGTGGTTGTGGGTGTGGAGTTGGGGAATTCGATGGGGATTCCCCATCCGAGTCCCCATCCCGACGCCACGATGGTGATCGTAATGGGGACTCCCCAATCGTCTCCAATCAGCGTTTGGCGACAAAACGCCATCGCGCGGCACCACCACGGCCTTCGGATTTCGCCATGCCATTCTGCTTGATTTTGCGCATGACATACTTGACCTGCTCACGATCGAGGCTTGTCAACGCACGGATCTCAGCATTGCTTAGGCCCGCTTCTCGCTTCTCATGCCGATCACGGAGCACATGCAGAACTGTCGATACTGCGGCCTCGAGCTGAGCCTGACGTGATCGAGTGGGTGCGGTGTCGCTGGTCAGTCGTCGCTCGCATTCGACGCGCAGGCGCCACAGGGTATCCTTCCCACGCCGGTGGCTCTCCAGGATCTGATACCGGCTATCGAGCCGACGCAGACCTTCGCGCGCTTCTCGCTCATGCTGCTGGCAGATCTCTGCGGTGGTCGGTAGATCGATCTCGCCATGCCGCAGCAGATATTGGATCACCAGAAGGTCCTCGACGGAAAGCCAGTGGCTCCGGTTGGCTTCCTCGGCGACGAAAGTGCGGAAGGGGACCGAGAAGTCCCCGGCGAGAAACACGATCCGAACCGCGTCGCCTTCGTCCCGGATGACCGGTGGCTCCTTGCCATCCTGGAGCATGGCCTCGTACATGCGTCGCACGCCAAGATTCGAGCGGTTGACCAGCCGAAGCACCGTCAACGCACTGACCAGCAGCGGGTTTCGCGAGACGGGCTCATGGCGCAGAATATTGGCCGGCGAGACACCGCCGATGAGCCCGCCCGGATTGCTGATCTCGAGACGATCGCGAAACTGCTTCAGCTGAATCGGGCCGGGAATGCGATAGTCTGCATGGCAGAAGGCGTTGAGCAAGGCCTCGCGCAAGGCAATCTCGGGGTAGGTGCGAAACTCGAAGTGGAACAGGCTCTGTTGGATCGTGGTCAGCAGGTTGTGCGGCATGATGCGATCCATGATCCGCCCGAGCGCAATGGCCATGCACTCGCGACCATCGGCGCGGTCGTCGTAATCGGTATCGGACGACATGTGCAGATAGCTCCAGGCATAGCCCGGGACGACCTCGGCAATAGCCGCCTCCTTGCCCACGACGAGGAGGCCACCACGCGTGAGTTGTCCCTTCCCCATCAAGCCCAAGCTCGTCAACAAATCGGTATCGGACTTGCGGATCAACTCGTTCGGCGCCTGCTCCTTGGCCGCGATGGCGCGCAATTGCTCCATGGCCGCCGGCGACACGAGGTCGCGAAGTCGACCAGGAACAGCGATGGCCGTGAAATCCGCGTCACCCGACGCCGCCATGACGTGACGCCGCATAGATCCCGTCAGGGGCTGACAATCCTTGCCGACCCGAATTTTCCCTTGGCCGCGGGTGTCGGTGTAGGGCGGCAGGCCTGCATGCACGTTGAAGACCAACAGACGTCCGGTGCCTTCAGGCACCGGCAGTTCATCGATGGCCGGCGTCAGCTTCGGGTCGGTGCCGTCGTAGATCGTGCGCTTCAGACGATTGGCATCGAGATCGGGGGGCACGCCGACGATGGCCTTGTCGCGTCCGAGCGTCTTGTCCTTGACGCCAACCACAACGACCCCACCGCCTCCATTCGCCATGCAGATAACGGCCTCCAGAATGTTGGCCGCCGAGCCTTTGTGGCTCTTGGGATCCCACTCCTTGAAATCGATGGTCTGGTCCTCTAGCGCGTCAGCAACGACGTCGTCGAGGCGGTCGAGAAGGTTTTTGATCTCCTGTGTGGTTGGCATGACGATAGCGCGTTCTCGCGTGCGGTGGTCGGCGTCGAAGAGCGACGAATCACGCCCCTCAACCCCTGACATGATTAGGGTGACGCCCTGGTGATCGCAAACATCATCATGATGCGCCCGCCGCGGTGCTGTGGCATTGCGTCGGGCTCCTATCGTTGGACCATCAGCCGCGAGTCGGCAACCCACGCCCGCGATCGAGCGTCCAAGCCACCCGGTTCGGCCCAATGGTTCCGATCACCGACAGCCCGCGCATGGGCTCGAGCGCCGGCTTCCAGGGCGCCAGCGTGAACGTATCCTCGCGCCGGATGACGGCGATCTTGCCGGTCGGCGTGGCAATCGCGCGATCATAGACGCCAGAGATGCGGGCCTCGGGAGCCACGGGCATGAACTCGGCGCCGAGATGCCTGGACAGGTCCTTGACCAGTCGCTCGGTCTCGAGCTGGCGCAGCGCGGTCATCATGCCGGGCAAGGCGTGACGGTGCCATCGCCGACGATCTTGGCCAACTGCCGTTCGGCGAGCCACTGCCCACGGGCGGCGATGGTTCCGCGCAGCTCAGTGGCCAGGCCTGGAAGCCCCTGCTCCGGCCGCCATTTTGCCAGGATGGCTTCATCGAGCCAGGTTGGCCCCTCGTAGGACGTGTGCCGCTGGACGTCGACCGGCGACAGCACATGCAGCCGCGGCACCGCACTGGGCTTCTCCTGAAGACTGTCGCCGCCGAGCGCGCCGAGCATGCCGCGCACCGGCACATCGGCCGGCTTCAGGCGGCCGAGCTCGGCATAGTGGACACGGCCGTCGACGGCATCGAGCACGACCCAGGTGCGGTCGGTGATCTCGTCGACCAGTCCGACACCGACGACCTTGCCGATCAGTGGCTGCTTGCGAGGCCGTTTTTCGAACAGCGCCATCTGTGATGCCGCCCGATCGATACCCGCCTCCTTCAGCGCCCGCTGCATCATCTTGAGCTTGTCGGCCCGATCGCCAAGCTGGCGCAGTTTTGCCTCCATCCTGGCGTCGAGCTGCCAGACGCCGGGCTGACGCTCCGTGGCCAGTCCCAACCGCTCCAGCCGCTTGAGCCGGCCCACCCGCAGCGAGCGCTGTATCGGAGCTTGCTCCTGGTCCGCCGTCACAACCAGAATGCCATCCTTGGCCCGCATCAGGATGGCGCGATCGAGCCGGGTCAGCCGTTCCTGATCGACCTCGTTGTGGAGTTTCTGGAGGCGCTCGAGTTCCGTCTCGCGGCCAAGCTCCAGGGTGATCAGACTTTGCGCCCGGGCGCGCACGCCGTGACCGATGTAGTCGCGCGCCATGACAAGATCCTTGCCCTGGTCGTCCTTGCCGCGGATGACGATGTGGGTGTGGGGATGGCCGGTGTTGAAATGATCGACGGCGACCCAATCAAGCCGGGTGTCGAGGTCACGCTCCATCTGGCGCATGAGGCTGCGAACGAAGGGCTTGAGGTCGGCAAGCCGGCTGCTGTCTTCCGCCGAGACTATGAACCGGAACTGATGCGGGTCAGATTCTGACCGATCCAGGAAGCTACCGCCATCGATCCGATCGTGGTCACGATCATAGAGGTGGCCGGGCGCACCTTCGCGGGTGACGCCATCGCGCTGGATGTATTTGAGGTGGGCAAGGGCAGCGCCGAGTTTGCCGCCGATGATCCGAGTGTAGCGCGCCTTGACGATGACGCGGCGACTGCCGGGTGCGATCAGGCCTTTTGCCGCGCGCACCCCGGTGCCCATGCCGCGGCTGAGGCTGCGCGGCGCGATGTGGCCAGATTGCCACCGTGCCCTCAGGCCGGACTTGCCGGCGTGTTTGAAGACCTGCTGCCTGAACGTCGGCTGCCGCGTTCGCGCGCTGTCGCGAATGCGCCCGAGCTTGGGTTTGAAGTCGTCCTTCGACATGACATGCACCTCGAATAAGCCTGATGGCTTGGCGAGATGAGGTCGATGAGAAGAATTACAAGACGACGTCAAAAACAACGCTGATATTGCAGGTCACATTCAAACTTTGACGTCAAGGCCATTTCAGCGACGTCTGCGCACGAGCCGTATTCTCGTGATTTGGCGCTATCCTGACGCCTGTTCTTTATCTCGATGTCCGAATATCTGCTTTGAAACTCCCCGGAAACTCCTCTCAGCCGCTTCTCAAATACCATGTCCGAATTGGTCCGCCAGTTCGTTTTTTATAAAAGCAATTCGGCGAGCTTCAAGACCTCGAATTCGCGGACGGTTATCAAAGAAATAAAGATCTGGGAATCGAAAGCCAGCTCCTTTACGTGCACTGCTGAAGATTACTCACAGCCCGATCTGCCACACCAGGTTGTGGCTGCGGATCACCAGCCACGGTCACGTCGACAGCAGCAGCTCGCCAGGGTGGGCGGGTGGGGTCGTTCTGGAGGGGCACAAATCTGATCATGAGAGTGCCCCCGCGCCGTTGCCGGCGCGAGGGCGAAGTCAGCGACGGATCGCTCAGTCCTGCGGGTTCCAGATCAGCGCAAAGACGTCGGGGTCGGTCTGACCCGCGGCGCGGCCCAGGTTCGCGTAGAGCGTCTTGGGTCCGAGCTCGGGTGCCGCGATCGACAGTGCCACGTACTCCTTGCCGGAGATCTGGCCGGTGCGGAGCCAACCCGCGCCGATCTCGATGCCTTGCGACATCACCCGGTAGTCGGGCTGGCTCGGCGACGACTTGTCCGCGACCGGCAGAAGGATGATCTCAGCGCGCACGGAGAGCGTCTTGAGTTCGCCCTCGTAGCGGCCGTCGTCGCGTTTGGTGACTGATCCGATGGTAGCCATGGTCTGGTCCTTTCCGTTGATCCGGCGGAGGTCCATCCCCTGCCGGCGTGCGCGGGATCGCGGCGGGCGGTGGCTGAGGCACCCGCAGGGCCGCAACGGAGTGGAGGACCCGGCACTTCGCCGGGTTGCCTCGAAGGCGACGACTGCCGCACCGTCGCACACTGATCGGCGGGTAAGGACGACGCGAAGACAGAAACGAGGACCGGACGCGCCGCCGGATTCAGTCAGCGCCCGCACGCACGAGGGAAGCACCAAGCCGTTGCCGGCGGAGCAATGCCGGTTCGGAAATGTGTGGACAGCGCCGACGCACGGTCATGGGTGCTGTAAGTAGCCCATCGCGCGGCTCTTTCGCAACGACCCTGGTCGCCGGTTTGGAGTCTCGGCCAAACGATCGCCGGAATGCGCTCTGCTTACGCGACGCCGGGCACGCTCGAGCGCCAACACATCCGAAGCATCCCGCTGAGCGCGATCGCAAGATTGATCCGTCCCTGTAGTGGTCGACCTGCAGCGTCAGCGGCACGGCGGTGCTACTTGGCGCGGGAGGGATCGAAACCCGTATGGGCCGAGACGCCGCTTTCTCACGGCGGCTCGGTGGCGCGGCCGGTTTTGGCCTGCGTCATAGAGCCCGATCCGCCCGAATTTGCGAAAGCCTGAGGGCGGACCCGTCCATCTCGTTGGTGTCGCATCGGGATCGACATCATGACCGATCGGAAATGACGTCACATTTCGTCGTGGACGGCTTCGGTATTTGGAGTCGCGACAGGCCAGGCTTTATCTTGTTTCGATCGATAGCGAGCGTCACGGGCCACGCACGGGGAACGTCAGGACTGACGCCTGTGGCTCAGTTGGCGGGCGGAATCGCTGAGCCAGAACCGCTCGGCACGTCCGGCGACGTGCTCGGCGGAAAGCGGGCCGAAATAGCGGCTGTCGAAGCTGCGGGCGTCACCCGCGAGCAGAAAGACGTCGCCGCTGCCGAGCTGGCGGCAGCCGTGCCAGACCGGCATGGCCCGTCCGTGCCGGTCTCGAGACAGAGCATTGGCCACGTGCTCGCCATGCACGAGAATGCGGTGCCCGAACCGGCACACGCGATCCCCGGCAACGGCGGCGACCGGCTTCAGCAAATATCTGGTGGCCGTCAGATAGTCCCGTTGCTGAGCGAACTCGGCCACGTGCGGCGGCAAGCGCACCAACACCAAGTCGCCGCGGCGCGGTTGTGCCGTTACGATGACGTAGAAGCCGATGGGGACGCTTAGCGAAGCGCTCCAGACCAGCCAGGGCGTCATTGCGGCTTTGGACGGCGCGAGCAACAGAATGCCTACTGCAGAAACCGCAAGCACGCTGGCAGGGTTCACCTTGCCGACCCTGATGACGATTGCCGGCGGGCCTGCTCTGACCACTGCTTGAGTTCGGCGCGGTGATAGAAAATGCGCCCGCCATGTTTGCGGAATTTCGGGCCGGTACCCTGCCACCTCATATTTTCGAGCGTGTGCTTCTTGAGCCGCAGGAATTCGGCCGCCTCATCGGCAGAGAGGAACGGTGATCGCAAACGTTTGGCCATCCAGCGCGCCTTTCGAGCAGGAACGCCGAGGATGATCCGGGAAGTCGAGACGGTTGCACAGTGTCGTACTGCGTCGGCACGAAACGACACCCTTACGGAATGAGCTCGCTGTAGCCGCCGTCGCACAGCGCGTTGCCCATTTTGAGCGCACGACACATTCGATCTTTGACCGCACGACTGCGGCCTGCCCACGCTACCTTGGTGCGCTTGGCGCCATAGATGACGGCGGCCGTCTCCTGATAGCTCGCGCCGGCGTGGCGGCCGTCGAGCGCGATCAGCGCGTCGCGCATGAATATCTGTCGGCGGGTTCGTTTGAGGCGGCGAGGTTCTGCGATCAGCAGATCGGGTAGCTCGGCCAAAAGCGCGCCGGCTGGTCGGCCTTGCGCCAGGCCGGTAACCAGAAACGTGAGGCGGACGGGCGCGTCGGAGGCGCGCGCACCGCGAAGCCTGAGCGTCAGGGCGCGATCCGTGGTACGGACCAGCACGTGCTCGAGATCGTCGGGGCCGCTGACAATGTGCTGGATGCAACGAAACTCAGCCAGAGCGACATCCGCCGGAGCACCCGGCGACGGGTGTTCCGAAAGTGCATCGAGGACAGCCGCACCGGAGTCTGCAGTCCAGCAGAAGGGAGCATCCGGCGCCCTCAGCGCAGGATCGACAAAAGTCGTGAAGCCCCCAGTGGACGGCGCCGGCGTGTGGTTTTTCCACCCGCCAGAGTAGTTGGCCGGATCGAAGGCGGTGAGGCTTGGCGCGGTCCACGCGTCTCAGTCGAAAGCAGCGCCGATAGTCGCGATTTCGGCGCAGGAATTCCCAGGCAAGCTCGGCGTCGCTTATCGTCAGGATGTAATCATAGACGCCCAGAGGCGGCGGCCAAGTGCGACCGATAGTGTGATGCGGATCTGCCATTGCTCAACACCGATCCGCTCATACCAACAGACGGTCGCCTGGAAAGTCTCGACGCGAGTGAGCGCATTTGCCGGTAGTTGAACTGGGCGCGGCGCGTCAATTACTCTGTTCACAGCTTGCCAGAAGCTGGAGTAAACGCACGCTGTGATTGGGAAGTTGATTTATTGCGTCTTAATTCCGCGGCGCGAAACGTCTGTAACTGGCAGTGCCAGAGAGATCTGCAGCAGTGGGCCGGAGAGCTAGTGCAGCGCGGAGGCAAGCAAGAAGGCGTCGATATCGGAGCCTTCTTGCTTAAGGGCCCTGCGGTTTTCTGCAGCACAATTCTGAGCAGCGGCACCGCGGCAACAGCTCGTGCGTTGCAGCCCGCCTTAGGGCTGAAAATCAGCACGATGTAGACGAGAAATAGGACAATTGCACAGCGCCCTCAAGAACGGTCGTGCGGCCCCCGGAGAAGGTAAGTATGCTGAGCGCCAACGTCATGCAAGAAGCGTTGTCCCAGTCCCATCGAGCCCAGCACCATTGTCTGACCGGTAGGGAGGCCGACGCCGAGGATGGCCAGCACCGTGAACTCGCTAGTCGACGCGGACACTCCGAGGCATAGGCTGACCGCGCGCTGTAGCTGATTGTCCAGCGCTGCGCGCAGCGCCGACATGGCCTCTGGCGTGAAGACAATCAGCGCAATGAGCAGGCCGCCCAAAGGCCGCCGGATTCCTCGGAACCGGGAACCGCTTGAGCAGGGTAGCGCGCGGCAGTTCATCCGAGGGTTCGACGACCATCGGTCTCGCTTTGCCTTTGGCTGTATTCATCCACTCGGCCTGCGCATCGGGGCGGGAGACTTCGGTCGCCCGAAGTGGATCGTCGAGCGTTGGATCACATTTCCTTTTTCATCGACGAGGAGGCGGAAGCGCCGGTTTTCTGAAAAGAACATCAGCCGAAAGCGCCCTGCAACTTCACCGACGCCACGCTCGCAAAGGGTGGTGAATTTCAACGTCGCGCATGCGCCCTTGAACGAGCGGTGGCTTGATTCCGAAGTGCGTCAATGGTCGCATCGGTCCGGAATGGCGTCTTCTTCGAACTCGATCATTGCCATCACAACACCGCACCGCTGTTACGGTCGATCAACGAATTTCGCTGTTTAACCCTTTGTCTTCACTATAGGCTGATCGCCGCCGAGTTGAAATCGCCCTAGGTCCTTCGTGGCCCGGCGGTAAGGGACTAGTCATTCTCTTTCGGACTTGACTTGCAAGCGGCAGAATTTTTCGGCGAGAACCGCCGAACGTGCGATCGAGCCTCACATCGAGTTTGGCGCCGCGCCGGCCTGATGAAGGAGTCCGTGACGACTAGCTGGAGATGTCAGTGAGCGACGATCCGTATGAGATACTGGGCGTCAAATCTACCGACTCCGCTGAGGAGATCCAGAAAGCCTATCGTCGATTGGCCAAGAAGCTGCACCCGGATCTCAATCCAGGCAATCGCGAGGCCGAAGAGCAGTTCAAGGGGGTCGCGTCCGCATACAGCCTGCTCGGCGACCCCGAAAAGCGGACGAAGTTCGATCGAGGGGAGATCGACGCGTCCGGGTCTGAACGACCAAAGCGACCGTTCTATCGCGACTTTGCCGGCGCTGGCGGAGACCATCACCCCTATGCAACCGACGCCGGGTTCGCGGACCTTGCGGGATCAGACGAGATACTGTCGGAACTGCTTCGGCGCAGCGCGCGAACCCGTGCCGGAATGCCGGGCGCGGATATGCATTACCGCCTGCCGATCGAGTTTTTGGAGGCCACGAGCGGCGCGACCAAGCGCATTGCCTTGCCCGACGCCTCCAATCTCGATCTCAAGGTTCCGCCCGGCGCGTTTGAGGGTCAGATCCTGCGACTGAGAGGCAAGGGTCTGCCCGGGATTGGCGGTGGGCCGGCCGGCGACGCGCTAGTCGAGATCGAGGTACGGCCGCACAAGTTCTTTACACGCGACGGCGACGACATCCGGGTCGAACTGCCGATCACTTTGCGGGAGGCAGTTTTGGGCGCTCGCGTGACGGCTCCGACACCGGCCGGCCCCGTAATGATGACCGTGCCGAAGGCCTCGAACACGGGCGCCGTGCTGCGTCTGAAAGGCAAGGGGGTCGCGCGTGCCGATGGCGGCAGGGGTGACCAATACGTGATCTTGAAGCTGGTGCTGCCTCGGGAAAACGACCTTGACCTGGAGGCTTTTGTGCGTGGGTGGGCCGCTGGACAAGCGCAGAATCCGCGCGATGGCATGGAGGCTTGAATGATCTTGCAGGAATTCCAGATGCGAGCCCAGATCGAGACTGAAACGCTCAGGGCTTGGGTTGAAGCAAGCTGGTTGATCCCACGCCAAGGCGAAGCAGAGCCCTCGTTTTCCGATGCGGACGTTGCTCGAGCACAGCTTATTCGCGACTTAACGGATGATCTGGGGGTCAACGAGGACGGGGTGGGGGTGATCTTGAACCTCGTCGATCAAATTCATGGCCTGCGGCGTACCCTGAGCGATCTCATTCAGGCCGTTCGCGCCCAGCCCGAAGCCGTCCAGCGGCAGATCGCGTCCGTGTTGCGCGAGGCGAGGGGTTCAAGAACATGAAGCGATTCAGAGTTGGTGATCTCGTGACCTGGAACTCGGAGGCCGGACGCGTCAGGCACCATCATCAAGGTGCATACCAAGGATGTTGACTACAAAGGTTATACCTATCACGCGAACGCGGATGATCCGCAGTACAAAATCAAGAGTGCCAAGACCGACCACATCGCGATGCATAAAGGTCATGCACTGAAGAAAGCAAACGGCTGAACGACGGCTTGTACTTTTCGGCGAGACGCTGATGAGCAAGAGAATTGCTGCGGACAATGTCAAGCTCAAGCGGGCCTACGAGCCACCCGCTGCCGATGACGGCACCCGCATCCTGGTCGACCGACTATGGCCTCGTGGGGTGAAGAAGGCAGACGCGGCCATTGATGATTGGATGAAGGACATCGCACCCAGCACCGCGCTGCGAAAATGGTTCGGGCATGATCCGGCCCGCTGGCAAGAGTTTCGTACCCGCTATGGTGGCGAGGTGCGCCAGCATCCTGGACAGCTTAAAATACTACGTGCCTTGGCCCGACAAGGCACGATCACACTGGTATATTCTGCTCATGACGAGGTTCATAACGATGCCGTTGTGTTGAGGGGCCTTCTTTTGGGGCGACAGCCTGCGCAAGGCCGCCGCAAAGCGATCGGGACTTGACGAAAAGACGTACGCATCCGGCGACGGCTGCCTTGCGATGGTGTGCTGAAACGGGCTGATGCTGATCATGCTTGGTCGTCGTCGGAGATAGGTCCGTGCCTACGTCTGGACATAGGTCTTCGCGGAATTTTGCGGTGGTGTCGACGCGGCGGATTTGGAGCCGGTCGGAAAAGCGCCAGATCGT
>JBGTIU010000108.1:0-17382 GCA_041745515.1 Hyphomicrobiaceae bacterium | reverse complement strand
GGCTTTGAGTGCGGCCTCGGCGCGCGCAATTGTCTCTTTGGGTTTGTCGTGGCCATCTGCTTCTCGCTCAGCTTTCGCCGGAGCAATTACGATGCTTGGCACATTCGGTTTCAGTGGCTCGGGCCTGATCAACACTTCGGGAATGACGAGATCCGCCATCTCGCCCTTGGCTGGCGAATCCGGATTGCGCTCGGCGCTGAGATCAGGTGCTGCGAGAGCCGCGTGACGGGCCTGATCGGAGCCGTCGGTATCGGCAACAGCCGCAGCCGAGACCCCAGTTGTCGCCGGCACCAGCGCCGTGCGGGCGTCGAGAGCTGCCGCCGTTACCATGTCGTCGCTGATCGCCTCGAGGTCAACACCGCCGCCGCCAGCCTTGTTGTCAGGGAGCATGGCGGACCCAAAAAGCACCGTCGCATGCGCCATAAACGCAGTGAACACGCTGAACCGCCACGTCGCCCGATCCGGCTTGCGGGCCGCCAGATCCATCGACGGCATCGCCAGATCTGTCAGACCCGTCGCGGAGACCAACCCGGCGTCTTGCTCATGCCCGGAGTCTGCAAGCGCCGTCACCGACTGTAGATTTTCGAACTGCCGGATGACCGCCATGATCCCTTATTGGCACGATCTCTGTTTCGGTCAATCCGACACGCTTGCGGACCGCCGCATCATCGGTTCGATGCAATAGAGTTACATCATTGCCACGCCCGTTGCCCATTCAACGTGGTCTCGCGGCTTCTCCGCTCAATTGGTCTTGCTGCCGAAAGCCAAGCACGTTAGTAAAACGTAATACTATAACATCACGATTAAAGGTCAACCATGTCGTGCTTTCGGGGCGCCGCGCGCGTCGGCATTTGTGCTGCGGCGTACGCTGTTTACCTGCCGTCGCTCGCAGTCGCGCAGACAGTGCTGCCCGGAATTACGGTGACAAGCCCGACGCCGGTAGCGCGACCCGCGCCGGCAGCGGAGCAGGCTGCCCCACAACAGCCGGGCGCGACGTCCAATGTACCTCTGACGCCAACGGCCCCGCTTTCCGGCACGATCATCGTCATCGACGATGCGTTTGTGCCGATTACGGTGGTCACGTCGCGCGACATCCTTTCGACCCAGGGCCAGACCATCACCGAGACGCTGCATAGCCGGCCGGGCATTAGCGGCTCGGTCTTCGCCCCCGGCGCCAACCGGCCGGTGATTCGTGGCCTCGACAACAACCGGGTTCGCGTCCAGGAAAACGGCATCGGCTCGCACGACGTGTCGGCGCTTTCCGAAGACCACGCCGTGCCGATCGACGCCAATTCGGCGACCCAGGTCGAGGTGATCCGCGGGCCGGCGACGCTGCGCTACGGCAGCCAGGCGATCGGCGGCGTAGTCAGCGTGATCAACAATCGGATTCCTGAATTTGTACCACCCGGCGGTTTCCAGGGCGAGATCAAGGGCGGCTGGAACTCAGTCGACCGTGGCATCGACGGTGCAATGAGTGTCACCGCGGGCACCGGCAACTTCGTGTTCCATGCCGATGCTTTCAGCCGCAGCGCCAAGGACTACGACACGCCGAACGGCCGGCAGGCGAACTCGTTCGTCGACAGCGACGGCTTTTCGACCGGCGGCTCGTACGTCTGGCGCGATGGTTTCGTAGGCGTCGCCTTCACGCGCTTCAACAGCCTCTATGGCATACCCGGCGCCGAATCGGCGCTCGAGCGTTCACGCATCGAACTGACCCAGGACAAATTGACGTCGAAGGGCGAGTGGCGGCCGAGGTCGAACGGCATCGAGGCAATCCGGTTCTGGTTTGGCTCGACCGACTACCAGCACAAGGAGCTTGTGTTCGAAGGCGAAGTCGGCTCGTTGTTCACCAACAAGGAGCAGGAAGGTCGCGTCGAAATCCAGCATCTCCCGATGGTGACCGCTTTCGGCGAGCTACGCGGAGCGGCCGGCATCCAGATCGGCCACCGCAAGACATCGGGTCTGAGTTTCGAAGGCGACAATCTGCTCGATCCGGCACGCACCAACAGCATCGCCGGGTTCCTGTTCGAAGAATTGCAGGTGACTCGACGCCTGCGCCTGCAAGCCGCCGCGCGCCTCGAGCACACCAACGTGCGGGGGTTGGGCCTTGCCGATATCACCGACCCGCTGAATCCGGTTCTGTTTGACGGCGAGCGCACCTTCAAACCGCTGAGCGGCAGCGTCGGCGCGCTCTACGAGTTGCCGTTCGGCGTTGTCGCTCGGCTGACCGGCCAGTATGTCGAACGCGCGCCGGACGCGGCCGAATTGTTCTCCAAGGGTGCACACGAGGCAACGGGTACATTCGAGATCGGCAATCGGTTCCTTGCGAAGGAGAAAGCCCGCACTGTCGAGCTTGGCTTCAAGCGCGCGAAAGGAGATTTCAGATTCGATGCCAGCGTCTATCACACGAAATATCAGGGCTTCATCTTCAAACGCCTGACGGGTAAAACTTGCGACGACGACGTCGCGTCATGCACGCCCGTTGGCGGCGGCACCGAGCTGGAGCAGCTGCTGTTCGAACAGCGCGATGCCACATTCCACGGCGCCGAAATAGGCGCACAATACGATGTGGCGCCGATCTGGCGAGGGGTGTGGGGCGTCGAAGGGCAGTACGATTTCGTGCGCGCCAGGTTCGAAGGTGATGAGAACTTACCGCGCATCCCTCCGCATCGCCTCGGCGGCGGCTTGTACTACCGCGATGCGAACTGGCTGG
Organism: Hyphomicrobiaceae bacterium; assembly: GCA_041745515.1. Lineage (GTDB taxonomy): Bacteria > Pseudomonadota > Alphaproteobacteria > Rhizobiales > Hyphomicrobiaceae > JAKFWF01. The sequence goes on along the minus strand of JBGTIU010000108.1, from coordinate 14,669 downwards.
CGCGCGTCGGCATGCTGCATGCCTTCAAGCAGGACAAGATCGGCCTCAACGAGACTGAGACGGCCGGCTATAATCTGCTCAGCGCCGAACTCAGTTACACCCAAACGTTCAATCAATCGGGAACGATCGCGCAAGCTGTCACGATCGGCGTCAAGGGAGAGAACCTGCTCGACGATGACGTGCGCAACCACGTCTCGTTCAAGAAGGATGAGGTGTTACTGCCGGGCGCCGGCGTGCGGCTGTTCGGCAGCATCAAGTTCAATTGAGCGGCGGCCGCGAGTTTATTCCATTCAACCCGGTCAAAGATAATTCATTAGGCCGAGCGGTACATTTGACTGCCATTGGATGATCCATGAGCCCCCGGTCGACAGTCACGAGCAGCAGTTTCTCGATCTGGCACTGCGCAAGCAACAGCCGATCGAACGGATCGCGGGTCTTTAGCGCAGGGGAGATAGTCGCCATCACATGCTGCTCATTGATTACCAGCAGCGCAATTCCCAAGCCGACAATTAGATCAGGCAGCGATTCGAGCGCGGGCGTCAGACGAAGCTTGCCCAGGCGGGACTTGATTGCGATCTCCCAAAGGCTCGCGACGCTGACAAAGAATTCACTGGCGGGCTTGTTGAATCGGCGAAGCATTCCGGTTGTTCGCATGCCGGCTTCAATGGCTCCAAGCAACACGCTTGTATCCAGCAGCAGCCTCATGTGCGGGATATCGGCTGCAACAGAAAATCTTCCGGCAAGGCTTCATCGAAATCGTCCGCAATGTACGCCACGATGGTGGTGATACCGTGCTTCTTCTTGAATTCGTCGATGGCCCCTAGGCGCAATCCGGCACTGCGGCGATGCGGCACGAGATCGAAAATCGGCCGGCCATTGCGCGTGACCACGATCGTCTGCCCGTTCTCGACCTGGCGTGCGAGTTCAGTCAGTCGGTTCTTTGCCTCGCGAATGGATACTGTGGGCATAATATATTGGCGCTACTTGTGGCGCACTCGTCAAGGTTGCGAAGTCTCAAAACTCCAGGCGCTGCACGCGATTGACATTTTTCAGCTTGGCGATGCGGGCGACGACATCGTCGCCGGCGCGCTCGTCGATGGCGATCAGTGCGATGGCGTTGCCGCCTGGCTTGTCGCGCCCGAGGTTGAGGCGGGCGATATTGATGCCGACATCTCCCATGATGGCGCCGACGCCGCCGATGAAGCCCGGCTTATCTTCGTTCGTGACGTAAAGCATATTGGGATAGAACTCGGCCTCCATCTCGATGCCCTTGACCTGGATGATGCGCGGCTTGCCGTCGGCGAACACGGTGCCTCCGACCGAGCGCTCCTGGTTCGCCGTCCTAACCGTGATGCGCACATAGCTCTCATAAGCGCCGTCGTGCCCGCGCGTGACTTCCTCGACCACCATACCGCGATCCTTGGCCACGGTTCCGGCAGAGACCATGTTGACGTCGCTGAGCGCCGGTCGCAGCACGCCGGCAATGGCGGCCGCCGTCAGCGGTTTGACATTGAGCTTGGCGACCTCGCCCGCAAACTCGACGCGCACGGCCTTGATGCCGCTCTCGGTCAGCTGCCCGGCGAACAACCCCAACTGCTCGGCGAGCTTGACATAGGGGCGCAGTTTGGGCGCATCCTCGGCCGAGATCGAGGGGAAATTGATGGCATTGGTGATGGCGCCCGTCAGCAGATAGTCCGACATCTGTTCCGCGACCTGCAGCGCGACATTCTCCTGCGCCTCTGACGTGGCCGCGCCCAGATGCGGCGTGCAGATGACGTTCGGGTGACCGAACAGCGGATTTTCCTTTGCCGGCTCGACCAGAAATACGTCGAGGGCCGCGCCAGCGACATGGCCGGAATTGAGGGCGGCAAGCAGAGCCGGCTCGTCGATCAGACCACCGCGCGCGCAGTTGATGATGCGCACGCCGGGCCGGGTCCTGGCCAGCGCTTTGGCGTCGAGAATGTTGCGGGTCTTGTCGGTCAACGGCGTGTGCAGCGTGATGAAGTCGGCCCGGCGCAGCACATCGTCGAGTTCAGCCTTCTGCACACCGAGCGACTGCGCCCGTTCCTCGGTCAGGAACGGATCGTAGGCCATCACTTTCATCTTCAGGCCGAGCGCCCGGTCGGCAACGATGCCGCCGACATTGCCACAGCCGATGACGCCCAGCGTCTTCGCCGTGATCTCGACGCCCATGAACTTCGACTTTTCCCATTTGCCTGCCTGCGTCGAGCGGTCGGCCGTGGGGATCTGCCGGGCCAGCGCCAGCATCAGCGTGATGGCGTGCTCGGCCGTCGTGATCGAGTTACCGTAGGGCGTGTTCATCACGATGATGCCCTTGGCGGTCGGAGCCTTGATGTCGACATTGTCGACTCCGATGCCGGCCCGGCCGACGACCTTCAAGCGATCGGCCTTAATCAACAGCTTTTCCGTGACCTTGGTCGCCGACCGGATCGCGAGACCGTCGTAGTTGCCGATGATGCTGTCGAGCTCGTCCTTGGTCAAACCAGGCTTCACGTCGACGTCGAGGCCTCGATCCTTGAAGATCTGCACGGCGGCGGGCGACAGTTCGTCGGAGATCAACACGCGAGGGGTGGGGGTGGACATTGAGATCATGCCTCTTGAAACAGTGGAATGGGGGAGTAGGGAATTGGGAATAGGGAGTGGCAAAGTAGCAAGAATGGCGGCGGGGCCAGCGACGCCGAGAACCGCTACTCCCTACTCCCTACTCCCTACTCCCCGTTTCGCTTCTTCATACCCCCACTCGATCCACGGCAGCAGCGCGGCCACATCGGCGGTTTCGACAGTCGAGCCGCACCAGATGCGCAAGCCCGGCGGCGCTTCGCGGTAGTAGGCGATATCGTGGGCGACGCGCTCCTTGTCGAGCAGGCTCGCGACCTGTTTGGCGAATGCCGCCTGGGCCTCGTCCGGCACCTTCGTAATTGCGGGATCAGTGAACCGCAGGCAGACAGAGGTGTTCGAACGGGTCTCTGGGGCGACCGCCAGATTGGTTATCCACGATGTTTTCGCGGCCCAATCGAAGATCGTCTTGGCATTGGCATCAGCCCGCGCCATCAGCGCGTCGAGGCCGCCGATGCGCTCCGCCCAGGCAAGCGTGTCGAGATAATCTTCCAGCGCCAGCATCGATGGCGTGTTGATGGTCTCGCCCTCGAATATCTCCTTCATGAACTTGCCGCTCTTGGTCAGGCGAAAAATTTTCGGCAACGGCCAGGTGGGGACATAGGACTCGAGCCGAGCCACCGCGCGTGGGCTCAACACGAGCATACCGTGTGCCGCCTCCCCGCCCAGCACCTTCTGCCAGGAGAACGTGCCGACATCGATCTTCGGCCAATCGATGGCCTGGGCGAAAACCGCGGACGTGGCATCGACAAATGTCAGTCCCTCGCGGCCGGCTGGGATCCAGTCATAGTTGGGAACCCTGACGCCGGACGTGGTGCCGTTGGCGGTGAACAGCACATCGCGCGAAAAATCCACGGCGCGCAAATCCGGCAGATGGCCGTACTCGGCGGATGTAATGCGTGCGTCCTTCAACTTGAGCTGCTTGACGATGTCCGTCACCCAACCTGCCCCGAAACTCTCCCAGGCCAGTGCCTCGACCGGTCTGACACCGAGCATGGTCCACATCGCCATCTCAAAGGCTCCGGTATCGGAGGCCGGCACGATGGCGCAGTGATAGTCCGCGGGCAGGCGTAGGAGCGCCTTGGTCTTGTCGATGGCGAGCTTGAGGCGCGCGCGGCCGTCCTTGGCCCGGTGCGACCGGCCGACGAACGCTAGATCGAGGGCTTTGGGGGACCAGCCCGGGCGCTTGGCGCAGGGGCCGGACGAAAACTGCGGATTGGCCGGCCGCAGGGCCGGTTTGGCGATCGTCATCGAGGCTATCCTTCCAGATAGAAGCCTCCCGTTGGGGGGAGGTGTCCCACTGGCGGCATTAGCCGTCGGGTCAGATCATGTCAACAGGAGCCGTAGTCGAAAACCCGACGCACCTTGTCTCACGGTTTCTCGATCATGCTCTTGAGGTCGGTTGCGACCGCGGCGGCTTCGGTGAACTGCTTCGCGTCGCAATGGCTCTCCATCCTGTTCAGCAGTTCCTCAACCTTGTCGAGCTGTTCCTCGGGCAGTTTCTTGCCCTCGGCGACCTGGGCGATATCGAATGCCGTCTTCAGGCACTCTTCCGGGTTCGCGGGCGCATTCGCCTGGGCAAATGCGGAGCTTGCGGCGAGACCGATGCAGACGGCGGCGGCTGCGATAGACCTCAGCATGGCTCATGTCCTCTTGTTGGATCTGGACGTCTTGTGTCGCGGCAGGCATGGCTGCTTCGCAACTGCGAACAGGAAATGGAGAACGAATATGGCGCTTCCGCGACCCCTATCGTCAGTGTCGTGCGTGTTGAGCGCGAATGCGCGCGAGCGCCGCTTCGAACTGATCGAAATGGCCGATTACCTCAGTCGCCCCCAGTTCGCTGACGGGCCGATCGGTGTACCCGAAGCTGACAGCGATGCACGGAATGCCGGCCGCGCGGGCCGTCGAAATATCGGTATCGCTGTCGCCGACCATCACGGCGCGGGCCGGATCGCCACCTGCAAGTTTTATGGCGCCGGTGAGGTGATCCGGATGCGGCTTGCATACGGCGAAGGTGTCGCGCCCCGCCACGGCATCGAACAGCGGCAGCACGTCAAGAGCCGCAAGTAAACGGCGCGACAACTGCTCGAGCTTGTTGGTGCACACGGCGAGTTTGCACCCACTTGCCCGGTAGCGCTCGAGCACTTGTTGCACCTGCGGGAACGCTCGGCTGTCGACAGCGATATTGTCCGCATAATAGCCTAGAAAGCGCGCCAGCATTTCGTCGATCTCTGGGCTTGTACGTTCGGCGCCGCGGATCTCAAGCGCCTTCATGATCATCCGTCGCGCGCCGAAGCTGATCATCGGGCGGATCAGCGGGCCGTCGACAGGCGCCAGGCCCTCGGCCGCGAGCACATGGTTCGTTGCGCGAATCAGGTCCGGAGCAGTGTCGACCAACGTGCCGTCGAGATCGAAGACGAGAGTCAGGCCGTTGAACATTAGGGCTCCGGATGCGTCAATTTGGATCAACGGCGGCGCGGGCGGCGCAGCACGGCGACAGCTTCGAGGTGGTTCGAATACAGGAACTGGTCAATCGGCGTTACCTCTTCCACCTCATAGCCGCCGTTGACAAGCATCGCCAGATCGCGCGCCATCGTCGTCGGATTGCACGACGCTGCGATGACGGTCGACACCTGCGACTTGGCAATGGCTTCGGCTTGGGCCAGTGCGCCTGCGCGCGGCGGGTCGAATACCACCGCGTCGAAGCCCTCGAGTTCTTTGCGCGACAATGGTTCCCGCATCAGGTCGCGCACGCGGGTTTCGATCGGCTTGAGCCCTTGGGTATTGCGGGCGGCCGCGTCGAGCGATGCGACGGCCGCTGCATCACTGTCGATTGCCAATACCCGAGCCTTGCGCGCGAGCGGCAGCGCAAATGTGCCGACCCCGCAGAACAGATCCGCGACCCGTTTTGCTTTGCCCGCCGCTGCCGACACCAGCGCGATCATGGCAGCCTCGGCCTCGGGCACGGCCTGCAGGAACGCGGCCGGCGCCGGCTCCAACGTAATCCCGCCGATGCGGAGCACCACGCGCCTGCAATTGATGATGGGTTCGCCGTCCAATGATACGCGCAAAATGCGATGCTCGCCGGCAAGTTGTGCCATGGCGCCACGGTCGATGGCTCCGATGTTGGCCTTGACGCCGTCAAACGCAAGATCGAGGCCATGCTCGGCACGGGTAAGGCTCACGCGGACGGCGCCGGAGCGTGGTAGTACTCTGCTTGCCAGCAGCCGCACGCCCGGCAGAGCCCTGACCATCATCGGATCGGCGATGGCGCATTCGGCGATATCGAGCAGGCGGTCGCTGCCGCGCCGGTGAAAGCCGAGCGCAACGCCCGATGGCAGTCGCATGGCGGTAAGCACCAGGCGGCGGCGCGACCCTGCCGCAACCGTGATCAATGGGCCTATTTCGGCATCGACACCCGCCAGCCGAAATGCCTCAACAAGGCAATCGCGCTTCCAATTGCGGTAGAGATCGTCACCCATGTGCTGGGCGACACAGCCGCCGCATGCGCCGAAGTGCCGGCAGATCGGTTGGCGCCGATCGACACTAGGTGGCCCATCGAGGGCGAAACCATCATCGGTCCTGGTCCAGCGTTCGCCCGGCAACGCGCCGAAAATAAAGGTCCGCGTGTCCTGGTCGCCGGCAATACCATCGCCCTGGGCGCCGAGCGCAATGATGTCGAAATGGTTGGCACTCTCAGTCAATCGGGGGCATCCGAAGTTGCGGGTTGTTGATCGAACGCATTTGCTAGACTAGATCACACTGTAGTCGACACTCTGTCAGCGTTCGTCATTTGATGAGGAGATACCCTATGAATCGCCGCGAGAGCCTGAAACTGTTCGCCGGAGCCGCAGCATTCGCGGGCTCAACCGGCGTTGTCGGCCCCGCACCCGCCTTCGCTCAGGCAACCGCAGCCTTCACACTGCCGCCGCTCGGCTACCCATATGAGGCGCTCGAGCCGCATATCGACACCGCAACCATGAACTTCCACCATAAAAACCACCACAATGCATTCATCACAAACCTGAATGGTTTGGTCGACAAGTATCCCGACCTCAAGACCAAGCCGATGGAAGACATTGTATCGAACACCGCCGGCATTCCCGAAGCGGTCCGCGGCCCGGTACGCAACAACCTGGGCGGGCACTACAATCATACGTTCTTCTGGGACTTGATGACGCCCGGTGGCGCAAAAACCCCCGCGGGCGATCTGAAGGCCGCCATCGACGGCACGCTTGGCGGGCCTGAGAAGATGATGGAAGCCGTGACCCAGGCCGGCATGACGCGGTTCGGTTCGGGTTGGGCGTGGCTTGTCGTCGGCAAGGACAAAAAACTCGCCGTGATCAACACACCCTACCAGGACACGCCGCACATGGATGCCGGCGCCAAGCCGGTGATAGGCATCGACGTCTGGGAGCACGCCTACCATCTCAAGCACCAGTACAGGCGTGCCGAGTACATCAAGGCATGGTGGAACGTCGTGAATTGGGACAAAGCCGCCGCCAACTTCAAGAAGGCGTCCGCCTGAGCGCTAACAGTCTACTGATTTTCGGCCTGGGTATTGCACGCTCAGGCCGTTTTTCATCAATTCACCCGATCAGCACCCGGCGCAGCACGAAGGCAACGACGCCGACCGCAGCTACTCCGCCGAGCCACAGCAGAGCGAACCAGCCGAGGCGCGACCACAGCCCGCGCGGCGTCTCGGGCCGCATCAGTGGTAGCCGCCCGCGGCGCCGACTTTGCCGCGGAATACCCAGTAGGAATAGGCGGTATAGGCCAGGATCAGCGGAATCAGAACCGCCGCGCCAACGAGCAGAAAGCGCAGGCTGTTGTCGGGCGCGGCAGCGGCCAGGATCGTCAGCGATGGCGGCACGATGTAGGGATAGAAACTGATCCCCAGCCCAATATAGCACAGCACGAACAGTCCGACCGATGCCAGAAACGGCGTCAGTTCGCGACGGCGTTCCAGTGCAGCAAACAGGATGGCAGCGCAGGCCGCCACCATCAACGGCACCGGTACGACATAAAGCACCTGCGGCCAGGCTAACCAGCGCGCCATGAACACCGGGCTCAGGAACGGCGTCCAAAGGCTGACGAGACCGATCAGTGCCAGCGTACCGATCGCCGCCAGCTTCGACCAGCGATAGGCTTTGTCCTGCAGCTCACCCTCGGTCTTGAGCACGAGCCACGTCGCACCGAGCAGCATGTAGCCGACCGCCCGTGCCAGGCCTGTCAACAAACTGAAGGGCGTCAGCCAGTTCCACCAGCCGCCCGCGTAGGCACGACCCGAGACCGGGATGCCCTGCACCAGCGCGCCGAGCGCAATGCCCTGGGCCAGCGTCGCGACGCCCGAGCCGACCGTAAACGCCCAGTCCCAGAAGCGTTCATGCCGGCCGCTGCGCCAGCGGAATTCGAAGGCGACGCCACGAAAAATCAAGCCCAGCAGCATGGCGACGATAGGCGCATAGAGCGCCGGCATCACGACCGCGTAGGCGAGCGGGAAAACCGCGAACAAACCGCCGCCACCGAGCACAAGCCACGTCTCGTTGCCATCCCAGACCGGCGCGACCGAGTTCATCATCGTGTCGCGGTCGGCCTTGCCCGCAGCGAACGGGAACAGCATGCCGATGCCGAGATCGAAGCCGTCGAACAGCACATAGGCCAGCACCGCAAAGGCAATGATCCCGGCCCAGAGGAAGGGAAGATCGAACTCCATGGCGTTTCCCCCTATTCGCCCGCCAACGTCGCATCCGGTCGTACCGCCGCCACCGGTGTTATGCCGGCGGCCCGCATCGGCTTGCCCGGCGGCAAATCCGGCTCGTGAGTTTCCGGCGGCATTGCCAGCATCCGCAGAATGTAGAACGTCCCGGCGCCGAACACCGCGAAATAGACCACGATGAATGCGATCAACGAACCGGCAACGGCCGGCAGCGCCAGCGGCGAGGCCGACTGCGCCGTCGTCAGCAAACCGTAGACCGTCCACGGCTGGCGCCCGACCTCGGTCGTGATCCAGCCCGCGACCACGGCCACGAAACCCGACGGCCCCATCAACAGAGCCGAACGATGCAACCAACGCGCTTCGTAGAGCTTACCCCGCCAGCGCTGTATCAGGCTCCACGCGCCGACGAGCATCATGAGCACACCGATGCCGACCATTACCCGGAAGCTCCAGAACACGATGGTGGCGTTGGGGCGCTGGTCCTTTGGCCACGCCTTGAGGCCTGGCACCGCGCCGTCCCAATCATGCGTCAGAATTAAACTGCCGAGCTTCGGGATCTCGAGGGCATACCGTGTCACCTCCGCTTGCATGTCCGGCCAACCGAACAGGATGAGCGGCGCGCCTTTCTGCGGTTCGAAATGGCCTTCCATGGCCGCGACCTTGGCCGGCTGATGCTTGAGGGTGTTGAGGCCATGCACGTCACCCGCCACGATCTGCAGTGGCGCCACCAGCGCTGCCATCCACATCGCCATCGAGAACATCACCCGGGCGTGCTCGTCGCGGGAGTTGCGCAGCAGATGCCAGGCGCCGGTCGCGCCGACGACGAACGCGGTCGTCAGGTACGCCGCCAGCACCATGTGTGCGAGCCGGTAGGGGAACGACGGGTTGAACACCACCGCCCACCAGTCTTCGACGATAAACTGGCCGGCGGCGTTGATGCCGTAGCCGGCCGGTGTGTGCATCCAACTGTTGACCGACAGGATCCAGAATGCCGAGAACAGCGTGCCGATGGCGACCATCAGGGTCGCGAAGAAATGCAGGCCCTTTCCGACGCGATTCATGCCGAACAGCATGACGCCGAGAAACCCCGCCTCGAGAAAGAAAGCGGACAACACCTCGTAGGCCATCAGCGGTCCGAGTACGGGGCCGGTCTTGTCGGAGAACACGCTCCAGTTGGTGCCGAACTGGTAGCTCATCACGAGCCCCGACACAACGCCCATGCCGAAGGCCAGCGCGAAGATCTTCTTCCAGTAGGTGAAGAGCGTCAGATAGGTCTCCCGCCCCGTGCGCAGCCACAGCGCTTCGAGCACGGCGAGATAGCTCGCCAGGCCGATGGAGAACGCGGGAAAGACGATGTGGAATGTCACCGTAAAGGCGAACTGGAAGCGCGCCAGCGTGAGGGCGTCGAACTCCATGGCAGGGCCTCCAGCGGGTTCGGGTTGCCAGCCTCACCCTACGCCGGTGACCGGCCCGGTCAAAGGGGCATGATGGCCGGGTAACCCGCGACCCGCTGGCTGAAACATAAGGACTGTCCCGGCATTTATTGCCGGGACCCATAGCTCAGCGAACCGCGCGGCCGGAGATTGTGGCGCCGTGGGTCTCCGAGGACAAGCTCCGGGGTGACACCAGAGGGGGTGAGGCCCGGGAAATTCGAATTGCCCTCTAGCGTAACGCTCAAGCCTTCTTCTTGGCGGCGCCAGGGTCGGCCTTGGCAAAAATGTCGGCGGTGATGCCGGAGTACCACCCGAGGCTTTCCTGGTAGTTCGCCTTGTGCGTCGCCGCGTCTTCGCCGGCCTTCGATACGAAGTTGCCCGAGGTCTCCCACTTGCCGTCTTTGGGCACGAAGTTGCCGCCGACCTTGATGCTGTCGTCCGGCGCCACCATCGACCAACAGGTGTTGCGGTAACGGGCCGGGAACTTCTCCTTTTTCATCAACTCGGTAAGGATATCGCCGGCGACCACTTTGGCTTGGCTGTTGGCGGTGAACGCCGACTTCGGCATTTCGGACGGCACCGTGGTGGCGTCTCCCAGCACGTAGATGCTGGCGACCTTCTTCGACGAGAAATTCTCGAGGTTGACCGGACACCAATCGCCATCCGCGCACCCGGCCTTGTGTGCAATCTCGCCGGCCCGCTGATTAGGAACGATATTGGCGACATCGGCGGCAATCGTCTTGCCGGCCTTGGTCACGACGGTCTTGGTCTTGGGATCTACGCGGACCACAGAGAAGTCATCGATGTCGTTCGACAGGTTGAGTTCGATGATGCCCTTGTAGTACTTGTCGAACGCCTCCACGAACGCCGGCTGTTTCGAAAACGCCTTCTTCGGATCGACGATGACGAGCTTCGACTTGGGCTTCTTGGTCTTGATGTAGTGCGCGATCATGCAGGCCCGCTCATAGGGCCCCGGCGGACACCGATAGGGGTTGTTGGGCGGCGCCAGCACCACCGTGCCGCCGTCCTTCATTTTCTCGAGTTGTCTCTTCAGCAGTTGGGTCTGGGCGCCGGGCAGCCACGCGTGCGGCATGATCGCCGCGGCTTCCTTGGAGTAGCCCTCGATGCCAGCGTACTTGAGGTCGATGCCCGGCGACAGCACCAGCTTGTCGTAGGCGAACGAGCGCCCGCCTGTTGTCTTGACGGAGCGCTTGGCGGTGTCGACATCGCTCGCCCAGTCCCGCACGACCTTGACGCCGAGCTTCTTCAAGCCGTCGTAGTTGTGGGTGATCGAGTTGAAGGTGCGGAAACCGCCGAGGTAGAGGTTCGAGAAGAAGCAGGTGGTGTACTGTGGATTGGTTTCGATGAGCGTGACGTCGAGCTTGGGCTCGGCCCGCTTCAAAGCATGCGCGACGCTCGCACCGCCTGCGCCACCGCCGACGATCACCACCTTGGCCGCCCCTTGCGCAATGGCGAACGACCCGAACGCGCTGGTTCCCAACAGGCCGATACCCGCTCCGCCCATCAGTTGCCCAAAGTGGCGCCTGGAAACCTCGGTCATGACAGCTTCTCCCCTAGAGCATTGGCAGCCGAAGACTTCGGCCTGAATTTAGGATAAGCCGCAAACCACACGGTTGTCACCGGCATCCTTACGTTTTGATGGCGCCCAAGACGGAACCGGGAAAACCGGCCTTTGCCATCAGCTCTGCCAGCAGCCCCCAGAAAAAGTCGGCGCCCGGATAGCCGACGATGCGTCCGACCTCGCGATCGCCTTCGAGCAATACGAACGTCGGGGTGTAACGCAGGTTCGGTATCCTTTTCAGCGCGGGATCGCCGATATCGCGGCGCTGCAGTGGCGCGAACCCGGCCTCGGCACTAAGCGCATAACCAGATCCCACTTCCGCGTGCCAGCGCGCGCAATAGATGCAGTTGGCCGCTTCCACCATCACAAGTGTGTGACGTGCAGCAGCGCTCCACACCGCGGAAGGCAGAGACATTGCAAGGCCCAACGCCAGCAAAGATCGCCTGTCCGGTCGGGCGGGACGTGTATGACATCCAATGCGATCAAACGGTTGATGCCGAATTGGCACGGTATTCCCTGAAGTTTGGGCTGCGCCAAATTGATCTGCCGTCGCCTTGCATGCTAGCCTATCGGCAACCAAAGGTCAGCTCAATGACGAGGCCACGCTACCTCCGTCTTCCCGTCCGTCGCTCGCTCGATCGCCGCGATGTGATATTTTCTGGTGTCAGCGTGTGGGCGGCGGCCGTTGCCGGGCCTTTCGCCGCGCTGGCTCAGGAGAAGTCCGCCGAGCCCGCTGCATGGGAGGCAGCGCTCAAGACTATAACCGGTGGCGCGCCGCTTGCCGGAGGTCAGATCACCATCGACGTGCCGGAGATTGCCGAGAACGGAAACGTCGTGCCGTTCAACATCGCGGTTGACAGCCCGATGACCGATAGTGATCACGTCAAGGCCGTGCACCTGTTTTCGACCGCCAACCCGCAGCCCCTGATCGGATCCTTCCGCTTCTTCGTCGAAACGGGGCGGGCTGTGGTGTCGAGCCGGATGAGGCTGGCACGGACCCAGGAGGTGGTTGCGCTCGCTGAACTGAGCACTGGCCGTTTCCTCGTCGCCAGAAAAATGATCAAGGTCACGATAGGTGGCTGCGGCGGCTGAACCTGAATCGAGCCCTCATGAACAAACCGCGCATCAGGCTACCCGACAGCATCAAGGTCGGCGATATCATCGAAGTGAAGACTTTGATCAGCCACGGTATGGAAACTGGCCAGCGCAAGGACGCGAACGCCAAGATCGTACCGCGCGATATCATCCACAGCTTCACCGCAATGTTCAACGGGCGGCCGGTATTCCAGGCCGATCTGCAACCAGGTATCTCGGCAAACCCTTTCATTTCGTTCCAGATGCGGGTCGGCGGCCCCGGCGAGTTTGAGTTCTCCTGGGTGGACGATCAGGGCGCGAAAACGGTCGAGCGGACACGCTTGAATGTTGTCTAGCTGATGGATTGCAAATTTCTGGACAACCAGTCCTACCTCACCTAGAGCAATGCGTCTTTTATTGAGCGGTCGCAGGATCGTCTGAGGCGGAGGCGCGCCAGCTTTTTCGCCAACATTGATCTCACTCTAGATGCGGTGGCAAATCCCAGCGCGGGGATCACCTCGAACCACGGGAGTGGCCCAATGGCCGATGAGCCTGTAATTGCCCAAAAAGGCCCTTATCAAATCAATGTGACAGAGGGCCAAGCATATTTCTGGTGCACTTGCGGGCGATCAGCGAAACAGCCGTTTTGCGATGGGTCTCACAAGGGCACGACGTTAGCGCCGCTGCGGTTTGTGGCGGACGCCACCGGCACCGTAAATTTGTGTGGCTGCAAATCGACCGATGACAAGCCTTTCTGCGACGGCGCCCATAACATGCTTTGACGCGGGAGCGAGCGGCGCAATGGCCAACAAAATTCTTGATACAAAGGGCCTGAATTGCCCGCTGCCTATTCTGAAGGCCAAGAAAGCAATCGCAGACATCCCCAAGGGCGGCACGCTCGAGGTGCTTGCGACCGATCCCGGCTCCGTGCCTGACTTCAAGGCGTTCTGCCAGGCAGGTGGGCATACGCTTATCGAGCAGACCGAAGCGGGTGGCGTGTTTCGTTTCGTCATCCAACGCGCTGCCTGACGCCGCCACACTAGTCTGGATTTTTGGAGGTCAAAGTCATGGCATTGAAGCCAAGATCAATAATGCACCGGCGTGCCCTCGGTCGATCCGGCATTCAGGTCTCCGAGATTTGCCTTGGCACCATGATGTTTGGTGGCCCGACTGAGGAAGCGGAGGCGGCACGGATCGTGGCGCATGCCGGCGACCACGGCGTCAACTTCATCGATACCGCCGATGTCTACGCCGACGGCCGCTCCGAGGAGATAACCGGCCGCGCGATCCGGGCGCAGCGCCACGGTTGGATACTCGCGACCAAGGTTGCCAACGTCATCAAGGACAGTAACGGCACCGTTATCGGCGGTGGCTTATCGCGGCGATGGGTCATGCGCGCGGCCGAACTCAGCTTGAAGCGGCTCGGCACCGACCATATTGACCTCTACTACGTGCACAAGGTCGATCCCAAGGTGCCGTGGGACGACGTGGTTGCGACTTTTGGAAATTTGATCGCATCGGGCAAGATCGGCGCCTGGGGTCTGTCGAATGTGCGCTCCTGGCACATCGCAGAGATCGTGCATCAATGTCGTCTGCAAGGCGTGCCGCAGCCGATTGCACTACAGCCTTACTACAACCTGCTCAACCGGCAACCCGAGGTCGAGGTACTGCCCGCGGCGTTCAATTATGGCCTGGGCGTTGCCTCCTACAGCCCCATCGCGCGTGGCATCCTGACCGCGAAGTATCATCCCGGCAGCAACGCCGCGCCTGATACGCGGGCGGGTCGAGCCGATAAGCGAATGCTCGAAACCGAGTGGCGATCTGAAAGCATGAAGATTGCGCAGCAGCTGCATGCTCATGTGTCGGCCCGGGGCGGGTCGTTGATTCAATTTGCCGTGCAGTGGGTGCTGAACAATCGCAGCCTCACATCGGTCATCGCCGGTCCGCGCACTTTCGATCAGTGGACCGGCTATACCGATTATGCGGCATACGAGTGGACACCCGAGGACGAGGCGCTGGTCGACAGGCTGGTGCCTGCCGGACATCCCTCGACGCCGGGGTACACCGACCCGCAATATCCGCTCGAGGGACGATTTCCCGTTCCTGCTATAAAATAGATCGAGCACGCATTCCAATGATGACCGACTTATCCAAGAAGCTGCTGAGCGGCCGCATCGCGCTGGTGACTGGTGCCTCACGCGGCATCGGCCGCGCCGTCGTCATG
>JBGTIU010000107.1:0-14042 GCA_041745515.1 Hyphomicrobiaceae bacterium | reverse complement strand
TGCTGAAACGGGCTGATGCTGATCATGCTTGGTCGTCGTCGGAGATAGGTCCGTGCCTACGTCTGGACATAGGTCTTCGCGGAATTTTGCGGTGGTGTCGACGCGGCGGATTTGGAGCCGGTCGGAAAAGCGCCAGATCGTGGACGAGGCATCGGTGCCCGGCGTGAATGTTTCGGCGGTGGCCCGGCGCCATGGTGTGGCGCAGAGCCTGTTGTACCGCTGGCGTAAAGATGCCGCGACCGAGGATGGCGACAAGACGCCTCTGTTCGTGCCCGTCGCGCTGCCCGCGCCGCAACCGACGCCAGTCACCGACGTTTCGGTTCGAGCAGCATCGTTGATCGAAATTGTTCTCGCGGGCGGGCGCACGGTGCGCGTTGGCTCTGATGTCGATCCGCAAGCGCTGGCTCGGATCGTGGCGGCGCTGGAAGCTCAGGCATGATTCCGGTTCCGGCGGGTGTGCGCGTGTGGTTGGCTGCGGGGCGCACTGATATGCGTCGCGGCTTCCCCGGCCTCGCGCTGCTGGTGCAGGAAATGCTGCGGCAAGACCCGCACGCCGGCCATCTGTTCGTCTTTCGTGGGCGCAGAGGCGACCTGATCAAGATCATCTGGCATGACGGGCAGGGCGCGTGTCTATTCTCGAAGCGACTGGAACGCGGGCGCTTCATCTGGCCGACGCCAACGGATGGCGCTGTCACGATCTCACCTGCCCAACTCGGCTACATGCTCGAGGGGATCGACTGGCGGGCACCGCAGAAAACCTATCGGCCAGAACTGGCGGGCTGAGTGTGGCCGGCACGACTCTATCCGTGGATGATTGATGCGAGGTCGTTTGCAATGCCTGCGAAGCAGTTATGATTCGCGCCATGACACTCGATCCGGCGCAACTTCCCGATGACATCGCAACGCTGAAGGCGATGTTGCTCGCCGCGGCGCATCGGGCGAGCGACCTCGATGCCGAGATCGCCAACCTCAAACTCACGATCGCGAAGATGCAGCGTGCCGAGTTCGGCGCATCATCCGAACGCGGTGCCAAACTGATCGACCAGATGGAGCTTCAGCTCGGCGAGCTGGTAGCACGGGTTGCCCATGACAAGACTGCAGACGCGATTGCCACGTCGCTGGCGGCCGGCTCTGCGCCAGCAGAGTCGCCAGCGACAACGGAGAAACCCGCCCGCCGCCCGTTGCCCCCGCATCTACCGCGCGAGCGTGTCGTGCATGCAGCGGCTGCCGCCTGCCCGTGCTGCGGTGGCGCGTTGCGCAAGCTCGGCGAGGACATCACCGAGATGCTGGAGTTGGTGCCTTCCAAGTGGAAGGTGATCCAGCATGTGCGCGAGAAGTTCTCGTGCCGCACATGCGAGCACATCACGCAACCGCCCGCGCCGTCGCACCCGATCGCGCGCGGCAGGGCCGGGCCGCAGCTATTGGCGCAGATCCTGTTCTCGAAATATCGGGCGCATCTGCCACTGAACCGCCAGAGCGACATCTACGCCAAGGAAGGCGTCGATCTCGACGTGTCGACGCTGGCCGATTGGGTCGGTGCCTGCACGGCGACGCTGATGCCGCTGGTCGACGAGATCGAGAAGCATGTTCTCTCAGGCGAGCGCATCCATGCCGACGACACCACCGTGCCGGTGCTGGCGAAAAACAAATGCACGACCGGACCGTTGTGGGTCTATGTGCGCGATGATGCCCCGTTCGGCGGCGAGACGGCTCCGGCGGCGCTGTTCCACTACTCGCCCGATCGCGGGGCTGAGCATCCCGAACAGCATCTCGCCCGCTACAGCGGCATCTGCCAAGCCGACGCCTACTCCGGTTACAATGGGCTCTATGCCTGGCCTCGGCGACTCCCCTCCGGGCGACCACTTGGAAGTCCCCTTGCGGGGGAGCCGGCCGCCGAGGCCGGTGGCCGCATCTTCGAGGCGGCTTGTTGGGCGCACGGCCGGCGCAAGTTCTTCGAACTGGCCGACTTACAGAAAGCGCCCGTCGCGATCGAAGCTGTCAGGCGCATCGACGAGCTGTTCGCCATCGAGCGCGAGATCACCGGGCAACCTGCCGACCGTCGGCGAAATGTTCGCCAGGAGCGATCGAAGCCACTGGTCGAGGCGCTCGAAACATGGCTGCGCGAGGAACGGCGAAAGCTCTCGTCGAAAAGCCCGGTCGCGAAGGCGATCGATTACAGCCTCAAGCGATGGCGCGCGTTCGCGAGGTTCCTCGATGACGGCCGCATCTGCCTGTCGAACAACGCCGCCGAGCGAGCCGTGCGCGGTATCGCGATGACCGAGTCATTCTGCACCTCCTTCGTAAGTGCCTGGAAACATTGAGAGCTGGTTTTCTGGAGTTGCCCGACACGGGCGCCCCTTGCACCGGAGCGCTGCCGCGACTTGCCGGCTGTCGAGGTCCGCGGCGCGAATCTGGTGCGGCGCGTCGGGCATGATCTGCTCACTCGCCAAAACGCCTGCCTTGATCAGCTTGCGAACCTGATGATGGCTGACACCGAGTTTGGCGGCCGCCTCGCGCATCGTCAGCCATTCACCGTTCTTCTCGGCCGAGAGATAGCCGTGGATGCCATTGACTCGGCGTATCGACCCAACACGATGCGCCGTCCACGTCTTGCCCTGGCCGGTCGGCATTCCCATGCGATTCAACGAGGCGGCGATGTCCTGATCGGACCAGCGGTCGGCCATGCTGCGCATGACGGCGAGCGCCTGCTCGGGCGTGCTGCAGCCGTGCTCGCCGCTTTTTGGCTTCTTGACGCGCAACTCGGAATGCTGGCCGCCCTTCCAGTGGATGACGAGCACGATCTCGCCGGCCTTCTCGTCGACGTCGGCCACGATCTCCGTGATCAGCGTGCGCACCAATCGCTGCCGCGTTCGCATCGTCGTGGCCGACGCCTTCCATGCCGCCGACAGGTCGTCAGCCAACCCTGCGAGATCGGGACGGAGGTCGCCGGCATAGGGCGTGCTCATGGCGTCGAGCCGCTGTCGACACGCCTCGACACGCTGAAGCGCTCCCTCCCATGCCTTCTCCAGCTGCGCCGCGATGAGGCGATTGTCGGGATCGCAGGCGGCATAGCGACGTTCCGCCAATGACGCATCGTACCGCGCTTGGCTCAACTCCATCTCGGCAATGTGTCGCCGGTCCTGGTCCTTGCCTCTCAGCATGCGCTCGGCCTCCATCGCCGCCTCGATCGCCATCGGCGCAACGGCGCGCAGCATCTCGGCGGCGATCGTCTCGTCGATGCGCTTGCCGCCAAAGCTGAAGCAGCGCCGCTGTCCCAGCTGAAGATTCGGCCTGTCGCATCTGTAGACTGGCAGAGCCGACGACCGCAACGCGCACAGCAGATGAGACCGGCAACAAGCGCGCGCCCGCCGCGACCGGACTTCGTGTCGCCGGGCTTGCCGTAGGCGTTGCCGGCGAGCACGGCCTGATTGCGCTCGAACTCTGCCCAGCCGATGTAACCCTCGTGGTGATCCTTGATGAAGACCTCCCAGGTGTTCATCGGCTTGCGGTGGCCATAACTCTTGCGCGCACGGCCATCGATGATCTCGGTGCGCTTCTCGCTCTTCCCATAGGCGTAGACGCCGGCATAGAAAGGGTTCTTCAGAATCGCGATGACGTTGCGATATCGGATCGGCCGCCACTCGAACGATGTCAACGTTCTGCCGTCCGTCGGGTACGGAAAGTGGATGCCTTCCGCCACCATCCACAGCAGCACCTGGCGGGCGCTGCCCAGCTCGCGGAACTTCTGGAAGACGAGCCTGATCACCTCCTGCAGCCGCCGATCAGGATCGAGGGTGAGGCCGACGTGCCGGTCCCACGTGTAGCCGATCGGAACCGAGACCCTCAGCTCGCCGCGCCTCGCCTTCGACCGTGCTGCCTCGTGCATCCGAGATCGGATGATGCCCAACTCGAACTCGCTGATGCTGCCCTTCATGCCGAGCAGCAAGCGGTCGTTCGGTCGGCATGGATCGTAGACGCCATCGAGGTCGATGACGCGGGCCTCGACCAGCCCGCACAGCTCGAGCAGATGATGCCAGTCGCGGCCATTGCGCGCGAGGCGCGAGGCATCGAGGCACAACACGGCGCCGACCTGTCCAGCGCACAAGGCCGCGACCAAGCGATCGAAGCCCGGCCGCTGGACGGTGCCGCTCGCCGATCGGCCAAGGTCGTCGTCGATGACCTCCACGTTGGCGAAGCCGCGTCGTCGCGCGACCTCGACCAGCTCATACTGGCGTCGCTGGCTCTCCAAGTTGAATTGCACCTGCTGCGGCGTCGACTGGCGCACGTAGACCACGGCCTTGCGGTGTAGCACCGTTGTGGGAAGGAGCGCGTCATTCGTGGTCATCGCCGGCCTCCCGTGTTGCGACGCCGGCGGCTTCGAGCAGAAGTTGCGCCAGCGCCTGCAGGACGGCTTGTCGTTCCGTCGGCTTCATTCCCCGCAGCCTCGCATCGTCGAGAACGAGATCGAGCTGGCGCGGTGCTATCGCAAGCGGATGTGGTCGTCGCAAAGCAAGCTGCGTGCTTCGCGTGAACGGTATCAGCGATCCCATGAAAAGCCTCCTCGGTGACGGCGGTGCCGTGCGCTGAGGGGAGACGCGATTCGAGAGCGAGTAGTAGCTCATGCAAGGCCGAAAGCGCCGCCAACGAGACCTGCGGCGCGCCGACCCTGAGGCCGGCGCAGTAGACGGGATCGAGCTTCCACGCTGGCAGGATCGTCACGACGCCCGGCGTCAGCTCGACGTGCACGAACTCGCCCGATGCGCGCTGCTCGCCCTGAATGCGACGCGCGCTCCGCCCATAGAGCGGGTGCCATCGATAGTGGATCACGACATCCTGCCCGATATGGGCAGAATGACTGTGCGATTGCGGCCGGGCGCCGCAACTGGACCTTCTGCGGATCGGACTCGGGCGGCATTCGGGCTGCTGCGATCTACACGCTCATAGAAACTTGTACGTTGAACGATGTCGACGCCCGCGCCTGGCTTGCCGATATCCTCGCACGCATCGCCGATCACCCGGCCAAGCGCATCAAAGACCTGCTGCCGTGGAACTGGAAAGCCGAACATCCGACAAAGGTTCAAGCCGCAGCATGAACGCGCCGGGATTCCCCTGCGGCCTTGGCCGGATGCGTACGAAAAGACCGCCGCCTGACCCCATGCAACCGTCGACGGGAGCGAGTGGCCGCCTTCACCGTAATGCTGTCCGCCTTCGACCGTAATCGGTGGCCGCCTTCAAATGGAAACCCTGTCCGCAATCACCGGAATCCGCACTCCCGGCCGCAGCGTGGCTGGGGTCCTCTGATAAAGTTCGCCTAATCACTCGGCGTTGCGATCCGAAAGCAGATCGTTGCGACTGGTCTGATGCTCATGACTTGCGTGAGTAGTTCGGCGGGACTGATGACACCTCAATGCGCCATAAGCACGGGGACCGTCGCATGTTGCAGAACGTGCCGCGACGCGCCTCCGAGGATGAACTCGCGAAGACGGGACCGGCCGTAACATCCCATCACCAGGAGGTCGCAATTGTGCTTGTTCACTTGGACGAGTAACTCTTCACCGGCCTCGACGCGTTTGGTTGGTTTGATATGGTCCGCGATGCAATTGACTCCTTGACGAGCAAGTGCGGTGGAAATTTCGGCCCCTGCTATGTCTCGGGCAGATTGCGGTTTATTCGGCTCTTCGACACACAGGACTCGCACCTCTTTCGCCCTCTGGAGCAGCGGCAACGCGTCAAATACCGCCCGCGCAGATTCACGGCTGTTGTTCCAGGCGACAAGTATGCGTTCACCGATAACGCGTACTTCGCCGCTCTTAGGAACGACGAGAACGGGTCGCCCGCTCTCCATCGCTAGCGCGTCGGGAACATCGAACATGTCAGCATAGTCCCATTCGCTCTCTTTCTGCGCAGCAATAACAAGGTCGGCGGCGCGCGCATGGTCGAGCACTGCCTCAACGTACCCAACCGTCTTCGGTTCATAAAGGCGCCAGTCTGCGACGATGGGCTGCCCTACGGTGGCTAGCTCGAAGGCCTGGCGGATATCCTCACCCGTCTTGCGATAGGTATTGAGGCCACCTTGTATGATTGCTCCCGAAACCTTTGGAAAAATCGGCGAACTGAAGGGGACATGAGGAACCACGAAGAGGCCTATCAGATGCGCGTTTGGGGGCAATGCTAACTGCATTGCGGCATCGATGAGGCGGGAGGCGCGGTGCTCACTATTCAGATGAACGAGTATTGACTTGTACGGCATGACCAGGGTTCCTTTCTGGTATCGGCGAATATTACTCTGAGGCAGCAGAACTCAGGCGCGTCAGATTCCGCGACACTTTTGACAGTAGCACAGACATGGCACACGAGGTTGCCGACGTTCGGACTGCTCGAGATTGCCGTCACCAGCGGGAGAGCCTGAGCGAACGTCAGGAGCGTGCCTATCCGCCTCCGCCAAAGAATGCGCCGACTAGCAGCGCTATGCAGAGAAAGCAGCCTACAACCGGAACTGCTATCGGCACGGCAAAGGCCCCTGCCGGTATCAGGCCAGCTTTTCGCTTCAACAGCACCAACGCTGCATTGACGAACGCGAAGATGATCAGTGTCAGACGTGACGTCGTCTCAGCAAGGCCTTCCAGCGGGAAGGCGAGCGCGAGGACCAGTACGGCGCCGACAATCAGTGCGGTCGCGTTCAGGGGAGTTTTTGTCCGCGGGCTGATTCTGGCAAGTGTGGGCGGAAGCATTTTCCGATCCGCCATTCCGTAGATCACTCTGGATGCCATCACCATCAGGGCGATGACGCCGTTGACAGTAGCGACGATGGCAATCGCACTGATCGAAAATGGCGTTGCCCCGGTGACACGTTGGAATACGAGGCTTAACGGGGCACTTGCGGAGGCAAGTTCTTCACGCGGAACCGAGACCAGAGCGATCCACACGATGAGAATGTAGAAGGTTGTGGAAATTGCCAACGTCAGAAAGATAGCCTTCGGCAAAGTTCGCTGCGGGTCTTTGACTTCTTCGGCAATGTTGGCCAATCCCTCGAACCCGATGAAAGCGAAGAACGCCAGCAAGGACGCCGAAAGGACCCCTGTCACCGTCGCGAAACTACTTAGGCCGATCCAAATCTCGGGGAGGCGTGTGACCAGATCAGGCGATGTGGTGGCACCGGCGAAGATGATGACGAGCAGGCCGCCGACCTCGATCAGCGTCATGAGGCCGGCAATCGCGACCGACTGCAGGATGCCCCAGGCCGCAACTGCACCCATAAGGAGAACGACCACCGGGATGATCATGCCCGTCGGCAGGTCGACGAATTCGCGGATATAACCGGCGCTCCCCTTGGCAATCGCGGCAGCTGAGATCACCCCGACAGCGACAACCATCAGCCCGATAAGCAGCGCCAACCGTTCAGAGCCAAATCCCGCCCGGACATAGGCTGCTTCACCGGCACTCACCGGCATCCGCGACGCGAACTCTGCAAACGACGCTGCCGTCGGCGTCATTACGAGTGCCGCCAGAAGGAACGACAGCGGTGCATGCATTCCGGCGCGCCCTGCCGTTGCGCCAATCAGAACATAGATGCCGGCCCCGATCGTCACCCCGAGGCCGAATAGAACAGCAAGTGGCAGATTGAGTGACCGCACCAAGACCGGCGGGGCTCGCGAAGGGTCTGTGTCCTTCAATTCAACGGTCGTCATGGTGGCTCAGCCCAGTCAAGTATGCCCGCGCAGCCTCGATCCAACGCCAGATGTGATGGGCGTGGCTACTTCAGCTATCTGAGAATGCAGACGAAGGTGCAAATTTCACGATTCTCGGATGGAACTGAACGACGTTGCTCTGCGATGCAGCAAGGCGCAGCTGTCTGGGGCTTGAGCTGCCGTGGGGTAAGAACACCAGACGTTTCGGCCTCCTAAGGTCCTCTGCCACAGAGTCTGCGCCCAATTTGGACAGTAACGGACTGAATGCGTCCCACCCGCGTCGCCAGCGCGACCACGATAATGTTGGTAGAGCTGAGCCAATCGAGGTCGCAACGGGTCAATGTCAAACCGAGGCTCGTATCTGATCAACGGCCCCTTGCTCGCTCTCGCAGCCATCCCCCATCCCCTCTCTCAATGGCCGCGGCTCAGTCTCAATCCTCAGTCCGGAGCCGCGACCTCTGTACGGCAAGAACTGTCAACAGCGGCGCCACAACCCCGATCAATGCCACCGTGATCAAGAGCCAACCGAGCTGGCTGTAGTCGGCCGGCGCTTCGACCACGCCGGTCGCACGATCCTTGACCTCGCGGGTCACCAGAAAGATCTGGTTCATGTATTTCGTAAGCAGGCTGCTGGCCGACAGCGCCAGATTGGTGAATGAGGCCATCACCGCGAAGAACGTCGCCTTGAGGTCGGCCGGCGCGTTGCGCGCGATCCAGGTCAGCAAAGGGATCATCGCGATCTGACCCAGCGGCGATTCGAGCGTGGTTTCGATGATGGCTATGAAGTGCGCATCGACTACGCCGCCGGTCAGGCGCGCCGTCCACTCATGCACGCCGTAGTAGAGCCCGATGTTCGGCAGCGCCAGCAAACCGCCGGCAATCGTCAGGCCAACCACAATGAAGGCGATCGATCGGCTTGCCATCAGCGGTCTTAGGAGCACCATCCCGATAAGTGTCAGGCACGACGCAATCAGCGACAGCACAGCCAAAAACTGCTGGCCGAACCCAAGCCGGTCGATCACGAACCACGTCGCGCCGGCGCCCGGCAGCGGCACGGCTCGAAACACGAAGATAATCAGCGCGGTGCCGACCAGCGCTTGCGCCTTGGCGCGAGGCAGCTTCTGGACGAGCTGGTAGATCAGCGTCACGACGATCGCCATTGAACCGGCGAACACGAGCTCCTGCCCCAGGGGAATGTCAGCAAGGCCGATTGCAAGCGTCAACACCACGAACGCGGCACCACCACCGAATATCCAGTAGTTTGGTGTAGTGGACTTACCCGGCGTATAGACCAGCCGATCGGCCTCGTCCGCGTCGATCCCTTGTTCGCGAAGATGCCTCGCGCGGGCGGCAAGCATGACTTGGGACAGCGCCACGCCGATGACAGACACCACCGGTATGGCGAGCGCCATCAAATAAATGCGGGCATATATCTGGGCCTTATCGCTCTGCGCCAGGATCTCCACACCGGAGAACATCACGATGTTGAGCAGGGCGACGAATACCAGCCCGCTGATCAGCGCGATGCGGCCGAACGTCTGCATCGTCGTGTGCAGGGCCTTGGTCTTCTCCTCCGACAGTGCCTCACCGTCGGCGCCGACGAGCGGTACTGCCTCCACCGACATCGCGTCCGCGACCGTGTCCTGTACCACGTAGCCGGCGGGTGCGAGCAGACTGCTGACCACGAACCAGGCCTCCGCGCTGAGCACCTGCCGCATTGCCTCGGTGTGCATGATGAGCGCGTACATGATGAAGAGACTTGCGGCGATCAGCGCGGCGCCCAGATAGACCAGCAGGGCTTTCCAGCGCCAAACCAAATCGACCAAATGGCCAAGCGGCATCTTGAGCGCCCAGGGCAGTCCGGCCCAGAATGAGAGCGCGGCAAGAAACGAGGCGGAAAGGCCGAGGTATTCCTTGACGAAGAACGTGCCGACGATAGCGGTAAGTCCCGAGATCCCGGCTGCAAAATAGACCATCAGCGGCGGCAGAAACGACCAGCGCAGTTGTTGGAAGAGGTCAACGAACGTCCGCTCGAACCAATTTTGCGCTGTCGTCAGCATGATCCCACCTCTGCGACCAATCCAGCACCGAACTCGCCCGCGATCCCAAGCAGCAGTTCAACATCGACACTAACGGCTGCAGAAGCGGGCAGTTGGGCGTGGGGGTCGAGTTCCCTCGTCTGGGCTTTTTCGTCGCGAGCATTTTTGCGATCTGGATCTTCGCTGCAGCGGAGGACTTTTTCAACGCGGCTGTATTCATCGGCATCGTTTGGTCGAAGTCGTCGTGCTGCTCGTCATCCGATGCGATGCCCACTGGCGGCCGTAACCGCGCGCTACACCGACGACCGGCGCGATAACTTCGCCATCCACCTTCCCGAATAGCTTGCCAGCCACAACAAGCTGATCTTCGGCTCGCTCTTTACGCTCGCAATGTGGGTTTATGTATTGCGATAAAAGGGAGCCCCGATGGCGCAAAATAATCTTCAATGAGGGCGCAGCTGCCCGCCGCGGTTCGCAATGCGTCTCGGCGTGAAGCCGACGGTTGATAGAATCAGCGTCAGGCTGACACAGACGGGATGAGACGCAACATGGACACTGAAATATGGATGCCGTTCACGGCAACGCAGACGATCTCGACGCGCGCTTGCGCCTTCGACTGGCGGGCGCGGGCTAGTCGCGTGTGGTCCTACGACTTTGTCGAAAATCGCACGCATGGCGGAATGAAATACCGCATGCTCAATGTGATCGACGAGTTCACCCACGAGTGCCTGGCGATCCTGATTGCGCGCAGGCTGAAGCCATCGATGTGATTGACGTGTTGTCGGACCTCTTCATCCTTCGAGGCGTGCCCGGGCGCATTCGTTCGGACAACGGCCCGGAGTTCGTCGCCAAGGCGGTGCGGGAGTGGATCGGGCTGTCGGTGCCAAAACGGCGTACATCGCATCCGGCAGCCCCTGGGAGAACGGATACGTCGAGTCGTTCAACGCCCGCATGCGAGCCGAGTTGCTGAACGGCGAAATCTTCAGTTCGCTCAAAGAAGCCCAGATCATAATCGAGAGCTGGCGGGACCATTACAATGCGGTGCGCCCGCACGCCTCGCTTGGCTATCGACCGCCGGCGCCCGAAGTGTTCGTACCCGGCCTCGCCGTGTGGCCTCTCGCGCCATCCCGACCAGCTCCGACAGCCATGCTCGGTCTGGCGCCAAGACCAACCCTAAACTAACATTCACCTCGGACCACTCGACGGGGGCTGGCCAGTTGCAGCAATGTTATCTTGGTTTCTGCAATCAGTTACTGCACTCGTGCACGCTCCTTCTTGATCGTGCCATCGCGATGCACGTCAATATCGACCAGTTCGCCGCGCGAATTGCGCGCCGTGACGATCATGTGTTTCTTGTGCGGCGTCATCGAGCCAGCGTACGTATAGCCGGCCTTCTCAAGGACCAATTTTACCTGCACTTCATCCATCAGTGCGCCGATCTGCTCCTGCTTGCGGATATGCCCGTCGAATTCGACGTGAAGCTCCATTGCTTTGCCGACGGCATCCCTAGCCGAGACCTTGGCATGATGCTTCTTGATGTCGACCACCTTCGCATCTTTGAAGCCGGCCTTATCGACGGCTGAAAGTATGACAGTCTGATCATAGGGCACATCGGCGTGCCTACCCTTGGGACCGGGACCCTTCGGGCCAGCTCCCTTGGACTCTTCCGGCGCTTTCAACTCGAAACGGCGATTGTCGGGCGTAATGACGACCGTCCCGTGCATGAATCCATCGTGGTAGCGACCATCGACGATCATGTCGTTGCCGACAGCAGCCGCGACCAGCTCGGCGCCGCGTGGTCCGAGTTCGACGAGCGTGCGACCCGTGGCATCCTGCAAGATCAGCTTGTTGCCGTAGATCTCAACGACCCGGCCGGCAATGCGTACGGCAGGGTTCGGCACGAGCTTGTTGATGGGGGTCTGTTGCATGGCGGGAGCACCCGCTGGAGCTGGTGTTGGGGACTGCGCTTGGCTGAAAGTAGCTGCTGCGATCGCGAGCGGGACTGCAAAAAGCAAAATGCTAGAACGGGAAGAGCGTGTCATGATCGGTTTCTCCTGTTTGACAGGCAGCGGTCTAACAGACCCACCCCAATCGCCCCTGAACGTACTGGTTCAGATTCGGTTCAGCCTCCAAGGATACAAGAACGCGATGAAATTGCTCTGTCTCGCGTTTCTTTTCATTGTCGCCGCCGTCCACTCGGCGCACGCGCAGGTGCGTCCGGAGCTGATCGGGCCCGAGCGTGCCGTATCCGTTGCACAGGAAAGGTATCTCGGCGAACTGCTGGACGTAGCGGCCGTGCCGGCCCGGTCTGACGAGCCGGCAAGCACGGTATACGAGGTCAAGCTCCTGACCAACGACGGGCAGATTGTGCGCATCCGCATCAAGGGCGACGACGGCGCCTTCCTCGAGGCCGCAGGGCACGATCTGGTAAAGGCTAGTCGTCCGCCGGCTCCTGCCAAGCGAGGACGGCCATGAGGCTGCTCCTCGTCGAAGATGATCCCGTGCTTGCTCAGCGTGTTGCCGAGCACTTGCGGCGCGAAGGTTTCGCCATTGATCACGCAAACAACGGAGAGGATGGGGCGCATCTCGGCGCCACCGAGCCCTATGTCGCGGCAATTCTCGATCTCGGCCTGCCCAAAATCGATGGCGTCAACGTCCTCGCTGCGTGGCGCAAGGATGGGCAGAATTTTCCGGTTCTCGTTCTTACCGCGCGCGATGATTGGACGAGCAAGGTGCAAGGTTTCAAGGCCGGGGCCGACGACTACCTCGTCAAGCCATTCCGTATGGACGAGCTGGTGCTCAGATTGCGCGCACTGATACGACGGGCATCAGGGCATGGTGAGACACAGATGCGTTGCGGTGATCTCGCCTATGAGACCCAGCTTGGTACGTTTACCTTCGAAGGTCTGCCGCTGAAACTGACCGGGCTGGAATGGCGCGTCTTGTCGTGCCTGATGCTGCGCAAGGAAACAGTCGTCGAACGCTCGGATCTGTTCGACAAAGTCTATGATGGCGACTCGGGTGCCGATTCCAACTCGCTCGAAGTGATCATCGGTCGGCTTCGGCGCAAGATTGGCGCCACGATGATCGAAACAGTGCGCGGCCACGGCTACCGCCTGACGGCGGAGCGGCGCGATGGCTAGACTCGGGTCACTGCGCTGGCGCTTGCTGCTCGGCGCCTTCGTGTTTCTGTTAGTAGCTCTGATCAGTGCCGGCATCGCAATCGACGCCATCATGCGCCATTTCGTGCGCCAGCAGATCGAGCGCCGGCTTGACGCGCAGTTGTTAACGTTGGCGGCAGCAATCGAAACCGATACCAGTGGCGCGCTTCGGTTATCGCGAAACGTCGATGTGGCACCGTTCGATCGGCCGTTCTCCGGCTGGTATTGGCAGGTTGCAGGTGCGGGCCAAACATTGAATTCACGTTCCTCCACGGGTACGCCACTCAAGCTGCCCTCTGCCTCTGGCACACGTCTTCGTACGATACGCACCAAAGACCCATCCGGCCCGCCACTGATCGGCCGCACGCGAACGCTCACACTGCCTGACGATGCTGGCACCGTGTCACTTGTCGCAACGGCGCCGGAAGCCGAGCAGGGACGCCCCATATACGCCATTCGAAAGGCGCTCGTCGCAGCCTTAGGCACATTGGCGGCGTTACTAACTGGTGCAGCGTTCCTGCAGGTGCATTTTGGGCTGGTGCCTCTCCGTCGACTCTCGGACGCCCTACGAGCGGTCCGAGCAGGAGAGTCGGATCGGATATCGGGGCCGCAGCCAAAAGAGGTTGAAGGTCTTGTCGAAGAAGTCAACGCGCTCATTGCGCAAAACGCCGAGAAGCTCGAACGCGCACGGACGCAGGTTGCCAATCTTGCACACAGCCTCAAAACGCCGCTTGCCGGAATTGCGGCCAGCCTCGACACGCCAAATTTGGACGAGCACGCGCCAGAGGCCCTACGCCTCGTCGCGTTGATAGATCGGAACATAGCGCATCATCTGCGTCGCGCCCGTGCGGCGGCTGTCGATGGTTCTTCGCGAACCCTAAGGCTCGTGGGGCAGCACATCGAGGACCTCGTCGTGGCACTAGGGAAAATTTATGCCTCAAAGGCGATCACGGTCGACATCAAAATCCCGCCCGACGCGCGCGTTGCCTGTGACCAGCTAGATCTGGATGAAATGCTCGGCAACCTGCTCGATAACTCTTTCAAGTGGGCGCGCGGGCGGGTTGAGGTTACAGCAGAAAGCAAAGGCGCAATGTTGCTGATCTCCATTCGCGATGACGGGCCTGGCCTTGGCGTCGCGCCCGAGGTTGCGCTCG
>JBGTIU010000106.1:0-21035 GCA_041745515.1 Hyphomicrobiaceae bacterium | reverse complement strand
TGCGCGTCACGGCGCCAGTGCAGTTCGGGCGGCGGCACGTCGCGCCCCTGGTCACGAGTTTTCTCGATGCTTTTGCCGACGTGCAGGTCGAGTTCATCCTCAACGACCGCAATCTCGACTTGATCGACGAACGCATCGATGTGGCGATCAGGATCGGCGAGCCCGCGGTTTCCGGTCAGGTCATGCACCGGGTCGGTGAGGTGCGGCGGGTCGTCGTCGCGAGCCCGGCCTATCTTGCGAGGCGTGGCAAGCCCAAAGTACCGGGCGATCTCGCCGATCACGACATCGTCTTCGGCCTGCGTGGAGCCGGCGCGATCGAGTGGCGTTTCGCCTCCAAGGGTCGGCAGGTTGTTGCGCGCTTGCGACCGCGCCTGTTCGCTGATGACGTGGAGACGATCGTGTCGGCAGCGAAGGCGGGGCGCGGGCTCGCGCGGGTGCTGTCCTACCAGGTGTTCGACGAATTGGCGTCGGGCACCCTCATCCGTGTATTGCCGACGTTCGAGCCTGCTGCCGTGCCGGTGCATATTTTGACTCCGAGCGCGCAGCACAGAACACCCAAGGTGCGGGCTTTTGTCGATCACGCCGTCGAGGCGCTGCGGGGCAACAAGGTGTTGATGGGGCTGCGGGCGTGACAACGCTCCAGTGATTATTCGTATTTTGTCATGACATTGTCGGGCAAATGTGACAGGCTGTTTGGGAAAGGCAGGGCTTCCCCATGGTCGCGACTTCACGAAGCGAGAAACTGGATCTGCGGTTGACGGCCGAGGCCAAGCGGGCGTTGCAGTCGGCGGCGGCGGCGGCACAGCGGTCGGTCAGCGAGTTCGTCCTCGAGAGCGCGCTGGCGCGGGCGGCCGAGACATTGCCGGATCGTCAGCGATTTGGTCTCAACGCCGAGGCCTGGGCGGCATTCCAGAAGGCGCTCGATGCACCTGCCGCGGTCAAGCCGCGGCTGGCGAAGCTGATGACCGACAAGAGCGTGTTTGAGCGCAGGCGCAAGAAGTGAGTGGCGGTCTGGAGATCGAAAAACTCGACCGACGACACGACGTCGATGCCTTTGACTGCAGCAAGGAGCCGCTCAACCGGTATCTGTCCCGCTACGCGTTGCAGAACCAGAAGGCCGGCGCCTCGCAAACCTATGTAGGTCTCTCGGGCGGCGCGATCATCGGCTACTACACGCTCGTCGTTGGCGAGGTCGCCTATGAGCAGGCGGCCGGACGTCTCAAGAAAGGGCTCGCACGCCACCCGGTCCCTGTGATGGTTCTGGCGCGCCTTGCGTTCGCCACCGGCCAGCAGGACAAAGGCATCGGCGCCGGACTGCTCAAGGACGCGATGCTGCGCACGTTGGCTGCGGCGGACATCGCCGGCATCCGTGCCTTCGTGGTTCATGCCAAGGATGACGAGGCGAAAGCGTTCTATGAACGCTACGACTTCGCACCCTCACCGACCGATCCCTATCACCTGTTCGTGCTGCTGAAAGACCTTCGGCGAGCGTTCAATCCGCCTTCGGCGCGGTCTTGAAGTCTGGAGTAACATCCAGCGACTTGGCGCGATTGAGGACCGTTGTCTCTTTCTTGCAGTCCTTCATGCAGACCTTGGGTCGCCAGAAGTGTTTTTCGGCGACCTCGCGATCGTCGTCGTAGAAGCCGGCGGCGTTCGGCAGCTGGATCGAAGCGAAGTTGCCCTGGTTGAGTTCCTGACCGGGCACCTTCACGTCGTTGAGATGCAAAAGGTAGGCGGTCACCGCATAGAGTTCGTCGTTCGACAACGATTGCGCGTTGCCATAGGGCATGGCGCGGCGGACGTAGTCGAACACGGTCGAAACGGAGGGCCAATAGGAGCCGATGGTGCGGTCGGGGCGGTCGTGCTTCAGGCTGCCGTGGCCGCCCGCTACGGCCGGCCATCGGTCGATGCCTTCGCCGAACTCACCGTGACAGACCGCGCACTGGGTCTGAAAAAGTTCTTCGCCTTGCTTGACCGTGCCCTTGCCCGGCGGCAGACCCCGGCCGTCGGGACGAACGTCGATGTCCCAGCCCGCGATCTCCTCGGGTTTCGCCTCCCGGCCGAGCCCGAGCTTCGCCGCCGATGCGGTCTGGGTCATTGCCACGAGCAGGCCAGCGAGCACCAGGGCCCTGTACCAACCCACTTGTCGACTGTTGCATGAAAAATGACGAACGTAGGTTGGGTCAAGCGATCTTGCGCGACCCAACACGACTGGCACCGGCCGTGGATGTTGGGTCGCGCGAAGCGCTTGACCCAACCTACGGGCGGGCCGATCGCTTTGCGGTTCGGCCTTAAGAAATTTCGACATTCTCGGTCTCCCCGTTGGCGCGCACCAGCCAGGTCTGGATGCCGTTGTTGTGGTAGACGGAGTTGACGCCGCGCACCTTGCGCAGTTCGTGCTTGGTCGGCTGCACGTAGCCGGTCTGATCATGCGCACGCGACTGGATCAGCAGTTCCTGGCCCTGCCAGTCGAAATCGACATAGAACCGGACCAGCGATTTATCGAGCACAGGGCCGTCGATGCGCGCCTGCGCCCAGTTGCGGCCGCCATCTAGGGTCACGTCGACTCGGCTGACGGTGCCGCGTCCCGACCAGGCCAGGCCCGACAGCACATTCCGGCCTTTGACCTTCAGCGGTGCTTCCGGCGACGGGTTGGTCACGACCGACTTGGCGTCCATGATGAAGGTGAAGCGCCGGGCGCGGCCATCGGCCATCAGGTCAGTGTACTTCGAGGTCTCCTCGCGGGCGTGCCATGGCGCGTCGCCGACCTCGATCCGCCGCAGCCACTTGACCCAGAGGTTGCCTTCCCAGCCGGGCACAACCAGACGGGCCGGGTAACCGAGCTCCGGCCGCAGCGCCTCGCCATTCATCTTGAACGCAATCAGGCAATCGTCGAGGGCTTTTTGCAGCGGCAGGGAGCGGTTCATGCCCGCCGCGTCGCCGCCCTCGGCCAGCAGCCATTTTGCGTTCGGTTTCAGGCCGGCTTCCTCAAGCAGATATTTCAGCGGCACGCCGGTATACATGACGTTGTGGACCATGCCGTGCGTGAACTGACAGCTGTTGAGCTGCGCGCCGCGCCATTCCATGCCGGAATTTGCTGCGCATTCCAGAAAGTAGATGCGATTGACGCGCGGAAACCGTTTCAGGTCATCGAGGGTGAAGATCATCGGCTTGTCGACGAGGCCGTTGATCATCAGCACGTAGTCGGCCGGGCTGACTTCGGCGACGCCGCTGTGGTGGCGCTCGAAGCAAACCCCGTTGGGCGTGATGATGCCGTCGAGCTCGTGCAGCGGCGTGAAGTTGATCGAGCTGATCGGGTCGGCGGTCAACCATTCGACGTTGCGGCGGACGACATGGGCCTCGTGCTTCGACGGTTTGCCGTAGGGCGCATCAGTGACACCTGGTCCTAGGTACCGGCCCCAGTCGGCGACATTGGGCGGCAAATTTTTGGTCTTGCTGACGGCTTTTTGCGCCGAAGCGCTGCCGGCGCCGGCTGCAACAAGTCCGCCCGCAAGCGTCGTCGTCATGAACTGGCGTCGACTGGCGCGTGCCGCATTCGACGTCTGATCATTTGGCGGTTTCGTCATTCGATGCTCCAGAGGCCGGTGGAATTATTGGTTGACGACCTTTACGGCGTTGTTTTCGGGAACCGTCACCGTCTTCTGGGCTTCGATGTGTTTGGCGATCACATCCCAGATCGGCGGGCCCTCGGTGCCTTGATTTACCGATGCCCAACCGGCGACGGTGTAGTCCTTGGCGGCTTCTATGGCTGCTCCCGACCGCAACAGGGTGAGGCCCGATATGCGGCGGCCGATCGGCTTATTAACGTCGATGGTATAGCCAAGCCCGCCGGTGCGGACCATGTCGCCGCCCTGCTGGTAGTACGGATCCGGATTGAAGATATTGTCGGCGACGTCCTCGAGGATTTCCTTGAGGCGCGCGCCACTCATCGGGATGCGATAGCAAGCGGGATAACTCATCGCGGTAGCGTTGGTGATGTCCTCGAACGTGATGTCCTGACCGGGGAGCAGGCTGGTGCCCCAACGGATGCCGGGCGACAGCGCAATTTCGGCGTCACGGCCTTGCAGAATGCCGTCGCAGATCACGTCGTCGAGCGTGCCGTTGAAGTTGCCGCGGCGATACAGCAGAGCGCCGGTCTTGCCCAGAACGCGGCTCAAGTCCTTCGCAAAAGGTGCACGGTGTCGGGCGATGACGGCGGCCATTTCGACGTCGGGCGCGATTGCATCGGAAAAAACTGGAATCAGTCGATAGCGGAAGCCTTTGATCTGTTTGTCCCGGACATCGAGATCGAGCCGCGATACGAACTTGCCGTGACATCCGGATGCGACCAGCAGCGTGTTGCCGACCTTCGTGACTTCTGGAATGGCATCATGCGTGTGACCGGTCAGAATCACATTGATGCCATTGATGCGGCCGGCCATCTTGCGATCAACATCGAATCCGTTATGCGAGAGCAGCACGATCAGGTCCGCACCCGCCGCTTTCGCAGCATCGACCTCCTTCTGCATCTCCGGCTCACGAATGCCGAACGTCCAGTTCGGGATCAGCCAGCGCGGATTGGCAATCGGAGTAAACGGCAACGCCTGGCCGATCACCGCAATCCTCGCGCCGCCCCGTTCGAACATCTTTTGCGCGGGAAAGACCGGGTCCTCGAACTCCTTGTCCCGCACGTTCTGCGCCAGAAAGGGAAAGCCCAGTTTCTCGGTGAGTTCTTTGACCCGCGCTTCGCCCAGGGTGAACTCCCAGTGGCCTGTCATGGCGTCGGGCGCGAGCACGTTCATGGCGTCGACCATGTCCTGCCCCTTGGTCTGCAGCGCAGTCCAGCTATTGGTCCAGGTATCGCCGCCATCGAGCAGCAGGGTGCGATCGGGTCGCTCGCCGCGAATGGCCTTGATGATCGTCGAAATTCGGTCGAGGCCACCCATACGGCCGTATTTGGCGGCGAGCTCCGTGAAGTCGTTGAAGGTCAGCGCGTGGGCGAGCGGCGATTTGGCATCGAGCTTGAAGGCCTTGAGGAATTGCTCACCGGTTATATGCGGCACCAGCCCGCGGCTCTCGCCGACACCGATGTTGATGGAAGGTTCGCGAAAAAACGACGGCATCAGCTGGCCGTGAAGGTCGGTCACGTGGATCAGCGTGACGTTGCCCATCGGCTCGAACCGTAGCAGGTCCGCCTGGGTCAACCTGCCCTGCGCGGCAAGCCGACCGGCCGTTCCGACACTGCCGCCGACCAGCGCTGCCGCCGCCGCCGCTGCGGTAAGGAAATCACGTCGCGTGATCATGCTGTGCGCTCGTCAGTGTTCCACGCCACGAGAGTTGCCTTGGTGGCCGGTCTTGCCTCGCCGGCGCTAGCATAGTGGGCACATTCTCCATCCCACGCGTTCCCGGCCGAGCCTGCTCCGCTCGAAGAGCGTGAAAAATCGTCGCCCAAGCGAGGGCCGGGATCTGCCTCTGTTCGGCGCGGTGCCTCACACGATGACGTAAAGATCCCGGACAACCTCGTCTCCCTTCGGTCGACGCGGTTTCCGGGAACGCAGGTGATAGAGATGGTTTTTTTCGCCATTGATGTTAGAGCCTATGGAGCTTCGGGATGACATCAGCGCGCGCAGTCACCCGTTCGGCAGTGCCATCACAGCACCACCGGATTGAGTTGCCTGCATGAGTTCTGGTCTTGCGGTCCGGAAGCGATTGGCCTCCGGGCCGTCGTCAGCCGACGGTTACTTTCTGCTCGGCTTTGTAAACGGAGCCGTCGTCATCGAGCCAAGTGAACTCGAAGGTTCCCGTTTCCGGTACCTTCACGAAAAATGACTGATAAGGGTTTGCCGAAACCCCGCCATGCCAATCGGCCTTCATGATCTCGCGACCGTTGAATTTGGCAACGAACTGCTTGATGATTTTGCGAGGGATCAATTGGCCCGATGCGTCCTTGCGCTGGCCACTTTCCATTTCGTGCGAAATCAGCGTTTTGACTTCGATCACCTCGCCGGCCTTGGCAGTGGTCGGCATGCGAACGCGCGGAGCGGGTTTGGGAGCAGCCATGAGAACAATCCTTCACGAGAAAATCGCGGGAGTTGACTATTGTCGCTTTGCGCGAGGGGTCTATCCGCCGCAGCCGCCGATGGTGACCTTCACTTCGCGTTTTGTTGTATAGAGCTCGCCGTTCGACAACTCGGCCACCGCTACGATATTCTGCGTCTGCGCCAGCCTGATGCGAATGGCCGCGGCCGCTTTCGGGCTGAGAGGCGTGAATTGGAAAGCGGCAATCGTCGGGTTTGGATTGCCTTCCGCCAGAATATGCACGGCTTTAACGTAATCCTTGTCCGTCATCGGACTTTCGACCTCGAAACTCAGTGGAACGACCAGGCCGTTTTCTGCAATCGAAGGCAGCTCGAGCTTGATCTTGCCGGCCGTCATTTTTTTATCGCCGAATAGACTTTTCATCTCGGTCGCCACCTGCTCCGGAGTAGCAAAGCTCTGGCCCGGCAGCGCGGCGATGGCGACGCCTGCGGCCGCGACCCCGATCAGAACCTCGCGGCGTGTCGTTCCACCCTTGGAATTGAACATCATGCTTTCTCCGCTCTGGTCCGGTCGCATTCGGGGGCTGCTCCAGCATCTCGGCATCACGTATTCCAGAATTAGCATATGAAGATGTGTACTTGCAATAGTCCGTGCCGGCACGCTACGATGATTTCCTGGCATCGCGACATCCGGTCCGTCAAATCGTCGAAAAAATAAACGCACAGCAAAGGGCTGCCATGAGGAAACTTTTTACGGCCGCGGCAATCGCTATGACGTGTGTTTCAGTCGGCCTCCCTGTATTTGCGCAGACGGCACCTGTCGATGCGGAAAAAGAAATCGAGCGCTATCGCGAAATGATCAGCGACCCGCTCGCCAATCCGGCTTTCCTCAATGTCGATCGCGGCGAGGCGTTGTGGCAGTTCGCGCGTGGCACCAAGAATGTCTCGCTGCAGACGTGCGATCTCGGCGAGGGACCGGGCAAGCTCGAAGGCGTCTACGCCCGCATGCCACGATACTTCCAGGACGCGGACCGTGTCATGGACCTCGAGCAGCGGCTGTTGTGGTGCATGCAGAGCATTCAGGGCCTCGACACCAAGGACGTGATCGCGCGCCGGTTCAGCCGACCGGGTGTGTCGTCGGACATGGAAGATCTCGTTGCATTCGTTGCCAACAAGTCGAGCGGTATGAAGTTCGAGTTGCCGCTGGCGCACGCCCGGGAAAAGGAGGCGTACGGCGTAGGCGAGGCGCTCTTCTTCCGCAGGTCGGCGGTGATGGATTTCTCCTGCGCCACTTGCCACGCGGAAGATGGCAAGCGCATTCGCCTGCAAGGGCTGCCGAACCTGGCCAAGGCCGGAAAGCCCGCGCAGGAAACAATGGGCACGTGGCCGACCTATCGGGTCTCACAAAGCCAGATGCGGACCATGCAGCACAGGCTTTGGGACTGTTACAGGCAGATGCGGTATCCGGCACCGGATTACGCGTCGGATGGCCTCACCGCGTTGACACTGTATCTTACCAAGAAAGCCGAGGGCGGCGTGCTGCAGGTCCCGTCCATCAAGCGCTGACGCTTCGAAGTTGCCGCGCTCGCGCCCGGATTGTCGTCATTGGAGAAATCGTTCATGTGGGTCAAACGTATCCTGGCGGCAACAACCTTATTCGCCACCGCCGCCCTGCCGTGTGCCGCACAAACGGTATCACCGGAGATCGTGGAAAGGTACGTCAAAGGCATCTGGAAAAGTCCGCCGGAAGGCTGGCAGGCACGCATTGACCAGGATGAGACGCAACGAACGTGTTCGCTCACCCGCAATGATCCGCCGAAGGCCGAGTACGAGAAAATCCGTGAGCGCGAAACAGCCAATCTCGTGTATCCAGCCGACGGCAAGGTGCTTGGCAACTGGAAAGACGGTGAGAAGGTTGCGCAACGCGGCACAGGCGGGCAGTTCTCCGACAAGGACGATACGCCGCGCGGCGGCAACTGTTACGCCTGCCATCAGATGGCGCCCAAGGAGTTGAGCTTCGGCACACTGGGTCCAAGCCTTGCCGAGTACGGCCTGA
Source organism: Hyphomicrobiaceae bacterium (assembly GCA_041745515.1). Classification (GTDB taxonomy): domain Bacteria; phylum Pseudomonadota; class Alphaproteobacteria; order Rhizobiales; family Hyphomicrobiaceae; genus JAKFWF01. The sequence goes on along the minus strand of JBGTIU010000106.1, from coordinate 12,941 downwards.
TTCGGAAGTTCTCGGCCGCAGACGCCAAGGTCGCCTACGCCAAGATCTACAATGCGCAGTCCGTTCAGCCGTGCTCGAATATGCCTCGATTCGGCGTGCACAAGTTCCTGTCGGAACAGGACCTCAAGGATGTGACCGCCTACCTGTTCGACCCGGAGAGCCCGGTCAACAAGCCCTGAAGGTTTCCAATTGATCGGCCCAGCATTGATGATCGACACCATTCCATCCGAGGCTGACGAGGTACGCGACGGCGAGCGCGAGCTGTCGCCCGAGCTGCACGGCCTGATGCAGAAGGCGCGCAAGGCAGCCGAGTTCCTGAAGGCGCTTGCCAATGAAAATCGGCTGCTGATCCTGTGCACGCTGGCCGAGCGGGAACGATCGGTGACCGAGCTGGAAGAGCTGCTGGAACTGAGCCAGGCGGCGGTCTCCCAGCAGCTCGCACGGCTGCGGCTCGAGGGGCTTGTCGAAACGCGGCGCGACGGGCGGCTCATCTATTACAGTCTCGCCGACGAACCGACGCGGCGCTTCATCCAGGCAATCTACGACAAGTTCTGCCGGACTTGAGCGGCGCGCTCACCCGGGACCTACCCGGCTCCAATGGTATCGATCGAACGCGATCTCTCCCAACTGCCTTCCCGGCCGAGCCTGCTCGATCTCGACGCATAGCGCTCCGGCGTCGCGCGAGAGCCGGGATCGCGTCCCATCGTTAGGACGCGATCCCGGATAAACGCCGCTCCCTTTGGTCGCAACGTTTTCCGGGAAGGCAAGAAGCTAAGGGGTCTTCGCGTCGAACTGAAATACATCTGTAAGCTCACGCTCGCACTCGGGTTTCGGTCGGGCGATCGAGCAACGCGCCCAGGCTCTCGAGCCGTCTGCTGAGCCGCTCGCCGCTCATGCTGGCATAGGCTTGGGGAATCGTCAGCACGAGTTTGCCACGGTCGTAGCTGAGCCTCGTCTCGTCGATGATGCCAGACATACCGATCGACAGCATGTGGGCAACGCGGATTGCGGCACCTATGATGCGCGCGCGTTTGAGCGCGCGACGGTCGATCGCCTTTTTCAGCCTGGCTGACAGTTGCTCCGCTGTCTGCTCACCAGAACCGGAGTGGCGGAAGTAGATGGCGAGCGCCAGGAACAGCCGGCCGGGGTGGTCGACGCCGGCAAGCGCTGCGTGAGCGATCACATTGAGGCTCTGCTCGCCGCGATAATCGGGATGTGCACGCCACCCAATGTCCGACAGCAGGCAGGCCGCGTGGCGCAACCGCTGCTCCGCAGATGTCTCCTTCGGGCCAGGCTCGCCAAACAGCGCGTCGGTCCAATTGCAGAGTTCACGCGCGTGCGCGACGGAGCGCGAACGCAGTCTTGCATAGTCTTCGCAGAAGCTGAGCAACGGGTCCTTGGCGCGTTCATGCGCTGAAAGGAAGCTGAACAGCAGTCCTTCGCGAATGCCGAATACGGAGAACACGACTTCGCGCGGTTCCAGGCGGCGCAGCACCCGCTCCATCACCAGCGCTCCGTAGGGCAGCACTTCGCGCCGCGCTTTGGAAATCTCGTCGATGCCGGCCACCTTGCGCCCTTTGCGCAGGTTCTCGCAGAAGGCGATGGCGTCGCGCGTCTGCATTGCATAGCCGTGCATCACGCGCAGGGGATAATCGACGGCGTCCATGTGCAGTTTGGCAAGCGCCCGCCAGGTACCGCCGACGGCATAGAAGGTCCGGTCGCGTCCGAGCTTCAGCCAATCGGCCCGCTGCAGTTGTGCGTCCGTGAAGTCGAGTGCCTTTTCCAGCTTGTTGCCCGTGATGTCGATGAGGCGCAAGCCGCCGAGCGGCAGGGTTATGGCATTCTCCAGGTCGGCGCCGTGGATGCCGATCAGCTCCAGGCTGCCGCCACCGAGGTCGCCGGCAATCCCGTCCGCTTCGGCAAAGCCCATTCGAATGCCGTGTGCAGCAAGTTCAGCCTCGCGTTCGCCCGATAGCACCTGGATCTGCACACCGCAGGCGATCGAGCCGCGGGCAATGAAATCGGCGCCATCGTCTGCGTCGCGCACGGCCGCGGTCGCGATGGCGCGAATGTGTTTGATGCCAAGGATCCGGGTAATGCCGCGAAACCGGGTCAGCGCGGCAAGCGCCCTTTCGACAGCCTCTCCGCCGAGCTTGCGCGACGTCGCTACCGTGCGGCCAAGCCCGCACAATACCTTTTCGTTGAACAACGGGGTCGGTGCGCGCACAGCGCCTTCATAGACGACGAGACGAACGGAGTTCGAGCCGATGTCGATAACACCGAGCGGTTCAAGTTCGCGAAACCCGCCGCGGTCTCCGGGCATCCGAAGAGGCTCTGTCAACGAAGCGCTCTCTTTCTAATCTTCGCGCGTCAGATCAAAGCGTGGCGGCTTGTGGTCTTTCAACGCTTGTCCGCGTCCGGAAAGGCTGGGATTTGTCATGAAATACTGGTGCGCGTTGAAGGCCGACTCGCCCTTCGCCGGAACGATGCGCTGCGACGAGCCATCCGCCGCGATCTGCCAGCTCTGCTGGTTGTCTTTCAGATTTGCGACCATGATCTGTTCCAGCACCTGCGCGTGGGTGGTAGGATTGTTGATCGGCACCATGGCCTCCACTCTTCGATCCAGGTTACGAGGCATCAAATCGGCGGAACTGATATACACCGCCGCCTTTGCCGATGGCAGTGCCTCGCCTCGTCCGAAGCAATAGATGCGTGCGTGCTCCAGAAAACGGCCGATGACGCTCTTGACACGGATATTTGACGACAGGCCCGCAATTCCCGGCCGCAGACAGCAGATGCCGCGCACGATGATGTCGATCTCTACACCGGCTTCACTGGCTTCGTAGAGCTTGCCGATGACCTGCGGATCGACCAGTGCATTCATTTTGGCCCAGATGGCGGCGGGCCGACCGGCCTTGGCATGTTCGATTTCCTCGTCGATATGCGCCGTGATGCGGGAGCGGATGCCGTTCGGGCTCGCCGCCATCGATTCCAACTCGGTTGGCTTGCCATAACCGGTAACGAAATTGAAGATGCGGGCGACATCGCGTCCGACGGCCGGGTCCGCCGTAAAGAACGATAAATCGGTATAGATCCGCGCCGTCTGCGGATGATAATTGCCCGTACCTATGTGGCAGTAGGTAGCGATGGCGCTGCCTTCCTTGCGCACCACCATCCCAAGTTTTGCGTGCGTCTTCAGCTCGATGAATCCGTAGACGACGTGGACGCCGACCTTTTCCAGTTCGCGAGCAAGATTGATGTTCGTAGTCTCGTCGAAGCGTGCCTTCAGCTCCACCACCGCTGTCACCGATTTACCCATGTCGGCAGCTTCCTTGAGCGCCGCCACGATCGGGCTGTTCTCGCGCGACGTACGGTAAAGCGTCCACTTGATCGCCATCACGTGCGGGTCGGCGACGGCCTGTCGCAGGTACTGCAGCACCACGTCGAACGATTCGTAAGGGTGATGAATGACGATGTCCTTGGCACGGACGGCTGCAAACACATCACCGTTGAACTCGCGGATACGTTCAGGAAACCGCGGGTGGAACGGCTTGAACAGCAGGTCGGCTCGGTCTGTGACGATCAGTTGCGTCGTGTCGGACAGGCCAAGCAGGCCGTTCTTGACGAAGATCGATTCTTTCTTGACCTCGAGCTCCTCGATGACGAACTGCTGCAGCTGAGGCGCCATCGAGCCATCAATTTCAAGGCGGATCACCTTGCCGCGACGCCGCCGCTTGAGCTGGGTCTCGTAGGCGCGGGTCAGATCTTCGGCCTCTTCCTGAAACTCGACGTCGCTGTCGCGCAGGACCCGAAATGCGCCTTGAGCTTTGATCGTGAAATTCGGGTACAGCTCCGAAATGAACAGACCGATCACCGTTTCCATCTGGATGAAACGGATTCGCGCGGGTGCGGAAGCATTGATTGGAAGACGGATGAAACGATCAACCTGCGACGGGATTGGAATCAGCCCGTTCATTGCCTTGCCGGCGGCATCCTTCATGGCGATGGCTAGCGTCAATCCCTTGTTCTGGATGAATGGGAAGGGATGCGCCGGGTCGACGTTCATCGGCGTCAGGATCGGGAACAAGTGGCTCATGAATAAGGCTTCGAGCCAGCTCAGGTCATCGGGCGTGAGGTCGCTCCGACGCACCAGCAGCAGATCGGTCTCGGCAAGCTCGGCCTTCAAGTCGTTCCAACAGGCTTGCTTGTCCGCGACCAGCGTTGCCGCGAAGCGATTGATCTCGGCGAGCTGTTCGGCCGCCGATTTGCCGTCATTGCTCAAAGTGCCGACGCCCGCCGCGACCTGGCCGTAGAGGCCCGCGGCCCGCACCATGTAGAACTCGTCGAGATTCGACGCCGATATCGAGAGAAACCGCAGGCGCTCCAGTAAAGGGTGGCGCGGGTTCATTGCCTCTTCGAGCACGCGCCGATTGAACTGCAGCCAGGACAACTCGCGATTGTTGAACCGAGCCGACCCTTCCGGCGGCGGCGCGACCTTGGCCGTTGCCGCGTTCGCCTGCTTTGTCTTGCTGCGTGCCACCGTCATCGCGATCTCCCGCGCCCCGACATCCGTTCTCGTTCTGGCGCGCGTTTCATGACACAAGCATGACACCTGCGACGTTGGCGAGGGTCAAGTCGGGGTTGAAGTGGCGCGGCATTCACTCGTCGCCGGGGTAAAGGTGGGCGAGCGCCGCCGCAGCCGTCGTGCGCGTGACCTTCCGGTGTGTCGCCAAGTTTCGTCTGTCGATGTCGTCGACCAGTCGTATCGCAGCCTCCGTCGAACGCTCCATATGGCGGACAAGATGAGCAATAACATTGGGTTCGACCATCAGCTGCCGATCGGCAAACAGTTTGACGAGCAGCGCCTGCAGCAGGCTTTGATCCGGCTGTTCGATGCCAACGAGCGGCAGCGCCCGCAATCGCGACCGCAGGTCGGGCAAAGCGACAACCAGGTCACCGGGCGCGAGCCGCGACGTGAGCAGGATCGACGATTTGAGTTCGCGCGCCATGTTCAACAGGTGAAACAGGATGCGCTCGTCGCCAACGCCGGCCTCGAGATTTTCGATCGCCAGCGCGCGCGCTGCCGACAGCCCTGCGATGGCGCTCTCGCCGATGTCGCACGCTTGCATGCGACTGGCGCCGGAACGCGTGCGCCAGACGTTGACGAGGTGCGACTTGCCGGCTCCCGCCGGACCGGTGACAACGACGGCCCAATGCGGCCAATGCGGCCAGCCGTCGATCACGGCAACGGCCGCGGCGTTGGAACGCGAGACAAGAAAATTGTCGGCTCCGAGCGCCGGCCGATGCGCCAGGTCGAGGACCAGCTGCTGCGGCACTCCCGGCTGCGTCAGCGAGCCGCTCATGAAGCGCCTTTCGTCGGATCTTCCCCGCCGACCTGCTGGCCACGGTAAATCGACGATCCGAGATACACTTCGAGCGCGAACCGAAAAAGGACCGCGATTGCGGCTGCGACCGGCACCGCCACCAGCACACCCGCGAAGCCGAACAAATAGCTGAATATGAACAATGCCGCGATCAGCCAAACCGGATGCAACCCAATTTTGGAGCCCACGATCTTGGGCGATAGAAACGCGGCATCGATGGTCTGTCCGGCAGCGAATACCGCCAGGACCTTCAGTAACGGCACGGTATCTGGCCAGAACTGCAGCATCGCGAGCGTCGATGCCGTGATCAGGCCGAGCGCCCAACCGACGAACGGCACGAAACTGAGCAGTCCGGTGGCCAGGCCGATGATCAACCCGTACCGCAGGCCGGCCCAGGTCAAGCCGGCGGCGTAAAGGCAACCGAGAACCAGACAGACCAGGCCCTGGCCACGGATGAATGCCGAGATCGCGTCATTGATCTCAACCGCCAGCCGCGTGATCGTGGCCTTGTGATCCCGCGGCAACCACGTCGAAATCTTGTCGAGCATCGGGTGCCAGTCGACCAGCAGATAGAACACGACGAGCGGCGTGATCAAAAGGAGCGATAGGAAATTGACCAGCGCGAGCCCGTGCGCCCACACCGATTTGGCGACGACCCCTGCAACGCTCGACCAGTTGCTGGACATCTCCGTGACGGCACGGTCGAGCGTTGCCTGGAAATCCGGAAACCGCGATCCCAGCAGCTCGCGCGCACGGTTGTCGACGACGCTGCGCAACCGCTCGAACTCGGCGGGCAGCGACAGGCTCATCTGTTGGATCTGATTGACCAGCAGCGGCACGAGGAACACCAGCAGCAGCGCGATCGCGATCAACAGCGCAGCGACGATGATCGCGGACGCCAGCGTGCGGCTGATGCCCCAAGACGCAAGACGGTCCGCTGCCGGGTTCAATGCATAGGCGACGACGATGCCGATCAGGAACGGCAACAGCACGTCCTTCAACAGCAGCACGGCAACGACCAGCAGCAGCGCGGCCGCGAGCCAGAATAGCACCTGCCGTTCGACGCGCATATCAATCCCCAAACCGCCACTACTTCGTCGACGGCCGCTACACTTTTGGGCCGGACGACTCGTACCCCGTCATATGATGCAGCCAAGCCCTCATGTAGGCAGCAAGCGAGGCAATTGTGAGAAACGCCGTAATCCAGATCAAGGCGGTGCGAAGCGCACCAAGGCCGAGATCGAATCCGACATCGGCGAGAACCGTGGATGCCAGCAGCAGTTGCACCGCTGTATTGGCTTTACTGATGCCAAGCGGCCGGATGCGGACGGGATGATCCATCAACCAGGACAGCATCACCGCCGCGACGATCATGATGTCGCGCGTGACGACACCGATCACGAGCCACGACGGCAGTTCGCCGAGCACGCCCATGGCCACGAACACGGAGACGAGCAGCAGCTTGTCGGCCAGCGGGTCCAAATAGGCGCCAAGCTCGGTGGTCCAGCCGAAACGCTTGGCGAGATAGCCGTCGACCGCATCGCTTATGCCAGCGACCACAAATGCGAAGAAAGCCATTTGCACCCGACCGGAGACCAGTAACCAGAATACAACGGGAACGAGTACCACACGGCCGACCGTTATGAAGTTCGGGATGTTCAGGGCGCGTTCATCACGCGGAGCATCGATCATGACCGTATCCCGGGGCGCAGCGCACGGGCCGCACCTGTAGCGAGCGATTGATGCACAAGGCTACCGCTATTCAGAGCCTGCAGTCGAGCCCATTCGCGGCAGGGAAAAAAGCTGTAGGTGCTGGATTTGCTGGCCATGCGCCCCGCCGGGCCGTTTACACGGTCAAAGGCACTTGCTAGTCCTCCGGGCGCTCGGGAAGCACCCGATATTTCGTCATGAGGACTGCTGATGGCAAGAGACACCCCGAAGGATGCCTCTGATGCCGAGGATTTGCTGAACGGCATACAACTCGAGTTGGTTGCCGGCAACAGCAACCGGCAGCTTGCCGAAGAGATCGCCACCTCCCTCAAGACGCCGCTGACGAGGGGTGTCTGCCGCCGCTTCGCCGATATGGAGGTGTTCGTCGAAATTCTGGAGAACGTACGCGGCACCGACGTGTTCGTCATTCAGTCGACATCGTTCCCGACCAACGACAACCTGATGGAGCTGCTGATCCTGATCGATGCCCTGAAGCGGTCATCCGCCCGCCGCATCAACGCGGTGATGCCCTATTTCGGCTATGCCCGCCAGGATCGCAGGCCCGGCCCTCGCACGCCGATTTCGGCCAAGCTCGTCGCCAACCTGATCGAGCGGGCAGGCGCCGATCGCGTACTGACGCTCGATCTTCATGCCGGCCAGATCCAGGGCTTCTTCGATATACCGACCGACAACCTGTTCGCCGCGCCAACCATGGTGAAGGACATCAAGGCAAGGTTCGAGCTGTCGAACCTGATGGTCGTTTCGCCGGACGTTGGCGGCGTCGTTCGTGCCCGTGCGCTCGCCAAGCGCATCGACGCGCCGATCGCCATCTGCGATAAGCGCCGGGAGCGGCCGGGCGAAAGCGAGGTCATGAATGTCATCGGCGACGTCCGCGGCAAGCGTTGCGTGCTCGTCGACGACATCGTCGATTCCGGCGGCACCCTGTGCAACGCGGCCGAGGTGCTGCTGAAGCATGGTGCAACCGAGGTGATGGCCTACATTACCCATGGCGTACTTTCGGGCGGCGCGGTAGCAAAGATTCAGAGCTCGAGTTTGAAGTCGTTGGTCATCACCGATTCGATCCAGGCCTCGGAAGTCGTGAAGTCGGCCAAGAACATCCGGGTGCTCTCGGTGGCACCGCTGCTCGCACGAGCGATCGCGCGCACGGCGCGGGAAGAAAGCGTGTCGAGCTTGTTCTACGATTGAGTCCCGACCCGAACCGCTGCGGGTCGGGGAAACAGGAGTGCGCCACCATGAGCGAGCCAGGCGGCATTCAATTCACGGCATTGCAACTCGATACGCTGACGGCGGCGCGGAACTGGCTCGCCCGCGACGGCCGCGTCGCATTGGCAACTGTCATCGACACCTGGGGGTCGGCCCCAGTGCCGGTTGGCGGCCAGATGGCGGTTGCGGTCGACGGCCAGTTCCAAGGCTCGGTGTCGGGAGGATGCATCGAAGGCGAGATCATCACCGCCGCGTCCGAGGTCATCGAAGACGGCCCACCACGGTCGCTCGCCTTCGGCGTCGACGACGAAACCGCTTGGAGCGTCGGCTTGCCGTGCGGCGGCAAGGTCCGTGTTCTAGTCGAAAGGCTGGAAAAGTCGAACGGCGGATTGGCCTTGCTCGACAAGGCCATCGCCGCCGAAAAATCGCGAACCGGGCTCGTCTTGCGCACCCGGCTGTCGGACGGTCGGCGCCAGGTATTCGAGCGCGATCAGTCGGAACTTCCTGAGGAGATCGCCGCGCGCTTCAAATCCGGCAAGAGCGTGCTGCAGACAATTGCCGGGGACGAGTTTTTCGTTCAGGCCCTGCTGCCGCCTGCCCGCATCATCATAATCGGCGCCACGCACATCGCTCAGATCGTTGCTCAGATCGCCAGACTTGCCGGCTATGAAATTATTGTCGTCGATCCGCGCACCGCGTTCGCCTCAGCAGATCGATTCAAAGATGTGACGCTGCATCCAGAGTGGCCGCAGGATGCGCTGCCGCGCATCGGCCTCGATCCCTACACTGCCCTGGTCGTGCTGGCGCACGTTGCACACATCGATGATGAAGCGCTCAAAGTCGCACTGCGCGCTGAATGCCTCTATATCGGCGCGCTCGGTAGCGCCCGCAATCACGCCAAGCGTACGGAGCGGCTGGCAGAGGCCGGGTTCACCGCAGTCGAGATCGCGCGCATCAAATGCCCGATCGGTGTCGACATCGGTGCGCAGACGCCGGCCGAAATTGCCATATCGGTCATGGCCGAGGTGATCTCGGCGGTGCGTGGTTCGAAGCCAAAACGTGCGGCTTTCAGCGGAGCTTGAACGCAATGCAGCAATCGCCGCAGATTGCCGCGATCCTGTTGGCTGCCGGCGCGTCGCGCCGGTTCGGCGATGCCAACAAGCTGCTGGCGGCGGTCGACGGTCGTCCGCTAGTGCTGCGCGTTGCAGAGGCGATCGAGGAAGGCGGCATCGATCGCCTGGTGGTGGTCACCGGCCATCAGGCCGATCATATTGCGGCGGTTGTTGCCCGCACCGGTCGCCGCATCACCTATAACGAGCGCCATGCGCTGGGGCTCGGCACATCGATCGCGTGCGGGCTGAAGGCTGTCGACGACGACATCGATGGCGCCTTGATCGTGCAAGGCGATATGCCGGCGTTGACAGCTCGGCAGATCGCCGCGCTGTGTGCAAGGTTTGCGGCGGCGGGCGGCAAGGCGATCGTGCATCCGGTGTTGCCCGATGGCCGCCAAGGCAATCCGGTGCTGTGGCCGCGACGCTTGTTCACCGAACTGCGTAAGTTATCGGGAGACGAGGGCGGCAAGCGGCTGCTTGCGGCGGAAGGCGCGGCCGTCGTGCGCATTCCGGCACTGGGAGAGGGCGCGGGCATCGACATCGATACGCCGCACGACCTGGCGGCGTATGCGCGCTCGAACCCGCCGCGATAGAGCGGCATCATGACTGCACTGCGTGAATATCGAGTTCGGCTGCCTCGGTCAGTATTTCATCGAGCGAGACCAATCCCATGCAGGGCATCGCGCCGCGTGTCGGCATTCCTGCTTGGACGAGTTTTCGTGCAAGAATGACTGCCACAAGCGTCGGGATGAAGGGGCCGTGACCCTGGCGCGCGATCAGGAGCCAATCGATGCGCAGCGGCCGTCCGCTGATATCGAGTCCCTTCAATGTCACGAACATGCCACCCTCGTCGGTGCCGAGGCGGCCGAGCAGTCGCTTGATCGCCAGTAGGGGCGCGGCCAGCCGTTCGGCGCCCGGCAGCAGGCCCAGGCGGACGAGCCACGACAGGGCCCACAGCCCCAGATGGAACAGCGAAACCTCGACGCCCGCCCGGAAATCGATCGTACGCAACGTCGGGTAGCGTTGTGCAAACAGTGTCAGATCGGGGATGTCGCAATAGCCCATCCAGCGCGCCCCAAGTTTCTGAAACCTGGCGCGCGACAGACCCTGCCAGCCGAACACGACTGTCGGCGCGCCGTCCCGCAATGTCTCGATTGGTCTGCCGATGCCGCCCAGGATCGATGCCGTCGTCGCCAACCCGGGATCAAAGCTGTTGCCGGGCGAAATGCCGTAGACGATTTCGTCGAGGCGGCTCAACCGGCCGCGGAAGTGATCGATCACAGCGCTTGAGATCGCTGGAACGGTACTGGCACCGCTCGTCACCAGCACGTTGGCCGCCCGCGCCTCGGCGTCGAGCGCGGTGATCCCGGTGACAAAACTGCGGGCATCCGCCAGATCGATATAGTGGATGCCGGCGTCGATGCAGGCGCGGGCCAGGGCGTAATCCTGCGCCTGGAATGGTCCTGATGCGTTGATCAAAACATCGGTCGATAGGCCCCGAAGTGTGGGCAGGTCGGGAAACTTCGCGTCGATCCTGACCGCCGCAATATTGGCCTTTGATGTGTTCCGAACGCTGGCGGCTGCCGCTTCGGCCCTCCGCAAATCGCGGCCGGCGATGACAATATCGACATCACCCGCGCGGGCGAGCCGCTCGACGACTCGCGCTCCAAACGCACCATAGCCGCCGACAACGACGATGCGCGCCATGGGCTACGCAGACGATCCGCGGCGTCGCAGAAACTCCAAGACGTGGCCGGCCAGCGTTCCCGGCTGCTCCATATGCAGCATGTGCGAAACGCCCGGCATGATGATCAGGTCCGAGCCTGCGATCTCGTTGGCAATGACTTGCGCCGCCGCCGGCGGTGTTCCCGGATCGAGGGCACCGACGATGACGCGTGTCGGCAGGCGGATTTGTTTCAACCGCGACGTGACGTTCAGGCGACGGATCGCCTCGCACCAGCCGATATACCCGTCGGGCGGCGTCGATCTGATCATGCCGACAAGTCGCTGCACGAGGTCGGGATTGCCGGTCACAACCTGTGGCGCAACCCACCGCGGCAAGGCACCTTCGACGACGCTGTCCATGCCGAGGGTGCCGGCATTGCGGATACGTTCCTCCCACAAGGGCTGGGCGGCGGCGGGCACTTCACTGGTTGTCGAGACGAGGCACAGCGACCGGAATCGGTCCGGGTGCAGCAGGCCAAGATACTGGCCAACCATGCCGCCCATCGAAAGGCCGAGGTAGTGCGCCTGGGAAATCTTCAGGTGATCCATCAGCCCGACAACATCGGCGGACAGCGCCTCGAAAGTGTAGGCGCCCTTGGGCGCATCGCTGAGGCCATGGCCACGGGCATCGAAACGCACGACGCGACAGCTTGGGTTGAGAGCTGCGGTCAACTCGTCCCACCCGCTGAGGTTGGTCGCCAGTGGATGATGCAGCACAACGGCGGGCGCCGTAGCGGGGCCGGAAACGTCGACATTGAGCGCTACGCCGTTGATTGTCGCCTTCATCGGGGTTCTCCTCCGGGCGTGCTCTGGCACATTAGCAACAACCCCAAGACTGTCATCCTCGGGCTTGTCCCACTACTGTCCGGTTTAATTGAATTTGGTCTGCAATAAATCCCGACGGGCATAGGGCGGGAGCTGGTGGGTTTGCGTCGGAGACACGGAACTCAAATCGCGGATTGCTGGAATTTGATTGAACGCCTCCTCTTTCCCCCGCGTTCCCGGCCGAGCCGGCCCCGCATCGGATGGAGCCCACGGTGCCGGCTCCGGCGAGGGCCGGGATCCTTACGTATCGCGGGTTTGCACGGCGTCTCACCGCGACGGATAAAGATCCCGGACAACCGCGCCTCCCTATGGTCGACGCGGTTTCCGGGAACGCGGGAATTGGAGAGTTTTGTTGTTGCGCGAAATTAAACTGGACAGCCGTGGGCTTGTCCCGAGGACCCATCGTCCGGCATAATACAATTTCGATTGTTGCAATGCTGAATATCTGTTTCACCGATCAGATTTCGTTGAGACATGGGTACTCGTGACAAGCCCGAGGATGACAATCTTTATTGTGTGGCCGATTCGAAGAGCCCCGACGTATGGCAGCAAGAACAGATTTCTGAGGACCATACCATGCCCAATCCGGTGCTCGTCGAATTGACGCGTGGCCCCTTGGTCGAGTGCGCCCATACGGGGTCGATTGCCATCGCGCGCCCGAACGGGGAATTGGTGGTAAGCCTCGGCGATGTCAAGCGCCCGGTGTTTCCGCGCTCGGCGATCAAGGCATTCCAGTGCCTGCCGCTGATCGAGACCGGAGCGGCCGACCGTTTCGAGTTCGGCGACCGTGAAATCGCCCTCGCCTGCGCCTCCCACAGCGGCACCGAGGCCCACACGAACCTTGCAGCCGACATGCTCCGCCGCGCCGGGCTCGACCACACGGCGCTCGGCTGCGGGGCACACGAGCCCATGTACGAGGCCGCCGCCCGCTGCCTGGCCGCTTCCGGCAAAAAGCCGACGG
>JBGTIU010000105.1:0-5331 GCA_041745515.1 Hyphomicrobiaceae bacterium | reverse complement strand
CTGGCGCGCGCCGGGTTGCTCGATGCGCGCCGCTGCACGATCCACTGGGAGGATGAGGTCGCCTTCCGCGAAGCGTTTCCCAGGATTGCCGTGACGCCCGATCTATTCGTCGTCGACGGCCGCCGATTCACGTGTTCAGGTGGAACAGGAACGCTCGATCTGATGCTGCGGTTCGTGCGCGAGCGAGGCGGCGAACTGTTGTGCCGGGAGGTGGCCGATCAGTTCATGCTCGACCGGCTGCGACCGGCGGATCATCTGCAGCGGTCGGGCGCGGCCGAATTGTTTTCGGGCGCTGCCCCGAGCGTCGTTCGAGCGGTTCAGATCATGGAGCGCGATCGCGGTCAGCCGGCCCCCGTCGAAGCGATCGCCCAGTCCATCGGCGTGTCGTTGCGCCAACTCGAGCGCCAGTTCCGCAATGCTCTGGGCGTTGCACCCAAGGCGCATCAGAATATCCTGCGGATCAAGCGCGTTCGCGATCTGCTGCGCCAGACCAACCTGCCGGTGATCGAGATCGCCGCCGCATGCGGGTTCAGCTCGACGTCGCACCTGGCGCGGAGTTACCGCAAGCATTTCGGAGTCTCGCCCAAGGAGGAGCGGCGGCGGCAGACGCCTGCTCCTGCAGCGCAGGTAAAAAAGCGTTGAGAAGGTCGGGCTAGTAGATTGGAATCGACAGCCCGGCTAAAAAATTCGACAACCGAAGTCCGAGCAGGCGAATATCGACGGCGAAGGACTTATGATGCACGCTGACAGCAACCTGCAGATCAACGGCGCGCGGCTGTGGGACAGCCTGATGGAGATGGCCCGGATCGGCGCCACGCCGAAAGGTGGGGTCAATCGGCTGACGCTGACCGATCTCGACCGGCAGTCGCGCGATCTTTTCGTCTCCTGGTGCCGACAGGCGGGCTGCACGATCAAGGTCGATCGCATGGGCTCGATTTTCGCGCGCCGGGCAGGCTCGGATGATGCGCTTGCACCGGTGATGGTGGGCAGTCATCTTGACACCCAGCCGACCGGGGGCAAGTTCGACGGCGCGCTCGGCGTCATGGCGGCGCTCGAGATCGTACGGTCGCTGAACGATCTCGACATCAAGACGCGACATCCGATCGAAGTCGCAATGTGGACCAACGAGGAGGGCTCGCGATTCGTGCCGTCGATGGTGGCGTCGGGCGTGTTCGCGGGGGCCTTCAACGAAGCCACCGGATTGAGCTGCGCTGATGGGGACGGCCGGACGATCGGCGCGGAATTGACCCGCATCGGTTATGCCGGCACCGAGGCCGTCGGCGGCAGGCCAGTGCATGCGTTTTTCGAGCTGCACATTGAGCAGGGGCCGATCCTCGAGGAAGCCGGCATCGACATCGGCGTCGTGACGCATGCCAATGGCCAGCGCTGGTACGAGATCGAGCTCACCGGCGTGGAGAGCCATGCCGGGCCGACGCCGATGGCGCGCCGCAAGGATGCGTTGTTGGGCGCGGCACGCATCGTCGAAGCGGTCAACCGCATCGGCTGGAGTCATGAGCCATCCGCCTGCGCTACCTGCGGCATGATCCAGTCGTATCCGAACTCGCGCAACGTCATTCCCGGACGTGTGTTCCTGACGGTGGACCTTCGCCACCCGGACGATGCGCAGCTATCGTCGATGGGAGCAGCATTGCGTGCGGGGGTGTCCGAAATAGCAGAAGGGGCGGGGCTCACGCATACCCTGAAAGAGGTGTTCTATTTCCCGCCTACTGCGTTCGATGCAGGCTGTGTCGCCGCCGTGCGGGATGCGGCCATCCGATTGGGACTGACGCATCGGAACATTACGTCAGGCGCGGGCCACGACGCCGTTTATATGGCAAGGGTTGCGCCGACCGCCATGGTATTTACGCCGTGTGTCGGCGGCATCAGTCACAACGAGGCCGAGGACATGACGCCGGCGTGGGCGAGTGCCGGCTGCAACGTGTTGCTTGCGGCCGTGCTGGAGAAGGCGGAAATCGCCTGAGCCGTTCGTTTTTTTCGCGATTTTCGTGACGCGACATGCGTATACGCCGAAGCGTTTTCCTGATATTTAATACTACTTATTCGGCAGCATTTCGTACGGCGGCTGCGTCTTGCGTGCCCGCCCGCTGTTCTAGAGCATTCAAGGTATCGTCGCAGGCCTGCATCACCAGAACCGTGCTCAGCGCGTAAGCGCGTTCGCCTTCCGAATTCGCGATGGCATCGAAAATGCGGCGATGATCGGTCAGCGCTTTGACGAAGGGCGCCTCGTCCGCGCGCATCCGCATCGACCACAGCAGCGTGCAGCTGATGACCGGCTTGAGGCACATCAGTGCGCGGTTGCCGGTCGCCTCGAAGATTGCTTCGTGAAACCGCACATCGGCCAGAATCGATGCATCGCCGTAAACCGGTAGTGTTTCCATGCCGTGAAGTGCGGCCTCGATCCTGGCGAGATCGTCGCTGGAGCGGCGTTCGGCAGCGAACTTCGAGGCGTTCGGTTCGATAAAGCGGCGCAGCTCGAACAGTTCGCGAATGAACGCCTGGTTCGGGTCGGATTCGAGGGACCAGCGGAGAATGTCGGGGTCGAGCAGGTTCCAGGAAGAGCGCGATGCGACGCGCGTGCCGCTCTTGGGGCGCGCTTCGATCAGGCCTTTGGCACTCAGAAATTTGATGGCCTCACGATAGGCGGTACGCGATACCGTTATATCGCCCATCAAGCCTTCCTCGTTGGGCAGCAAATCGCCGGCCCGGTAGTGGCCGGACATGATGGCCCGGGCGATCCTGTCGGTCACCTGGCGGAACAGGCTCTCCCTGTTTGGCGCGGCCTCGTGTTCGGTTCGGCTCTGTTCCATCGTCGAAAATTTCCGCCAACGCCAGCTTGACTCCGATGTTATATAGTACGACTTTTGACGGCACCAGCGGGTTTGGCCAGTTGCTGCGGGAGGGCGTGAATGGCGTCGGTCGAGATCCGTGACGTACGGAAAGCGTTCGGCTCAACGCAAGTCATCAAAGGCGTAAGCGTACCGATCCACGATGGCGAGTTCGTCGTGCTCGTCGGGCCATCCGGCTGCGGCAAATCCACCTTGCTGCGCATGATTGCGGGGCTCGAGAATATCACCTCCGGCACCATCTCGATCGGCGACCGCGTGGTCAACAACGTGCACCCGAAAGAACGCGATATCGCAATGGTGTTCCAGAATTACGCGCTCTATCCGCATATGACGGTTGCCGACAACATGGGTTTCTCGCTGAAGCTGCGGGATGCAGGCAAGGCGGTGATCGACGAGCGCGTCAACAAGGCGGCTGCCATCCTCGGCCTTGAGAAACTGCTGGGGCGTTACCCGCGCCAGTTGTCAGGCGGACAACGCCAGCGCGTCGCCATGGGGCGCGCCATCGTGCGCGATCCGCAGGTATTCCTGTTCGACGAGCCGCTGTCCAACCTCGACGCCAAACTGCGCGTCGCCATGCGCACGGAGATCAAGGAACTGCATCAACGCCTCAAGACCACGACGGTCTACGTCACGCACGACCAGATCGAGGCCATGACGATGGCCGACAAGATCGTCGTCATGCACGATGGCATCGTCGAGCAGATGGGCGCACCGCTCGAGCTTTACGACAATCCGCAGAACCAGTTCGTGGCGGGTTTCATCGGCTCGCCGGCCATGAACTTCCTGAGCGGCACAGCCAAGTCGAACGGCACATCGGCGATCATCGAAATGTCGAACGGCGTACGTTTGCCGGCCGCCAAACTGCCGGCAGGCAGCGAAGGGCGCCCGGTCGTCTACGGCATCCGGCCCGAGCATATGGATCTCGGCGACGAAGGCGTCGAAGCGGAAGTCGTCGTGGTCGAGCCGACGGGGTCGGAAACGCAACTTGTCGCACGCGTCAACGGACAGGACATCGTCGCGATCTTCCGCGAGCGCCACGACTTGAAACCTGGCCAGAAGATCAAGCTCAAACCGCGTCAGCAGGTGGCGCACGTGTTTGACAAGGAGACCGGCAAGCGACTGTAAGAAGCACGACCCAAAAAACCTCAAGGGAAGGAACCAGACCAATGACACGCAATCCGATCGATCGCCGTTCGCTCATCAAGGGCACCGCTGCGGCCGCCGCAGCCGGTTCCGCCATGACCGCCGATCAACTGCTCGGCTTCGGCAAGGCCTGGGCGCAAGCCTCACCGTTCAAGCCGGAACCCGGTGCGGCGCTGCAGGTGCTGCGCTGGAAGCGCTTCGTGCAGTCGGAGGAGGACTCGTTCAACGCCATCGTTGCCTCGTTCGAGAAGGCGACCAAAGTCAAGGTGACCGTGATCAACGAGAGCCTCGACGATGTGCAGCCGAAGGCTTCGGTCGCGGCCAATACCAACCAGGGTCCCGACATTTTCTGGGGCCTCTATTCGCTGCCTCATCTGTTCCCGGCCAAGTGCGCCGATGTCTCCGACGTCGCCAATTATCTGGGCAAGAAGTATGGCGGTTGGGTGCCGACGGCCGAGACTTACGGCAAATCGGCCGGCAAATGGATCGGCATCCCGATCGGCTACAATGCCAACCTGATCAACTTCCGCCAGAGCATGATCGAGAAAGCGGGCTTCAAGGAGGTGCCGAAGGATACCGCCGGGTTCCTCGAGCTGATGAAGGCCCTCAAGGCGAAGAGCACGGCGGGCGGATTTGCGTTGGGTCGCGCATCGGGTGACGGCAACGCCTGGGTCCATTGGTGCCTGTGGGCGTTCGGCGGCAACCTGGTCGACAAGAACGACAAGGTCACGATCGCCTCGGCCGAAACCGAGAAGGCGCTGGGCTACGCCAAGGATATGGCAGACGCCTTCGTGCCGGGCACAGCGTCCTGGAACGATGCCTTCAACAACAAGGCGTTCCTGGCGAGTGAAATCTCGCTGACCAACAACGGCGTCTCGATCTACGCCGCTGCCAAGGCGGGTGCCGCCAAGGGCGAGGCCAAGATGAAGGAGATCATGGACGACATGAGCCACTCGCTGTGGCCGGTCGGGCCTGTCGGCAAGCCGACCGAGTTCCACATCGCCTATCCGATGATGGTGATGAAGTACTCGAAGGTGCCGATGGCCGCGAAGGCTTTCGTCACCTACCTGATGGAAGCCGAGCAGTACAACAAGTGGCTGATCGACTCGGTGGCCTACATCACTCATCCGCTCAACGCCTACGACGCCAACTCGGTGTGGAAGACCGATCCGAAGCTGTCGATGGCGGGTGATGCCGCCAAGCGCACGCTGACGGCGGGCGGCCTCGGCTCCGTCGGCGAGAAGGCCGCGTCCGCACACGCGGACTTCCACATCATGGACATGTTCGCGACCGTGTGCACCGGCCGCGCGACACCGAAGGA
>JBGTIU010000104.1:0-7462 GCA_041745515.1 Hyphomicrobiaceae bacterium | reverse complement strand
TCCGCAGCCAGCTCCGCAATCGTGGCGATGCTCTGGAGCGCCTCGTCGCGCTGATCCGGGAGGCGGCGATCCCTCCCGTCCGACGGGTCAAGACGAAGCCGCCATTTGCTTCGAAACAGCGCCGGCTGGACGGTAAGAAGTTGCGTTCGGGGACCAAGGCAATGCGGCGGCGAGCGTCCGGCGACGATTGAAGGTGCCGCGCGACATGCGTGGTTGAAAACAGCAATGGTCGCCTAGTGTGATGATCGAGAAGTCCGCTTCATACTCGCGGCTAGGCTGGTGGGCGGACTTCTCGATCTGAATCACACTAGAATCAATGCCTGCTAGTGTCCTTGTCGATCGCGAAGTTCGTGCAGAGTGCGCAGAAAGAATGAGACGAACTTCGCGATCGGGACACTAGTGGAACCGACGGCGGTCAATCTGGTTTTGTAAGGTTGCAGCGAGCGGGAGACAGCAGATGCGTATCACGTGGTTCGGCCATTCTTGCTTCCGCATCGAGACGGGCGGCAGCGTACTGCTGATCGACCCGTTCCTGAAGGGCAACCCTACCTTTGAAAAGTCCGGTATCGGCTGGGACCAGGCGACCGCCGGCGTCACCCACGTGGCGTTGACGCATGGGCATGACGATCACATCGGTGACGCGGCCGAGATCTGCAACTTGCGCACGGCGACGCTGTTTGCCGTGTTCGAGCTCGCGATGCATGTCAAATCGAAGGGCGCCGAGAAGCTTGAGCCGATGAACACCGGCGGAACCGTTGCTACACCCGATTTCGAGCTGACCTTGACGCAGGCGCTGCATTCCTCATCGTCGAACAACGTCTACCTCGGCAACCCGTGTGGCATCATCATCAGGCCATTGGCCCAGGTCGACCGGGGAAAGGTCGTCTATCACATGGGCGACACGGATATGTTCGGCGGCATGAGCCTGATCAACGAGCTGCACCAACCGACAATCGGACTGGTTCCGATCGGCGATCGCTTTACGATGGGCGCAAGATCGGCGGCATTCGTCTGCAAGAAGTTTTTCCATTTCAAGACCGTGATTCCCTGCCACTACGGCACGTTTCCGGGCATGCTCGACGCCGATGCCTCGAAGTTTGTTGCAGCCATGACTGGTCACCGCGTCGTTTTGCCGGCCGTCGGTGCCGCAACAGAACTTTGAGAGCTCCGCCGTAGCATGGATGCCAAAACCGAAACTTTGCCAGACGATGCCCCGCCGATGGCGGCGGGCGGCGGCGGATTGCCGGCTGTTGTGGTTTTCACCGCGACGACCTTCCTGTCGGCCGTGCTGCTGTTTTCGATCCAACCGATGTTTGCCAAGATGGTGCTGCCGGTCCTCGGCGGATCGCCGTCGGTGTGGGCAGTCGCCATGTGCTTCTTTCAGGCCGCGCTGCTCGCCGGCTACTGTTACGCGCATCTGCTGATCCGGCATCTGCCCCGCATCGCCGGACCGCTCCATCTGGCGTTCGGGGCGTTGGCTCTGCTGACCTTACCGATCGGATTGCCTCAGAGCTGGGGCGAGCCGCCGCCGGGCGATCCCTATCTATGGCAACTCGGGCTGTTCGCGGTTGCGGTCGGACTGCCGTTCGTGGTGGTGGCGGCCAACGCACCCTTGCTGCAGGCCTGGTTCGCGACAACCGGACACAAAAACGCAGCCGATCCATACTTCATGTACGCGGCATCGAACCTTGGCAGCCTTCTTGCCTTACTGAGTTATCCGCTCGTGCTCGAACCGGTGTTCGGCGTGCGCAGTCTGAGCTGGGTCTGGGCCGGCGGTTTTGTCGTACTGCTGGCGGCAATCGGCCTGTGCCTGCTGGTAGCGAGCAGGGAGCAGCGGGGCGTTGCCGATAACATCGGCGAGGACGATGCGGCTGTAACGGCCGTTGTGGCGCCGCTGACCTGGACACGGCGCGCCGGCTGGGTTGGGTTGGCACTGGTGCCATCGGCACTGTTGACTGCTTTCACCACGCACATCGCGACCGATGTCGCATCCGCGCCGCTGATCTGGGTCATACCCTTGGCGCTCTACCTGCTGACGTTCGTGCTGGTGTTTCGCGAGCGTGCACTGATCCCGACACGGATATTGCTGATCCTGCATCTGACCGCGGTCATCGTTGCGCTGGTGCAACTGGCGCAGACGCGGCACGACGGCTGGTTCGTTTCGGCGGCGACCGGGCTTGCCGTGTTCTTCACCTCCGCCATGGTGGCGCATCGCACCCTTTACGAAGCCCGGCCCGCAGCCCGCCACCTGACCGAGTTCTACCTATACATGTCGCTCGGCGGCAGCCTGGGCGGCGTCTTCGCAGGGCTCGTTGCGCCACAGATCTTCTCGGAGGTGTTCGAGTACCCGATCCTGCTGGCGCTCACCATGGCGTGCAGGCCGGCGGCGTTGAATTTCCAGCGCATGGAAGGCGAATGGATGCGGCTGTGGCTGATCTTTGCAGCAGGCGTTTTGCTGTTGTTCTGGCTGCCCTGGGTTATTGCCAAACTGCCGACGGCGACCGACGCCGCTGAAATGTTGCCGTGGCTGCTTGCCCGGATGCGCGCGAGTTTCGACCGATGGGGCAATGCGGCTCTGCTGTGCGCGTTGTTTGCAATTCCCATGGTGGTGCTGTGGCGCCACCCGCCACGTCAACTCATGCTCGCCGGGTTGATGTGCGCAGCGGTGCTGTTGCTGCCGTCGGCCGTGAGTCAGGGCGAAGCCAAGCGCAGCTTTTTTGGTGTCTACCGTGTCACCACCTCAGGGGACAATGAGTTCAATATCCTCAAGCACGGCACCACCTTGCATGGGGCGCAACGCGTGCGGGACGCGGAAGGCACGCTCATCGTCGACACGACACCCGCTACCTACTACCACCCGAAGAGCCCGATGGCGCAAACCATCGACTTCGTGCGGGCAGCAACCGAGGCGGAGGGCCGCAAGATCCGCGTCGGGATTATCGGCCTCGGTACCGGATCGCTCGCCTGCTACGCCAAGGAAGGCGAGGCGTGGCGCTTCTTCGAGATCGATCCCGTGGTCGTCGGTATCGCCAAAAACGCAGTCGATTTCTCGTTCCTGCACTATTGCCTCCCCGAACCCGACATCGTGCTGGGAGATGCGCGGCTGACGCTCGCCAAGCAGCCGCCGGCATCCTACGATCTGATCATCGTCGACGCGTTCTCGTCGGATGCTGTGCCGGTGCACCTGATGACGGCGGAAGCGCTGCGGATGTACGCGACCAAGCTGACCCCGACTGGGGTCGTGCTGCTGCATATCTCCAACCGCTATCTCGATCTCGACGCGGTGCTGGGAGCAACGGCGCCGTTGGTGCCGGAGTTGAATGGCGTGTTGATGTCGGATGACGAGTCAGATGGCTCCTACGCGTCATCGACCTCGACGGTCGCGGTGTTCTCGAAGGACGAAGCCACGCTAGAGTTATATCGGGCAACGGCCGAATCAAAGGAACTCGACGGCAAGACCCTGAAACCCTGGACCGACGATACCTCGGACGTGCTGGGGCCGTTCCTGTCGAAGCTTAAGTGAAGCGACGAGATAACCACCTGCGCATGAACTTCACCAAACCACTGTTGCGCCCAAGGCCGCGAGCGCCGGATCGGCCGTGGCGATGGTTAGCTGTTCGGTGATCGCTTGCGCCGCGAGCATCCGGTCAAAGGGGTCAGCGGGTGCTCCTTTGATGCGACCGCCGGCGACCGCATGTGCCGCGCTTATCGGCAGAGGCTCTATGGCGAGCGCACGCAGCCTGTTTTCGAAGTCGTCGAGGAATGTCGGATCGAATTTCAGCTTGCCGAGACGGGCCTTGATCGCGATTTCCCAAGCGGAGGCGGCACTCACGAATACTGAGCTGGTTGTCGCTTTGACGAGCTTTGTCACTTGCACCGACACCCGCTTCGGATCCTCGACAATCCAGATCAGCACATGCGTGTCGAGCAGCAACTTCACGGTTTGGACTTCTCCGCCTCTGGCAACGGCGTCATCATGTCCACGAAGTCCTGACCGAACATCTCCGCCAGGGATTTATCGTCGCTCATGCCGAACCAGACCTCGTCTGGTGCCGGGGGATACCTGCCGGCCAGACAGCCAAACCCTGCCGCACGCTTTCGGGCGGTCTCCTCGCGATCGTAGGATTTCAGCACGGCGACGGGCTTGTCGCCGCGGGCGATCACGATCTCCTCGCCGGCTTCGACGCGGCGCAGGAGCTCAGACAGGTTCGTTTTCGCTTCGTGGACGTTAACGGTCGGCACGGTCCACCAATGGTTAGTCATCTTAGCTAAGATACCGGATTCCAGCTTGCAGGTCAATCACCCCATCGCGTTCTTCAGGTTGTCGCTGACCTTGTCGAGGAAGCCGGTGGTCGAAAGCCATTTCTGTTGATCTCCGACCAGCAATGCCAGATCCTTGGTCATGAAGCCGGCTTCGACGGTCTCGACGCAGACGCGCTCGAGGGTCGCGGCAAATTTGCTCAGGGCGTCGTTGCCATCGAGCTTGGCGCGATGGCTCAGGCCTCGGGTCCAGGCGAAGATCGAGGCGATCGAATTGGTCGAGGTCTCGCGGCCCTTCTGATGCTCGCGGAAGTGGCGGGTCACCGTGCCGTGCGCAGCCTCCGCCTCGACGGTCTTGCCGTCTGGTGTCATCAGCACGGAGGTCATCAGCCCGAGCGAGCCGAACCCTTGCGCGACCGTATCGGACTGCACATCGCCATCGTAATTCTTGCAGGCCCAGACGTAGCCGCCCGACCATTTCATCGCGGCTGCCACCATGTCGTCGATCAGCCGATGCTCATAGGTGATCTTGGCGGCTTCGAACCTGGCCTTGAACTCGGCGTCGAAGATCTGCTGGAACAGCTCCATGAAGCGGCCGTCGTACTGCTTGAGGATGGTGTTCTTGGTCGACAGATAGAGCGGGTATCTGCGGCCCAGTGCATAGTTCATCGAGGCGCGGGCGAATTCGCGGATGCTGTCATCGAGATTGTACATCGCCATCACCACGCCGGAGTCCGGCGCCTTGAACACCTCACGTTCGATGACCTTGCCGTCGGCGCCGGTGAATTTCAGCGACAGCGTGCCGGCCGATGGGAACTTGAAATCGGTGGCGCGGTACTGGTCGCCGTAGGCATGGCGGCCGATGATGATCGGCTTCGTCCAGCCGGGCACGAGGCGCGGCACGTTCTTGCAGATGATCGGTTCGCGGAAAATCACCCCGCCGAGAATGTTGCGGATGGTGCCGTTGGGCGAGCGCCACATCTCCTTGAGATTGAACTCCTTCACGCGACCTTCGTCCGGCGTGATCGTCGCGCACTTGACGGCGACGCCATGTTTTTTCGTCGCGTTGGCCGCGTCGATCGTGACCTGATCGTTGGTCTTGTCGCGATGCTCGACGCCCAGATCGTAGTATTCGAGCTTGAGATCGAGATACGGATTGATCAGTTTGTCTTTGATCAGTTGCCAGATGATCCGCGTCATCTCGTCACCGTCCATTTCGACGACGGGGTTGGCAACCTTGATTTTCTGCATGGGGGTGTTCCTTGACTGAGCCGCATCCGATGTCGCCATCGCGCTCCGCCGCACGGGGGACAGCGATTGGGTGCGTGGCGCACCTTAGTGTCGCGGCCGCAACAAGGAAAGCTCTGCTTCGAGCGCTTGGCCCTGGTTGACTTTTGCTAGACTTAACTTCTTAGGATGCTGTGAAATTTCTGAACCGGCACGGCCGGTCGCAAAAAGGGGCGCATGCGCGAGATTGGGCAGATCAAGCGGGCTTTCGCCGAGCGCGTCATAGAGGGGCTGTGCGGAGCTTTGACGCGCAGCAGCCGGTTCAGGCGAGCTGCACTGCGGCATCTGTTCCAGTACCACATGGCGCCAAGCTCGCTCGCCTACGTGTCGTTTCCCGATCATTCGCTGTTCGTCGATCCGCGCGATCATATGATTGCGTACCAACTGGTGTCCGGCCGGGCCTGGCAACGCAGCGAGTTTGAGCGGGCCTTGAAAATCACGATGAAGGCTGGTGCGCTCCACCCTGGAAAGTGGTTCATCGATATCGGCGCGAATATCGGCACGCAGTCGCTGTACGCCCTCTTGAGCGGCAAGTTCTGCGGCGTCATTTCGATCGAGCCCGATCTGCACAACCTGTTTCTTCTGCGCCGCAATCTCACACATAACGGCTTTAACGACCGCGTCCTTGTCGTCGAGTTGGCCGCGAGCGATCGAGAAGGAGTGGCGAAGTTTTATCGTGATGCCGAGAATTTCGGGGCGCACTCGTTACGGCCATTGCAGCCGGGCCGCCCGGTAAGCTGCGTCGAGGTCAAGATGAGGCCGCTCGACACCATTCTGAAGGACCTCGGCATCTCGCCGGCCGATGTGGGGCTGGTTCTTATCGACGTCGAGGGGCACGAGATCGAAGTGCTGAAGGGAATGGAGGCTGTGCGTCGTCATCGCGTGCCGATCGTCGCCGAAGTGTCGGGCCAGGCGCATGGGCCAGTCGGGATCGCTGAGCTGCGGGCACTGCTGGCGGCGGATTACGATCACATTGCACGGTTGCGATCTCGGTTCGATGCTGAAAAACCGCTGTTGCAGGATCTCGACGGCTTTGACTTCGGCACGCGCCAGACCGATGTCCTGATCTACAACTCGGGTACGGCGAAAACGTCCGGTTGATCGGTCGCCCGTACCACTCGCGCCCGATGCTTCCCCGAGGATGGAAAGCCAGCCTGTGACCATCGTCAACGATCCCGGCATTCGTGGAGCAGAGCCGGTCCTGGCCGGCACCTCGTTGCGCGTCGCCGATATCGTGATCGCCGGCTACAACGGCGGCATGGCCGAGGCTGCGGCGCTATCCGATCCGCCGTTGCCGGTCGAAGCGATCACCGAGGCCATCCAGTATTGTGCGAAGCGTGCGTGCGACATGGCGCAGCGCTACTGCAGTGGCTGCCGCTTGAACGTAGAGCATGCAGGTTTGGCATCGCTCGACGATTACCTCCGCCAATTCAGCGAGGTCTTCATCGAGGCCGGCGGCCTGCTCCTGTCGCCGGGCGGCCCTGGACCGCCGCTGAGGGCAGCTTCGCTCGAAGCCGTGTCGACGGCCTGGCGCGGCGAGAAAATCTACTATCTCGCACGCCGCATGGTGCGGCGGCTGAAGAACGACGCAAACCCACGGGTCAAACGCATGTCTGCCGCGCTCGACACCGGGCCGGCCCCTGCCGTGATCCTGGTGCGGCCGCAACTCGCCGACAACATCGGCATGGTTGCGCGCGGCATGGCGAATTTCGGCCTGGACGATCTGCGGTTGGTCGATCCGCGGGACGGCTGGCCCAACGACAAGGCGCGGGTTGCAGCTTCCGGGGCTGATTTTGTCATTGACGGGGCAAGCAATCGGGCAACGCTCGCCGAAGCGGTGGGCGACCTCAATTGGGTGTGCGCGACCACCGCCCGGCAACGCGATCTCGCCAAACCGGTGCTGGCGCCCGAGCAG
>JBGTIU010000103.1:0-8428 GCA_041745515.1 Hyphomicrobiaceae bacterium | reverse complement strand
CCCCTCCCCCGGCCCCTCCCCTCAAGGGGGAGGGGGGAGAAAAAAAAGAGGCTGGAGTTCTCCGCAACAAGAACGAAACCCACCAGCGCGTCACGTTCTCGGCGAGATTTGCCTGCCCGGTTTCCGGCTTCACGATCGACGAGATCGAGCCGCGGCTGTTCTCGTTCAATGCCCCGGCCGGCGCCTGCCCGAAATGCGACGGGCTCGGCACCGAGTTGCGTTTCGAAGCTGATCTGGTCGTTCCCGACCCGGCCCTGTCGTTGCGTCAGGGCGCCATCGCGCCGTGGGCCAAGACGGGCGCCACCTCGCCCTACTACGAGCAGACACTTGCCGCCATCGCGCGGCGCTACAAATTCTCGATGACGACGCCGTTCAAGGATCTCGAGCCGCAAGCACAGCAGGTATTGCTCTACGGCTCCGGCGACACCGATATCGACTTCATCTACGAGGATGGCCTGCGCAAGTATAAGAACACCAAGCCGTTCGAAGGCGTTATCGGCAATATCGAGCGTCGCTTCCGCGAGACCGATAGCCAGTGGGTCAGGGAGGAACTGTCGCGCTATCAGGATCATCATCCGTGCGACGCCTGCGGCGGCTATCGTCTCAAGCCGCAATCGCTCAGTGTCAGGGTTGGTGGTTTTCATATCGGGCAGGCCTGTGAAATGTCGATTCGCAAGGCCAAGGCCTGGTTCGATGAGTTGCCGACGTCCTTCTCCCCGCAGCAGACGGAGATCGCAAGCCGCATTTTGAAAGAGATCCGCGAACGCCTGAAATTCCTCGACGATGTCGGCCTCGACTATTTGACGCTTGCCCGCAATTCCGGCTCGCTGTCGGGCGGCGAGAGCCAGCGCATCAGGCTCGCCTCGCAAATCGGCTCCGGGCTGACCGGCGTGCTCTACGTGCTCGATGAACCGTCGATCGGATTGCATCAGCGCGACAATGCGCGCCTGCTCGAAACGCTCAAGCATCTGCGCGATCTCGGCAATACCGTGCTGGTCGTCGAGCACGACGAGGATGCAGTGCTGACCGCCGATTACGTTGTCGACATCGGACCCGGTGCGGGCATTCATGGCGGGCAGATCATCGCGGCCGGTTCACCCGGCGACATCATGAGCTGTCCCGACAGCCTGACCGGCGACTATCTGACCGGACGGCGCCAGATCCCGCTGCGCAAACACCGCCGTGCCCGCGTCAGGAACCGAACGCTGAAAGTCGTCGGAGCGCGCGGCAACAACCTGAAGAATATCACTGCGGAAGTGCCGCTCGGCATTGTGACATGTGTGACGGGCGTGTCGGGTGGCGGCAAATCGACGTTCCTGATCGACACGCTGTACCGGGCGGCGGCGCGCAAACTGACCGGGGCACGCGAGCACCCGGCCGCACACGATCACATCGAAGGGCTCGAGCATATCGACAAGGTGATCGACATCGATCAGTCGCCGATCGGCCGCACGCCGCGCTCGAATCCGGCGACCTACACCGGTGCGTTCACGCCGATCCGCGAGTGGTTCGCCGGCCTGCCCGATGCCAAGGCGCGCGGCTATGCGCCCGGACGCTTCTCGTTCAACGTCAAAGGTGGACGCTGTGAGGCCTGCCAGGGTGATGGCGTCATAAAGATCGAGATGCACTTCCTGCCCGACGTCTACGTCACTTGCGACCAGTGCAAGGGCAAGCGATACAATCGCGAGACCCTGGAAGTTAAGTTCAAGAACAAATCGGTCGCCGACATTCTCGACATGACGATCGAGGAAGGCGCCGGATTCTTCGCGGCAGTGCCCTCGATCCGCGACAAGCTTGAAACACTGAAGCGCGTGGGCCTCGACTACATCAAGATCGGCCAGCAGGCGACCACCTTATCCGGCGGTGAGGCGCAACGCATCAAGCTCGCCAAGGAGCTGTCGCGGCGGGCAACGGGACGTACGCTCTATATCCTCGATGAGCCGACCACGGGCCTGCATTTTCACGATGTGGCGAAACTACTGGAAGTGCTGCACGAGCTGGCCGACGCCGGCAACACCGTCGTCATCATCGAGCACAACCTCGAGGTCATCAAGACCGCCGACTGGGTGATCGACCTCGGACCCGAAGGCGGCGACGGCGGTGGGCGCATTGTTGCCGAGGGAACGCCGGAGGACGTGGCCAAGGTCCGGGACAGCTACACCGGCCAGTTCCTGAAGGAGATGCTCGGTCGCCGCGCCGCGCTGCGCTCCCGCAACGGCCGCGCGTCGAAGAAAGAAGCGGCGGAGTAGGGGGCGGTCTGAGTGAAATCCATTCGCGTTACTTCTCGAACTGTTAGGGCTTGCGGCCCTCTGTTTTGCTGGTCTCCTACTGTGGATCGACCCGAGCGAAAAACGAAACCCCCGTTTGCCTAAGTACGCCTTCGATTACGACTCGCAGTTTGGCCGCCTGACGGTACAAGGCACCTGGATACTTGACGATGAGCAAAGCGGGTTTCCAATTCAGACGCTGGTCCGACGACTTCAGGACACGCAAATGAGAACGCGCCCGACGATCGAATACGTCCACGAGGGCCAGTTGGTCGTCGAAGTCGAGGTTACCTTGATCGAGACGGATAGTGAATGGTCGCCTTACTACTCGATCGAGGACGTCAGGAAAATGGAGCGCGCGCGCGAGGCGCTGCAGCGCGGGGACTTGAAAGCAGCTGCTGACCTCGGTCGGGTCTACGAACTGAAACCGGTAGCGGCGGAGTAGGCGAACTTGTCTGAATAAGGTAGGTTGTCACCGCCTCAACTTTCGGATGACCAGCCACGATGGCCGACGAAACGCTTTCCAGAATCGACCGCATCACCATCATTCCGGACGTTTGCAACGGCAGGCCAACGATCCGCGGCTTGCGCATCACCGTGGCAACGGTCCTGGGGTATCTTGCGGCAGGTGAATCAGTCGACGAGGTCCTGCACCAACACCCCATGTTGGAGCGCGACGACATCGCGGCGTGCCTCGAGTTCGCGAGCCGTATGATGGATCATGGTTACAGGGTCAGAGCGGTCGTCTGATGCGGGGCTATCTGATCGATGCCAACCTGCCCCGTTGGTTCGATCCCTGGAGGGGAACTCAATACCATTTCGTCAATGACCTTGGACCGAACTGGTCCGATACCCGGATTTGGGACTACGCCACGGCCCACGACCTTACGATCGTATCGAAGGACACCGATTTTGTTCACCGTGCCATGGCGTCTCGTGATGGAACACATGTCATTCATATACGTATTGGCAATCTGCCATGCGCGAGTTTCACGCGATCGTTGCGCCGCTCTGGGAGGACGCGTGCCGGCTCAGCCTCACCTGCCGTCTCCTGCAGATATACAGGGATGGAATTGAGACCGTCGACTTCGAGTGACTGGAAGCCCCGAACTCGATGGTCGAGGCAATCCATGGCCAGGAAGGCAAAATGAGCCGCCAGGTTACGCGTTTGATCCATGCCGGCAAGTTCGCCGCCGAGGTTTCGGTCGAGTTGATCCCTAATGATGATGCGTGGGGCCCTTACTTGTCGGTTCAAGACGCCTTGAAGCTCGAGCGCATGCAGAAGGCTTTGGAGGCAGGCGATCTGGCCGCCGCGGCGCAGCTTGGGCGGGTGTACGAACTCAAGCCTTTGGCCGCTGAGTAGACGCGATTATTGGCTCGTGATGAAAGAGCCTTTGGCCCTTTCCAAAACCGAAGCCTCAATCCAGCATCCCGGCTATCTTCGGCAGCCAAAGCACGATGCCGGGATAGTAGATGCACAGCATGAGCCCGATGATCTGAAGCGCAACGAACGGATACATGCCCCGATAGATGTCGGACATGGTGATGCCGGGCGGCGCGGTGCCTTTCATATAGAATAGTGTCGCACCGAACGGCGGGGTCATAAATGAGGTCTGCAGGTTGACCGCGACCAGCGCACCGAACCACGGCATCAGGTAGCTCTTGTCGCCCAGATGCGCGCTGAAATCCATTTTCAGCAGGATCGGCACGAACACCGGCAGCACGATCAGGCAGATCTCGATCCACTCGAACGGGAAGCCGAGCAGAAAGATCAGCACCATCAGGAAGGCCAGCATCTCCCAGTTGGTGTCGATGCCGAAGAACCGCAGCGCGTTCAGCATCACCGTGTCGCCGTCGAGCAGTCTGAACACCAGCGAGAAACAGGTGGCGCCCAGGAACAGCAAGAACACCATCGCGTTGGCGCGGCAGCTGTCGATGATCGCATCCTGCATCATTCTGAACGACAAGCGTCCGTTCATCCAAGCGATCAGAATGGCGCCGAGGCAGCCGACACCGGCGCTCTCGGTCGCCGTCGCCCAGCCGGCGAAGATCGAGCCCAGCACGACAACCATCAGGAACGTCATCGGCGCCAAGCCGAACCACATGGTGTGCCAGAACTCGCCGCGCGTCTGCGGACCGAAGCTGGCGGGAAGTCGCGGCGCGAGATCGGGTCGGAAGATGCCCATCGCAATGATATAAGTGAGATAGAGGCCGGAGAGCAGCAGACCCGGCATGGTGGCCGCCGCGAACAGTGCGCCGGCCGAGGTCTGCAGCATCTCCGCCATGACGACGAGCATGATCGCCGGCGGGATCAGGATGCCAAGCGTGCCGGCCGAGGCGACCGTGCCGATGGCGAGATGCTTGTTGTATCCGGCCGCCAGCATCTGCGGCAGGGAGATGATGGAAAGCAGCACGACGGCCGCGCCAACGACGCCGATGGGCGCCGCCAGGATCGTACCCATCACCATGACGGCCACGGCAAGTCCGCCCGGCACCCGCTTCAGCAGGATCTCGGTCGCCGACAGCATATCCTTGGCCGTGCCGCTGCGTTCGAGGATCGCGCCCATGAAAATGAACATCGGGATCGACACGAGCACCGGGTCGGACGCGACACCGCCCCACATCCGCAAATTGACCTGACTCAACTGCTGCAGCTTGATGACGTCGAGCTGCCAGCCGATCAGTCCAAAGAGCAACCCCGTGCCGCCGAGCACAAAGGCGACCGGATAGCCGATGAAGATCACGAAAAACATGGCGATGAACATGATCAGCGCCAGGTTGTCGACGAACCAGTCGTACATGTGATTGCGCCCTTCCGGCCGACCTAGACTTCGACGTTCGATGTGCCGAGCTTCAGGTTGGCCTGCTCGAACGAGCGGCCGCCGAAGAGAACCACGATCAATTTCAGGAACACACTGATAATGCCGAGCAGAAGCAGCCAGAGACCTGCGTAGTAGACGCCCTTGATGATCCACCGCATCGGCAGGCCGACCGCGGCATCGGATCCCTCATTGCCCCGATAAGACGACAGCCAGAAATCCCATCCGTAATAGAGGATCATCAGGACGAACGGGAACGCGAACAGCAAGCAGCACCAGAACTCGAGCCAGGCCTGATTGCGGGCGGACGCCGTGCCGATATAGGTGTCGACCCTAGGGTGGGCGTTGATCGTATAATTGAAGCCCATCCAGAACGAAAACACGGCGGCGTGCAGGTGCCACTCCAGCTCCTGGAACTGCGAGAACGGAAAGTATGCGAAGGTGTCGGGATAGACCGGAGCCAACTTGCGGCACGTGATGTCGATGCAGGTGACGAACATCAAGACGACAAGCAGCCACCCTGTAGTGTGCGCGATAACGCGAAGGAAGCTCTGAATTCCGTTGGCAACGCCGAGCAATGCGTTCATTCAGAGTTCCCTTGCGCGAAACGGCGCCGCGCCAACCGCCTGTCCCCTGGACGTTGGTGCCGCGGGCGCCGACTCGCCCGAAGCCATTTCAGTTGCGCCGCACTGACCCAGCACCAAGATTGTCATGAAGCAAGCCCCGGGATGACATCGGTGGGAGTGGAGCAACCGAGAGTCTCATCGGGCCGTCTCACTCCTTGACCCGGCCGTAGCTGGCCCACAGCTTGTATTCCTCGCGATATTTCTGCATCGAGTCCCAGACGCGCTTGAATTCCGGGCTCTTGGCCTTCTGCTCCTCGACAACCTCGTCCCATGCCTTGCGCATCGCCGCCAGGATCTCTTTCGACCAGTAATGAACTATCACGCCCTTCGATTGAATTTCTTTGATCGCGGCCACCTGCTTCGACTCACCTTCCGCAAGCATCTGCATCGTGGTCTGGTCGCAGGCGGCGCGCACAATCTCTTTTTGGGCGTCCGAAAGCTCATCCCATTTGGCTTTGCCGATCAACAGATGCTGCATGCTGGAGAGCTGGTGCCAGCCGGGGAAATAGTAGTGCTTGGCGACCTGATGCAGCCCCATACTGAGGTCGAGGGCCGGCATCGAGAACTCGGTCGCATCGATGGTGCCGAGCTGGAGCGCCTGGAAGATTTCGCCTGCCTGCAGCAGCTGAGTCGCGACGCCCAGCTTCTGCATGACATTGGCGCCAAGGCCGAAGAATCGCATCTTCAGGCCCTTGAGGTCGTCGACCGACTTGATTTCCTTGCGGAACCAGCCGGAAGCTTCCGGAGCAATCGTGCCGCATACGATTGCAACGAGGTTGGACTTTGCAGTCAGTTCCTCCATCAGTTGCTGTCCGCCACCGAAGCGATACCAGCCGACATACTCGCCGATATCCGGCCCGAATGGCACCGAAGAGAACAGCGCGAACGCGATATCCTTGCCCGTGAAAAAGCCGAGGCTTGACCATGCAGCATCCAGCGAGCCGTTGGCGACTGCGTCGAAATACTGCCCTGCCGGCACCAGCGCGCCCGGCTCGAACAGCTTCATGTCGATCGAGCCGCCGGACAGCTTCCTGATCTTGTCGACGGTAAAGTGTTGCGCAGGGCCGATGATGGCCAGTGCACTCGGATAGGCGGCCCCCATCTGCAGGCGCACCTTCTTGTCCTGCGCGCTTGCCGCCGATGACGCAAGCGCGAGCGCCACAACCGCCGACCCGGCCATCCAAGTCCTGAAGCACATCGCCAATCCTCCCGTTGACTCCCCTCCGGCGATCCTACTCCTTGAGGTAGCCGAACTGCTTCCAGATCTTGTAATCCTCGCGGAATTTCGAATAGCTCTCCCAGGCCTTCTTGAACTCCGGACTTTTTTCCGCTTGTTCCTTGGCAACCTCGTCCCAGGCCTTACGGAAGGTGTCGAGCATCTCCTTCGGCCAATAGTGCAAGGTCACGCCCTTGGCCTTGATCTCGGCCATCGCCTTGCCTTGCACCGACTCACCCTCGATGAACTGGCGCAGCATGGTGGAGTCGCAGGTCAGCCTGATCTGCTCCTTCTGCGTATCGGAGAACTCCGCCCACTTGGCCTTCGAGATATAGAGCGAGTTGATCGTCGACATCTGGTGCCAGCCGGGGAAGTAGTAGTGCTTGGCGACCTGATGGAAACCGAGCGTCAGATCCATGACAGGCATCGAGAACTCGGTAGCGTCGATGGTGCCGAGCTGCAGCGCCTGGAAGATGTCGCCGGCCTGCAATAACTGCGTGGCGACGCCGAGCTTCTGCATAACGTTGGCACCCAGCCCGAAGAACCGCATCTTGAGGCCCTTGAGGTCTTCAGCGTTCTTGATCTCCTTGCGGAACCAGCCCGACGCCTCCGGTGCGATCAGCCCGCAGGGCATGGCCACAATGTTGAACTTGGCATGCAGCTCGTCATAGAGCTGACGACCGCCGCCGTGGTTCATCCAGCCCATATACTCGCCGGCTTCGGGACCGAACGGCACGGCCGCGTACATGGCGAAGGCAATGTCCTTGCCGGTGAAGAAGCCGGTAACCGTCCAGGCCGAATCAAGCGAGCCGTTCGAGACCGCATCGAAATACTGGCCGGCGGGTACGATTGCGCCCGGCTCGAAGAACTTGGCATCGATCGAGCCGCCCGAAACCTTGCGCAACGTCTCCACGAGGTATTGCTGAGTTGGACCCAGCAATCCGGTGGTGGATGGAAACGCACCTGCTACCTGGAGGCGGATTTTTTTGTCTTGTGAAATTGCGGCAGTCGATACAATCGACGCGGCGACACCGATCGCGGTCGCCCAAGCTCTGAGGCGCATGCTTCCCTCCTGTTTGTTTCCCCGCCGACGTTCAGATGCTTGATGCGCACCCGTTCCGCCAGCACTTCGAAAGTGCCGAAGCGTCGCACGCCATCGCGCTGTATGTCAAAATCATATCGCAGCGGAACCCATTGTTTTCAATGGAACCGCCGTTCCCCGCAGCAGTTAACAGAGAAAGCATCTCCAGCGGACGACCGTCATGACACGACAAACGAACACTTCAGAGCCGGTACGCGCTATCCGTCTGCACGCGGTGACGCTGTGCTTGGCCTTGAGCGTGACAGTAGCAGCGTTCGGCCAGAGTTCAGGCGGTGGTGGTTCTTCGGGCGGCGGCGCGTCCGGTGGCGGTGCTTCCGGCGGCGGCACATCTGGCGGAGCGACCCCGGGGGCGGTAATTGTTGGTGGTGCCGGCCGGGCCGGCACCACCGGCGCACCAG
>JBGTIU010000102.1:0-8254 GCA_041745515.1 Hyphomicrobiaceae bacterium | reverse complement strand
GCCGGCCTGGTCGAAGCGATGACCTGGTCGTTTATTTAGCGTGAGCACGCGCGGCATTTCGGCGGCGGCAGCGATCTGCTCGAGCTCGACAATCCGATTTCAGTCGACTTATCCTCCATGCGCCCCAGCCTGTTGCCGGGCTTGCTCGCCGCCGCCCGGCGCAACCGCAATCGCGGGCTGCCTGACGTGGCGCTTTTCGAACTCGGTCAGACCTACGCTAGTGACGAGCCCAAGGGTCAACAAATGATTGCGTCAGGTGTCCGCACAGGGTTGGCGCGCACCTCAGGCAGCGGCCGCCATTGGAGCGCCAACGGCACCCTCGTCGATCTGTTCGATGCCAAGGCCGATGTCGTCGGTTTGTTGACGGCACTCGGGGTCGATTGCGCCCGCACGCAGCTGACGCGGGATGCACCGGCATGGTTCCATCCCGGTCGATCGGGCACGCTGCGACTCGGGCCCAAGGCGGTGCTTGCGCATTTCGGAGAGATTCATCCAGCCACCTGCAGACTGCTCGATTGCGATAGCCCGGTGGTCGGATTCGAAGTGTACCTGGAAGCAGTACCGGCTGAGAAGCGAAAGGGGCGAACCCGGTCGCTACTGGCCGCTGTCGATCTGCTCCCAGTTCGACGCGATTTCGCATTTGTGGTTGATGCGGCGGTCGCGGCAAGCGACATCCTCAAGGCTGCGTCCGGAGTCGACAGGGCACTGATCTGCAATGTCGCCGTGTTTGATATTTTCACGGGTGGTACTGTCCCCCGCGGCCAGAAGTCGGTCGGCGTGGAGGTTACCCTGCAACCGACGGAAAAAAAGTTGGCCGATGCCGAGATCGATGCAGTCGCGAGCCGCATCGTCGCCGCGGTAAAAACGGCCACGGGCGCGGAGATCAGGAAGTAAGTGAGATCATTCTTGTTGGAAACGTCGACGCACTCTATCGAGAAAGCATGTTGGCCACTGACGTTTTTCGCTCCCGACTGCAAGAGACGACAACGGCCATCGCACTCTGGTTGGCCGCGATCGATGCCGATGCCGAAGTTGTGTTGACCCGCGGCATGGCCTGGCGCGTTAGATTGGAGCCGCACGCCA
Organism: Hyphomicrobiaceae bacterium; assembly: GCA_041745515.1. Taxonomy (GTDB): domain Bacteria; phylum Pseudomonadota; class Alphaproteobacteria; order Rhizobiales; family Hyphomicrobiaceae; genus JAKFWF01. The sequence goes on along the minus strand of JBGTIU010000102.1, from coordinate 7,171 downwards.
AAAGCGCCTGCCCCGTCGAACTCATTCTCAGGATCGATCAGTGTTTCGACCTGATGGTGGCGACCGAGGTCTATGAGGATCGCCCGATCCAGAATCTCGGGCTGTTCCCCAAGCTGCTGCAGGCCGTCACGGACGGCCGGGTGATTACGCGGGTGTCGGCGTCCGCTGTGACCGGAGCCACGTACCTGGTCGAAAGTCGTGTGACCCTTTCCGACGGGGCCAGGTGGACCGGCACGCGGCAGGTCCTGTCGCATTCGCCTGCTGCGAACGTCGATCTGCTGCATCTCGATCGGCACTATCTGCCCTACAAACGGTAACAAGCCCTCCGAAACTTGCCGATCGCTTCAATGAGCCGCACACTCAGCCTATATTGAGCCCCGCTCAGTCCCCGGGTCGAGCAAATAACACGCCGCAATGTTTACAGGCTTTCGGCAGCAGGTACCGCGCCTGGCGCCCGAGCAAGGCAGAGCAGCGTGGACAGCGTTCGCGAAACTGCACAACTGCGCCGGCAACCATCAGCACGCCCAGCAGAAGCAAAACGGACGGCGCCACCCATGGCTCATGGCCCTTGTAGGAAAACAGCAGAAAGCCGCCCAAGATCAGCGCCATCGCCATCCAATAATACCAAGCCATGTGCTGCTGCCAGCGACGCACACGGTCCATCTCGCCGGCGTCGAGCGGCTTTGGCGGCGGACCTGGACGCGATCGCTCCCTCATCATGAAGATGCTGCGATCCCCGTGGCGGCAACTCGTTTGACCGATGTGACAGCACCACCGGTTTTGAGGATGCGGCTCGCAGCGTCCTGAACAGGTTCGACGGCGACCGCCATGTGGTGTGCATTGGCGTGTACCATCATGACGCTGTCGCTCATTATGCCGACGTGGCCGCTCCAGAACACGAGGTCGCCTCTCTGAAGGCCGTCGAGTGTCGACGTCTGTCTCTCCGGCAAGCGCGTACCAATACTCGCTTCCTGCATGTCGCTATCGCGCGGCGCCGATCTGCCTGCTGCCTGCAGGCAGATCTGGAGCAGCCCGGAGCAATCCAGTCCCACGCGAGTACGACCGCCCCAAAGATAGGGAGTGCCGATGACGCGTTCGGCGATCTCCACGAAGTCGCGAGCGTGATGGCCGATCTCGGCAATGTGCCGATTGACGATATACCCACCAGTCGTCAGTCGGCTGAAACGTTCGCCCCGTTCTGCAACGCTAAGTTCGCAGCCGATGCTTAAATGCATCTGCGGCGGGGATTTGATGTCGGCATCCGGATAGACGAATGTGCCGATCGCCGACACCAGATGGGTGGTCGCGGCAATCTCCGATTCCAGCGCGGCGGCCGGCAGATAACCGACATAGTCATCACGCTGCAACTGACCCCACGCCCAGTTGTCAACGATTTCATAGACCATCACCATTTCGCCAAACAGTGCCTCGGTATCGAGACCGGCGCCGGTCAGCGGCCGCTGTCTGACAGCCGCCGCCCCGCGCCGCACTTGATGGCAAATGCCCTTCGCATACCGTGGACGTTCGACGATGCCTTTCAAACTCAGAGCGGCAAGGTCCGGGCGGTAAGCATTGAGCCTTGGGTCCGGCAGCGCGGGAGAAGATGTCGTTATCATTCGACCAATCCTCTCAGTTCACCGCATACATCTGCTGCAACGCTGCGAGCACGGCGCGCGCTGCGGTGGCCTCGCCACCCTTTGGACTAAGCGGGCGCGGCGCCTGCCGCCAGCCATACATGTCAATGTGGGCGTAACGCCGGGCCTTCGAGACGAAACGCTGTAGAAACAGAGCGGCTGTAATCGCGCCGCCAAACGGGCTGTCATGGACATTATTCATGTCGGCGATATCGCTATCCAGGTTGCGTTCGTAACCGGCCCAGAATGGCATGCGCCACAGCGGATCGCCGACTGCCAGACCCGCTGCCTCGATGGTCGCGGCCAACCGGTTGTCGTTACAGAACAAGGCGGCAAGGTCGGGACCGAGCGCGACGCGAGCGGCGCCTGTCAGCGTGGCAAACGTGATCAGCGTATCCGGGGCTTCCTCGTCGGCCAGCGAAAGCGCATCTGCTAGCACCAACCGTCCTTCCGCGTCCGTGTTGCCGATCTCGACGGTCTTGCCGGAACGCGACGTGATCACATCGCCAGGCCGGAAGGCGTTGCCGGCGATACTGTTTTCGGCCGCGACGATGAGAACGCGTAGGCGCACGTCCAGCTTCAGGCCCATGATCATGTGCCCGAGCGCCAGCGCAGTTGCTGCCCCGCCCATATCCTTCTTCATAATCAGCATGCCGTTGGCCGGCTTGATGTCGAGACCACCGGTGTCGAAGCAGATGCCCTTGCCGACGAGCGTGACTTTAGGTGCATCGGCACGTCCCCAGACGAGATCAATCAGGCGGGGTCTGCGCGGACTTGCCCGGCCAACCGCGTGCAGCAGGCGGAAGCCCCGCTCGAGCACATCATCGCCGCTGATCGATGTCACCGTCGCGCCATGACGGTTTGCCAAGGCCACGCAAGCTGCTTCGAGTTCTTCGGGCCCCATATCGTTTGACGGCGTATTGATCAGGTCGCGCCCAAGCCACGCCCCCTCGACAATCGTTGTGACCCGGTCAAGATCGACACCTGTTGGCAGTCGCAGCACAGCAGCCGCAGCTGACTCGCCAGCCTGCTTGTAGCGGCGGAACTTGTAAGCGCCGAGCCCCCAAGCGATGGTCGCGAGTTCGGGATTTGCGATGGTACCTGCGAGCATCCATGACCCTGCCGGCAGCGTGCCTGCCAGCTGACCGATCAACAGTTCGCAGGGTCCGCAGGGTTCGCCGACCGGTTTGTCGCCGAGCCCCAGAACTACGCCGGCGGTCTCGCCATTCGGCCCCGGCACCAGCACCTGCCGCTTGGCTTGCCCGCTGAACGACTGCGTCGATAGCCAGTGGCGTTGCGCGGCACTCAGGCCTTCCAGCCCGTTAAAGGCTGAGCCCTGCGGCACCAGCCAGATACCGCGCGCCGGCGTCGCGACGACGGCCGGTTCGAACAGATTGCGCGGCTCTTGCTCTACCGCTGCCGTTGCAACATCCGCCATCGCCTGAATCACCTCCTGACAGGTTAAGCGTTTATTGACCGCTGTAACAGAAACTGACGCTCGACACATAGTGCAGACGTGATTCGCGCGTCAGGAGACCGAAACCATGAGCCCGGCAAATGACGGTTGGGAGAGCTCTACCGAGGTTTGTCCACCAAGACACCTTGGGATGGTCGCGGTGACGCTTGCTGCGCTGTTGCTCGGCGCCTGCGCTGGCGGACCCAAGATCGGCGAAACAATAGAACTGGCACAGGCCAAATCTGCAGAGCGCGCGCCGAGCAGCGCAGTCATCCAGACCGAACTCGAACGGGCGATCGAGTATTGGGGCAAGCAGCACACCAAGAGCCCGCGCGACCTGAAAGCTGCGCTCAGCTATGCTCGCAATTTAAAGGCTGCCGGGCAAAAAGATCGTGCCATCGCTGTCCTTCAGGCGGCATCCATCTACCATGGTGCTGATAGAGAGCTCGCTTCCGAGTATGGCCGCCTGGCCCTCGACATGGGCCAGACCGGACTTGCCCAGAAGCTGCTGGAAGCGGCCGATGATCCGGCAAAGCCCGATTGGCGCGTGATCTCTGCGCGCGGCACCGTACTGGCGAAGCAGAACAACTACAAGCAGGCGATCCCCCTATATGAGCACGCACTCCGGTTGTCACCAGGTCAGCCATCCGTGTTGAACAATCTGGCGATGGCGCATGCCGCCAGCGGTGAAGCGCCAAGAGCAGAAGGCTTGCTGCGCCAGGCAGCCGAAAAGCCGGATGGCGGTCCGAAGGTGCGACTGAACCTTGCGCTGGTGCTCGGCCTGCAAGGCAAATACGATGAGGCCCGGAACGTCTCGGCGCAGGATATCCCCGCCGAAAATGCTGTCGCAGACGTCGACTATGTCCGCCAGATGGTTCGATTGGCGCCGCAGGACGCGGCGCCTGCGGTGCTGGCCGGTGCGAAATCACCGGCTGCAAAGCCCGCACAGATGCCCGTAGCACTGCCGCTGCGGGGCGGCACGATCGATGCTGCCGCCCAAGGCTCGACCGGAGTGTGGGCGACCCAGGTTGCCGACGTCAACTCCGCCGTTGGCAAGCCGCCGGTACATTGAATTCTGAATCAGTCGTAACCCTGGACCAAGTTTCACGGCCGAGGTTCGCGCCACGCCGGGTTGGCCTTGAAGACGATCTGCGCACCGAAAATCACGATCGCCAGTCGCACTAGATGATGCAGCGCCGTGTAGGCAACATCGAGCCCGAGAATATAGGCCAGCAGATTGAGTTCCGATTGCCCGCCCGGCGCAAAGGCGAGCAGCACGGTCGTGCTGTCGAATCCTGTGATTCGCGACACGACGAGCGCTACAAGACCAGTGGCGATCACCAGAATGACGGAAAAGCCGGCGCCCCAAAGCATCGTCGACGAGAACTCGGCCCAGGTCAGCCCTCGGAACTGCGCACCCAGCAATATACCGAGCGTGACCTGCGCCAGGATCAGGACTTCCAGCGGTATATTTGCCGAAGTGATGCCGGCCGCGTGAGCGATGCCGCTCAGCAGCATCGGCCCGACAAGCGGTGCGCCGGCCAATCCGAAGTATTCAGCAGCGCGCCATCCGATCCAACCAAGCGCGATCATGACGACCGCATCAACCAGCAGGAATTGATGCAGTCGGATTGCGCCCGGCGGAACCGCCGCGATCATTACGCCGCCCACCCATTGCAGCCAGAATGGCAACAGAAAGACAATGAGAACAATTCGCGTCGCCTGGATCAGCGTCACGGTGCGCGGGTTGGCGCCGGCATCGGCGGCCATGGTGACCATGTCGGTCAGCCCGCCCGGCACGGCGCAGAAGAACGCGGTCGGGCGATCATAGCCGGCGATCCGTTCGAAGTACTGCATGCCGAGCACGATGATCGCCACCATGAACGGCAGCAGCAGGGCTAGGCTGACCGCCATGCTGCCGAAGCGCGTGAGAAGGTCCGGGGTGAAAGCCGCGCCTACCGCGACACCGAGCACGGCGCGCATCGCGACGGACAGTTGCATCGGACGTTCGATCGGCGCTGATGCGACCGAGGCGACGATACAGGCGGTCAGAGAACCGAGGAACCAGGGTAGCGGCAGTTGCAGAAGAATGAATACCGACGCGCCACCGAACCCGATTAGAAATCCTAGCGCAATCCTAGCAGCACTCGACGGAGTAAGCCCGAGCTTTCCGAGAGCGCCGATCCACCGTTCCCTGATGACGTCCCTACGCGGCATCTCGCCCCCATCCTGCATGCTCGTCAGACCCCACAGCCGTTAGGTTCATTTTTCCTTACTCACCACCAATCCGCCTTCGGGGGCAAGCGTCCCGCGACGGACGCGAGCCCGGCTCTCCGCGTTGACGCGCTGCGGCCGGGAGGCAAGCTGTGGGAGCCGGGCGCTCCATGAACGACAGAGGCGTTGCGGTCCACACGTCGGCCAAGCCCGATCTGCCTGACGCGCGCCGCCGCCTTTTTCTTGCTTTCCGGGACCGCGTCCCATCGATAGGACGGCAGCGGTTAAACTCCCGCGATGACCCCGACGATGGCGGCGGACAGGCACGTGGCGAGCGCACCGAACAGCATCGATCTCGGTGCCAATTCGATGATCACGTCGCGGCGACCCGGCGCCATCGCCGTCAAGCCGCCGATCATGATGCCGAGCGAGGCCATGTTGGCAAAGCCGCACAGAGCATAGGTCATGATCAGGCGTGAGCGCGGCGACAGCGCTTCGGCGGGCATGGCAGCCATATCGAGGTAAGCCACAAACTCGTTGAGCACGATCTTCTCGGCCAGCAGCCCACCGGCTGCAACCGCCTCGCTCCAGGGAATGCCGATTGCCCATGCCAGTGGCGCCGCGACCCAGCCCAGCATACCCTGCAAGGTCAGCTCCAGGCCGAGCGGACGGCCGATCAACCCCAGCATGCCGTTGAACAACGTCACCAGGGCGACCATTACGACCAGCATACCGATCACATTGGCAAGCAATCGCACGCCGTCGCTGGTGCCCTGCACGATCGCATCCATGCTGGAGCGAGGCGCATCTTCGAGCGTGACATCGGCGCGGTCGGGTCCGCCTTCGAAGCCTTGCGGGACAACGAGACGGGCCAGCATCAGGGCTCCCGGCACGTTCATGACAGATGCCGCCAGCACATGCCCCGCTGCGCCATGAACAAACGGCTCGAGGATCGCGCCATAGAGCGCCATCACCGTGCCGGCGACCGTCGCCATGCCGACGACCATGATGGCGAAGAGTCCGCCGCGACCCATGTCCTGAAGGTAGGGTCTGATCAGCAGCGGCGCTTCGACCATGCCGACAAAAACCTTCGCGGCCGCCGCCGTGCCGAGCGGCCCGCCGATGCCGAAGGTGCCCTGCAGCACACGGGCGAACACGTGCACAACGGCTTGCAGCACCCCCCAGTGATAGAACAACCGCGCGATCGCACTGATCACCATGATCAGCGGCAGCGCCTGGAACCCGAGCAAGAACGCATTGTTGGGGCTTTTCACTTCGAAGGGAGTGGGGCCGCCGGCAAGATAGCCGAATACCACCCGCATGCCGGCTTCGGTGGCAGTGCGAAGCGCCAGGAAGGCGTCGCCGACGACATCGAAGAACACTCGTGCCGCCGGCAGCCGCAACAGCAGAAGCGCTATGCTAACCTGCAAAGCCAGCGCGGCGACCACCGTCATAAGAGCGCGCCGTGCCGGGAGCGCGGTGCGCTGCTCGCAAATCGCCCAGGCAAATAGAGGGATCGCCACTATGCCAACCAGGCCCTGCCATGCCAGCATTATCGCGCCCAACCTTGCTCCCACACGGTCGAGCATAGTGGTATCGCCGCTGCTGCGCCATCGCGGCCGATCACGGTGGACAAAATCGATAACAATCGAGCCGCCCGATGCCCTGTCATGACATAATTGCGCGATAACTGGAGATCCGTTGCAGGCGAAAGCCCAACGTGCATGTCGTCCCAAAGGACTGCCATGATTGAGCGCCAACCCTCTCGCCCGTTACCGACGGCGGCCGATTTCGAGTTTTTCCGGCCGAGCAGCGAGCGCGGTGGCGAGCAGGCTCGCCGCCGTCCGCAGCAGGCGTTGCGGCAGCG
>JBGTIU010000101.1:0-4431 GCA_041745515.1 Hyphomicrobiaceae bacterium | reverse complement strand
TAATTCCCCTCCCTCCCCCCTTGTGGGGGTGGGTCGGGGTGGGGGGTGTAAAAAAAGAGACAGCTTCGATTGCGGCGGCACCTCACCCCCACCTGACGCGGCAATCGGTTTTTGCGAAGAGCATAAACCGAGCCGCGTCTTCCTCCCCCGTCAAGGGGGAGGAGAACAGGAGTGAGGTCGGCAGATTCGATAGCCGCAACCCCCGCTCGACATCGCCGGCGCGGCGTTTCAAACTGTCTTCTCACCCGACCCGACGCTTGCCAGAGGACCCCATGGCCGGAAACCTGTCGTTCGATGACCTGAAAGCTGCCGTCAAAGCCGGCGAAGTCGACACCGTTGTCGTCGCTTTCGCCGACATGCAGGGGCGGCTGATCGGCAAGCGGTTCCAGGCGGAGTTCTTCTGCGACGGCGCGCACGAGGAGACGCACGGCTGCGACTACCTGATGGCGAACGACATCGATATGGAGCCGGTGCCGGGTTATGCGGCTGCGAGCTGGGACAAGGGTTACGGCGACTTCATCATGAAGCCCGACCTCGCGACGCTGACGCGCACGCCCTGGCTCGAAGGCACCGCGGTAGTTCTTTGCGACGTGCTCGATCATCACCACCACGATCTCGCCCATTCGCCGCGGCAGATTTTGAAGCGCCAGGTCAAGCGTCTTGCCGATCGGGGGTATCGCGCCTATCTCGCCTCGGAACTCGAGTTCTACCTGTTCGACGAGAGCTTCGAGAGCGCTGCCGAGAAGCGCTTTCACGGTTTGAAGACCGCCGGCAGCTACATTCAGGACTACAATATTCTGCAGACCACCAAGGAGGAGGGCGTGATGCGCGCCGTCCGCAAGGGGCTGCAAGGCGCCGGCATCCCGGTCGAGAATTCCAAAGGCGAATGGGGGCCGGGCCAGGAGGAGATCAACGTTCGCTATGCCGATGCGCTCGACATGGCCGACCGCCACGTCATCATCAAGAACGGCATCAAGGAGATCGCGTGGGGCCAGGGCAAGGCGGTCACCTTCATGTCGAAGTGGCGCTTCGATCTGGCGGGCTCATCGGCTCACGTGCATGCCTCGCTGTGGGATGCAGCCGGCAAGAAGCCGCTGTTTCTCGACGCCAAGGCCGAGCACGGCATGTCGGCCTTGATGCGCAGCTTCGTCGCCGGGCAGATCAAGTACGCGCCCGACATGACTTATTTTCTCGCGCCCTACATCAACTCCTACAAGCGCTTCCAGGCCGGCACCTTCGCGCCGACGAAGACAGTTTGGAGCCGCGACAACCGGACGGCCGGCTTCCGGCTATGCGGCGAGGGCACGAAGGCCATCCGCATCGAATGCCGGATCGGCGGCGCCGACCTCAATCCTTACCTCGCCTTTTCCGCCCTGATCGCGTCGGGGCTCGCCGGTATCGATCAAAAACTCGAACTGGCGGCGCCCCATTCCGGCGATGCCTATGGCGGCAAGGCACTGCCCGAAGTGCCTAAGACCCTGCGCGAGGCGACGGCCGCGCTCGACCGATCCGAGCTGATGCGCGAGGCGCTTGGCGACGCCGTGATCGATCACTACGTTCACACCGCCCGCTGGGAACAGTTCGAGTACGATCGCCGGATCACCGACTGGGAGCTGATGCGCGGGTTCGAGCGGTATTAAGGGGCGTGGGTGTGGTCTGTCCGCGCAATCCGGTTCTCCACTTCTCCTCCCCCTCGACGGGGGAGGAAGACGCGGCTCGTCTTATTGCGCGTCGCAAAAAGCGATTGCCGCGTCAGGTGGGGGTGGAAGTCTTGCGGCGATTGACGCTGCCTACCCCCCACCCCGGCCCTCCCCCTCAAGGGGGGAGGGAGAGAAAAATGGTACGAGAATTGCCTGGACATGTATGCCTCGATCAATTGAAAACGGAGCCGAACCGGTGTCGACATTGATAAACGCTCTCTATGACCTGGGGCCATGGGCCTGGTTTATCCTGGCCGTCGTGCTGTTCGCGCTCGAAGTCATGTTGCCGGGCCTGCACTTCATCTGGTTCGGCGCGGCGGCGGGCATGGTCGGCGTGCTGACGCTGGCGACCGGCATGCCATGGTCGTGGCAGCTGATCGCGTTCGCGGTGATCTCAGCAGCCACTGTCTATTGGATGCGCCGATATACCCGTCGGGACAGCGTCGCCAGCGACGAGCCCGCACTCAACGTTCGCGGACAGCAGTATGTCGGCCGCACCGTGATGGTGGAAGATGCCATCAGGGAGGGGCGCGGCAAGGTCCGCGTCGGTGACACTCTGTGGGCGGCGGAAGGCCCCGATGCGGCCGCCGGCACGACGGTGAAAGTCAAAGGCACCAACGGCATCGTGCTGATCGTCGCGCCGGTTGTATCGTAGCATCAAGCCGAGCCCAACTCCGCAATGCGGTCGGACTCGTAGATCGTCGTGCCGGGAGCGGGTGCGTTCGATATGGCAACCATGGCGCGCGCCACCGTTTCGGCTGCGATGGGCCGGAACTTGCGCGTTGGCCCGATCATCACCACCGACAGCGCGCGGAGCAGCGGCTCGCTCAGCTTCTCCTTCCATCGGAACTCCTGCCGCTCGGCGATCAGCAGCGACGGCCGGAAAATTGAAATGCTGGCAATTTCCGATTTGATGACGCCGGCCTCCGCCTCGCCCTTGACCTTGTTGTAGAAGATGGACGATCGCGGATCGGCGCCAATGGCGGTGACGAGCAGGAATTGCTGAGCGCCGTGTTGTTTGACGAAGCTCGCCGCGGCGGCCGGAAATCCGGCATCGAACTGCCGGAACGTCTCCTTTGAGCCGGCCTTGGCTTGCGTCGAGCCAAAGCAGCAGAAGGCAGCATCGATGTCGCCGACATCGGCCGCTGCGATCTCGGACAGTTTGTCGAGTTCGCATCTGGCCTGTTGCAGTTTCGAGTGCTGCCGATCGACGGCGCGACGGCCGACGGCAATCACCCGTCCGTAACTCGGATCGCCCAGCAGGACATCGAGGCATCGGCCGCCGACCGCACCGGTCGCGCCGAAGATCACGGCAGTCTTCGCTTGTGGGGCCCGCGTCACGCTTTCCTCTCCTCGGATTTGGCCTGTTCCCACAACCGGTCCATCTCTTCGAGCGTCGAGTCAGTCGGGCGTTTGCCTTTAGCCGAAAGCAGCGTCTCGATACGGTGGAAGCGGCGGGTGAACTTTTGGTTCGCGGCCCGCAGCGCAGCTTCCGGGTCCAGCTCCAGATGCCGGGCGACGTTGGCCATCACGAACAGCAGGTCGCCGAACTCCTCGGTGGCTTTCGACCGGTCCGGCCCGGCCGCTGCTTCCTCGAACTCGGCCAGCTCCTCGCGCATCTTGTCGAATACGGGCGCGAGCGATGGCCAGTCGAAGCCCACCTTGGCGGCCTTGTGCTGCAACTTGACGGCTCGGGTGAGCGCCGGCAGCGGCAAAGGCACATCATCGAGCGTGCTCGTTGTTACAGCGCCGGCCCTGACGCTCCGCTCGCCGGCCTTGATCGTCTCCCAGAATCCCTTGGCGGCACCGGTCGAGCGGGCGGCCTCGTCACCGAACACGTGCGGGTGGCGGCGGACCATCTTGGCGACGATGCCATCGACGACATCGGCGAACGTGAAGGCGTGTTGCTCTGATGCCATTTGCGCGTGGTAGACGACCTGCAGCAGCAGATCGCCAAGTTCCTCCTTGAGATCGGTGCGATCGTTGCGGGCGATGGCATCGGCGACCTCGTAGGCTTCCTCGAGCGTGTAGGGCGCGATAGTTTCGAACGTCTGTTCCAGATCCCATGGACAGCCGGTGACCGGCGCGCGCAGCGCCGCCATCACGGCGAGCAGATCGGCGATTGTCTTGCGCTCGGTATTGGACATTCGAACACATGCCTCGTCGATTTGGATGGATCATGCAAGTTTGCGTCAATCGGTCTGGAGTCGAGCTGCTCGTTCGATAAGGCTTCCGTGATGTGGATCAGACCTGGCGCGTGTTTCCTGGCGATGGCTTCGATTCTCATGCCATGCGTTGCGGTGGCGGATCAACCGTTGCTGCCGCCGGTGCCAATGTCGATGAACGGCGTGGCGGGGACCTATCAGCCTGTCGCCGGGCCAGGCTTCCCGGCCGCGCTCATCATCGCTGGCTCAGGGCCGACCAACCGCGACGGCAACAGCCCGCTCGGCGTAACGACCGACAGCTACAAGCACTTGAGCGCCACCCTTGCCCGCGCCGGCATCGCCAGCCTGCGGTACGACAAGCGCGGGGTCGATGCCAGCGCCAAGGCGCTCGGCCGTGAATCGAACGCCACGATCGAACTCTACGCGGGCGATGCGTCCGCGATGGCGAACTGGCTCAAACAGCAGCCCGGCGTCACGGGGATCGTGCTGGTCGGCCACAGCGAAGGCGCGCTGCTGGCTTTGCTCAGCGACGCGGCGATCGCACCGAAGGGTCTGGCGCTGCTCGC
>JBGTIU010000100.1:0-32783 GCA_041745515.1 Hyphomicrobiaceae bacterium | reverse complement strand
GCGCCGCGCGCCGCCCGTGACCACCCCATCGATTCGCCAGCGATGACCGAGCGCCGATGCGGCCGCCGCCACCTCGCCACGGGCGAGCAGGGCGCGGATCGCGCTCGACGAATAGACCGCTCCGCCGATGCCGATTGCCTCGACGATGGTGACCCCGAACCCCAATTCTAGTCCCAACTCGCGCATGGTGGCGGGGGTGCCCGCCCGGCCCTTGCCGAAGTTGAAGTCGTAGCCGACGACCACGTGCGCCGCATGGAGACGGCCGAGCAGGATCTGATCGGCGAAGGCTCGCGCCGATAGATTGCTTAAGGCCGTGTCGAAGGGCAGGACTACAGCCAGATCGAGCCCCAATCGATCGAACAGCCGCAGTTGCTGCAAGCGCTGCGTCAACTGGAAATAGGGCAGATCGGGACCGAAAAAAACACGCGGGTGGGGATCAAACACGACGACGCCCGCCGGGGCGTTGCGACGGCCGGCCTCAGCGCGGGCAACCTCGAGCAAAGCCTGATGCCCGCGATGCACACCGTCGAAGTTGCCGATCGCCAGCACACCGCCCCGCGCCAGCACCGGAACGGCCAACGCGCCGTCGAGCACATGGAAGGGTTTGGTCCGGTTGTTCATGTCGTTGGGCATTGCGTGCCCCAACTAGCGCCTTGCGCCGGCTTTGGGTAGGGGGCGGGTGGAGGCCGACGAACGGGAGTCGGCAGTTACGCAAAAAAGAAGTCCTTAAACTTCTATTTCGGCGTTGCGATGGTTCTTCCTCTCTTACCAATGGCGCGTGCCTCCTTTTTGATTTAGTTTTTGAACTGCCGCTGATGGAGGCAATTGTCCAGCTTCATCGAGTTGCGGCCCCTAGCCCGACCTTCTCAAAGGGTTGGGGTCGGCACGGAGGTAATTTCGATGACAGGGCAGGAGCGGCGCGCAGAGCATAGCCCACCTATGGTCAAGCGTCGCGACGCACCCTGTCATCGAAATTACCCCCCGCCGCGTCGCGCGCCTCAACCGTATGCGACGGCTACGCTTTTCGGCGCGCTCCTTGCGGATCGACTCGTGCTCGTGCGATGACGATCCCAAGCCTTTGAGAAGGTCGGGCTAGCGTCATTGCCCTTGTTGCCTTGCTGGTCAGCGAGGATTTGAGGGAGAAGTAAATGAGAACTTTCGCCCTGCTTCTTCTCGTCGCCACGTTCACAGGCGTGCCGCCAACCTTCCCCCCTCAGAGTGTGATGGCGCAAGGGCTATGCAAGGAGTCTTGCCGGGCATGGTGCGACAAGAATCGACCGATACCGAGGTGCTATACCGAATGCGACGGCCGCGCGACCTGCACCTGGAAAGCCGGGCCGTTTCGTTGCCAGAGCGCATGTCGCAAATTCTGTAAGGAGCAGCGGAACGACCGCGCGTCATGCCACAAGGACTGCGATCAGCGCGACACCTGTTAGACCACTGAGACCAGCCTGCTCCACGCCGTCGCCAGGCGTCATACTTGCACGCCTTCTAGCGCCGCCCGCGACGAACACACTCGGACGATGCCACCCCCAATGCGGCAACACGTGCCAGGCAAACCCCGTTGAAGCCCCGGACAACCCATGTTAGAGGGTGCGCAGCTTGGCTAAGGGGAACGGAGGGCACGACACCGCTCGCCGAAGCCTTTTTATTGATATTCCGCGGCCGCACGGGGCGCTCCCGCGCATCTTCGCCGCACCAGCTCAGACCTCCAACGAACGAGAGCGTTCGACGTGGCGACCGACGAAACCATGATGGCGAGTGTTGCCGGGCGCTACGCCTCCGCGTTGTTCGATCTCGCAGCCGAGCAAAATCAATCGAAAGCGGTCGAAGCAGACCTGATTGCGCTGCAGGCGCTGCTGGACTCGAGCCCCGATCTCACGCGCCTTGTGCGCAGCCCGATCTTTTCCGCCGACGAGCAGTCGGGTGCGCTCGGCGCGGTACTGGCCAAAGCCGGCGTCAGCCCGCTGACCACGAACTTCTTCAAGCTGGTTGCGAAGAACCGCCGGCTGTTTCAGACCTCCGACATCATCAAGGCGTTCCGCACGCTCGCCGCACGCGGCCGCGGTGAAACGCAGGCCGAGGTCACGTCCGCGGTTGCGCTCAACGACGCGCAGTTGCGGCAGCTCGAGGATACGCTGAAAGCGTCTGTCGGCGGTAGAAACATCCAGATCACATCCAGGGTCGATCCGGGTCTGCTTGGCGGCCTGATCGTCAAGGTCGGCAGCCGCATGGTCGACGGATCGCTTCGCACCAAGTTGAATAATCTCAAGACCGCCATGAAAGAGGTTGGCTGATGGAAATTCGCGCCGCTGAGATCTCTTCGATCCTGAAAGAGCAGATCAAGAACTTCGGCCGTGAGGCGCAAGTCTCCGAAATCGGTCAAGTGCTGTCCGTCGGCGACGGCATCGCCCGAGTCTACGGCCTCGACAACGTGCAGGCCGGCGAGATGGTCGAGTTCCCCGGCAACATCCGGGGCATGGCGCTCAACCTCGAAGCGGACAACGTGGGCGTCGTGATCTTTGGCGACGACCGCACCATCAAGGAAGGCGACACCGTCAAGCGAACCGGCGCCATCGTCGAGGTGCCCGTCGGCAAGGGACTGCTCGGCCGCGTCGTCGATGGCCTCGGCAATCCGATCGACGGCAAGGGACCGATCAAGTCCGATAAGAAAGCCCGCGTCGACATCAAGGCACCGGGCATCCTGCCGCGCAAGTCGGTGCACGAGCCGATGGCAACCGGCCTCAAGGCGATCGACGCGCTGATCCCGATCGGCCGAGGCCAGCGTGAGCTGATCATCGGCGACCGCCAGACCGGCAAGACCGCTGTGGCGCTCGACACCATCCTCAACCAGAAGTCGCTCAACCAAGGCACCGACGAAGCACAGAAGCTCTACTGCGTCTATGTCGCCATCGGCCAGAAGCGCTCGACGGTCGCGCAGTTCGTCAAGGTGCTGGAAGAGAACGGCGCGCTCGACTATACGATTGTCGTTGCCGCGACCGCGTCCGATCCGGCGCCCATGCAGTATCTGGCGCCCTTCACGGGCTGTGCCATGGGCGAGTATTTCCGCGACAACAAGATGCACGCGGTGATCATCTACGACGATCTGTCGAAGCAAGCCGTGGCCTATCGCCAGATGTCGCTGCTGCTGCGCCGTCCGCCGGGTCGCGAAGCCTATCCGGGCGACGTGTTCTACCTGCATTCGCGGTTGCTCGAGCGGGCTGCAAAGCTGGGTGACGGCGCCGGCAATGGCTCGCTCACCGCGCTGCCCGTGATCGAAACCCAGGCCAACGACGTTTCGGCCTACATTCCGACCAACGTGATCTCTATCACCGACGGCCAGATTTTTCTCGAAACCGACCTGTTCTATCAAGGCATCCGCCCGGCCGTGAACGTCGGCCTGTCGGTATCCCGCGTCGGTTCGTCGGCGCAGACCAAGGCGATGAAGAAGGTGGCGGGGCGGATCAAGGGCGAGCTCGCCCAGTATCGTGAAATGGCGGCGTTCGCCCAGTTCGGCTCGGACCTCGACGTGGCGACGCAGAAACTCTTGGCGCGCGGCTCGCGCCTGACCGAGTTGCTGAAACAGGGCCAGTTCTCGCCGCTGAAGATGGAAGAGCAGGTCTGCGTCATCTATGCCGGCGTCAACGGTTATCTCGATCCGCTGCCCGTCGAAAAAATCAGGCCGTTCGAAGACCATTTGCTCGCCAGCCTGCGTTCGTCCAACGTCGCGATCCTGCACGACATCCGCGATAGCCGGGACCTGTCGGACGCAACCGTCGGTAAGCTCAAGACCGTGATCGAGAACGTCGCCAAAGTGCTGGCTTGAGGCCTCGGATTATTAAGGACTGAGCTGATGGCCTCTCTGAAAGACATGCGCAATCGCATCGCCTCGGTCAAGGCGACGCGCAAGATCACGAAGGCGATGCAGATGGTGGCAGCGGCGAAGCTGCGCCGCGCCCAGGAAGCAGCGACCGCCGCCCGCCCCTATGCACAGCGCATGGATCGGCTGCTGGCGAACGTCAACGCGCGCGTGGCAAACACGGCCGGCGCATCGCCGCTACTGGTCGGAACCGGCAGCGACAAGGTTCAACTGCTGGTGGTGATGACAGCCGAACGCGGCCTGTGCGGCGGCTTCAATTCGAATATCGCCAAGCTCGCCCGCGCCGATGCGCAGCGGCTTGTTCGCGAGGGGAAGACAGTCAAGCTGCTGATGGTCGGCAAGAAGGGGGCCGACGCGCTGCGCCGCGAGTTCGGCCGCAGCATGATAGATCGGGTCGATCTCAAGGCCGTGAAGAGCCTCGCGTTCAGTCATGCCGAGAGCATCGGAGAAAAACTGCTGGCGCTGTTCAAGTCGAAGGAGTTCGACGTCGCCACGCTGTACTATTCCGAGTTCAAATCGGTGATCGCGCAGAAGCCGACGGCGCTGCCGCTGATCCCGGTGAAGCTGCCGGGCGGGACGGCTGCCAAGGGCACCAAGGCGGCCGCAATCAACGAGTACGAACCGAGCGAGGAGGAGGTCCTCGACGTGCTGTTGACACGCAATTTGTCGACACAGCTGTTCCGCGGGTTGTTGGAGAACGCCGCTTCCGAGCAAGGCGCGCGCATGAGCGCCATGGACAATGCAACCCGCAATGCCGGCGACATGATCAACAAGCTGACGATCAAGTACAACCGCCAGCGCCAGGCCAACATCACGCGCGAACTGATCGAGATCATTTCGGGTGCCGAGGCGCTGTAGTGTAGCGAGATTGTGATAGGCTTGACCGCCATCGGCCGGAGGAGTTCTTAATGCAGGGCAGTGGTTTTGAAGAAGCACAAGCATCTTACGGATCGGATGATCCGCGTCGGTTGATCGGCACCTATCACCGCATCGCCGGGATCGGCCCGTCCTACGCGGTTATCGACATCCTTGATGATGGCTATGCTTCGATCGAGATGCTGGAGACCGGAGAGCACGTGAGGTATCGCATCGCAGACGTTCGCTTAGACCCTCACCCGGATACAATATGTTCGCACTCGCCTTTGACCTGAATATCGAGGAAGCCGACAGGTCCCATCCGAAGAGCACCCGGCAAGCCTATCTCGACATCGAGAAGACAATGGAACTGCACGGCTTTCGGCGAATCCAGTGGAGCGTCTACGGCGCAGATACGGACGATTTAGGTAAGCTGTTCCTTGCCGTCCTGGCTCTGAGATCGCTTCCCTGGCTCGGACCATGTCTGAGGGATTTGCGAGCATTCAGAACGGATAGAGGATCGGATTTCACCGAGATTGTGAAGGGATAATCCGCCTCTGCCACCCACACCCGATGAAGTTTGGACAGGAACAGTACAGCAATGGCAACCGCAGCAACAGGCAGCAACAAGGTCGGTAAGATCAGTCAAGTGATGGGTGCCGTCGTCGACGTGAAATTCGACGGCCATCTTCCCGAAATCCTGAACGCGCTGGAAACTAACAATCACGGCAATCGCCTGGTGCTGGAAGTCGCCCAGCATCTGGGTGAGAGCACTGTGCGCACCATCGCCATGGACTCCTCGGAAGGTCTCGTGCGCGGCCAGGATGTCACCGATCTCGGTAGCCCGATCTCGATGCCGGTGGGTGATGAAACGCTCGGCCGCATCATGAATGTCATCGGCGAGCCGATCGACGAGGCGGGCCCGGTCAAGACCGCAGGCCGCCGCGCGATCCACCAGCCGGCGCCATCGTTCGCCGATCAATCGACGGAAGCCGCCATCCTCGTCACCGGCATCAAGGTCGTCGACCTGCTCGCACCTTATGCCAAGGGCGGCAAGATCGGCCTGTTCGGCGGTGCCGGCGTCGGCAAGACCGTGCTGATCATGGAACTGATTAACAACGTCGCCCGCGCGCACGGCGGCTACTCGGTGTTCGCCGGCGTCGGCGAGCGCACGCGCGAAGGCAACGACCTCTATCACGAGATGATCGAATCCAAGGTCAACATCGACCCGAAGAAGAACAACGGCTCGACCAAGGGCTCGAAGTGTGCGCTGGTCTACGGCAAGATGAACGAACCGCCCGGCGCCCGCATGCGCGGTGCTCTGTCCGGGCGGACCGTCGCCGAGGACTTCCGCGACAAGGGTCAGGACGTGCTGTTCTTCATCGACAACATTTTCCGCTTTACCCAGGCCGGTTCCGAAGTGTCGGCGTTGCTCGGCCGCATTCCATCGGCGGTCGGCTATCAGCCGACACTGGCAACCGACATGGGAGCCTTGCAGGAGCGCATCACAACGACGCAGAAGGGCTCGATCACCTCGGTGCAGGCGATCTACGTTCCAGCCGACGACCTGACCGACCCGGCGCCCGCAACCTCGTTCGCCCATTTGGACGCGACCACCGTGCTGTCGCGCGGCATCGCTGAGAAAGGTATCTATCCGGCGGTCGATCCGCTCGACAGTACTTCGCGGATTCTTGAACCGCGCGTGGTCGGGCAGGAGCACTACGACACCGCGCGGCGCGTGCAGCAGATCCTGCAGAAATACAAGTCGTTGCAGGACATCATCGCGATTCTCGGCATGGACGAATTGTCGGAAGAAGATCGCACCACTGTTGCCCGCGCTCGCAAGATCGAACGCTTCCTGAGCCAGCCGTTCTTCGTCGCCGAAGTCTTCACCGGCGCGAAGGGCGCGCTCGTCGACATCAAGGACACGATCAAGGGCTTCAAGGGCCTTTGCGATGGCGACTACGATCACCTCCCCGAGCAGGCGTTCTACATGGTGGGCACAATCGAGGAAGCGGTTGCCAAGGCCGAAAAGCTGGCTGAAGCTGCGTAGTTCGCGACGCTTGCAGGGATATCAGGCATGGCTTCCGATGCACCGAAAGTCGATCAATCGACCGGCGATCAGCCGTCATCGTTCGGGACCTGCTGTACCGAACTCAAGGAGGCGATGGCGGGAGAAGACTTCGACCCCCTCATAACTCTTGGCGACGACGGCGTCTTGTATATGGCGGTCGGCCTCATCGACCTCGAGGAAGACGAGCCGGGGCTCGTTGATCACCCGCTGTTCTTTTGCCCATTCTGCGGCACGAGGCTACAGACTGCAGATAAAGTAAAAGCCAAGGTCGGCAGCGAGCCGGACGAACCGCGTGCCTCAAACTAGAGTCTGCTGAACTTCCAACGATCCTGCGAAAGACCTGGAGATCATGGCGGCAACATTCAAATTCGAGCTGGTATCGCCGGAGCGCGTGCTGTTCTCCGGTGACGTCGATCAGGCGGTGCTGCCCGGTGCCGACGGACAGTTCACGGTGCTCGCCGGTCATGCGCCGGTGGTGTCGACATTGCTGCCAGGTATCGTGCGCGTCATCATGGCCGACGGGATCAAGCGCATCTTCGTGATGGGCGGTTTCGCCGAGGTTAGTCCCGACAGCGTGACCATTCTCGCCGAGCGCGCGTTCATCACCGATGAAGTCGATCCGCGTCAGATCGCGGACGAACTCGACGCCGCTCGGAACGCGCTGAACGAGGGCCTCGGCGACGAGGCCCGCAGACATATCGGCCGCGCCATCGAGGAACTGAAGGCGCTCGCTGACAACAAGGTCATGGCGTAGTCCGCTGCCGGAACTGTTCAATCAGCCAATTCAGTTCTTGGCTTGATACCAAACCACCATCGCCTTCCCGGAAACCGTGCCGACTGCAAATTTCGGGGAAGCGGGACGTGGCGGCGGAGAGAACTGCATTGCCCTGCGGTTCAGCGGGCAAAATGCTCGAATTCGCGGACCACTGTTCTGTATGTTTCCCGCTTGAACGGAACAATCAGGCTTGGCAACACATCGATATCGACCCAGCGCCAGGCGTTGAACTCGGCCCGCAGGCCGCGCCGGCCGCCAATATCGATTTCCTTGTCCGTGCCGGTGAAACGCATCGCGAACCAGCGCTGCCGCTGCCCGCGGTACCGTCCCTTCAGCGCGATGCCCAACAACTCTTCGGGCAATTCATAACTCAGCCAGTCTGGGATTTCGCCGATGATCTGCGCGCTCGTGATCCCGGTTTCTTCCTCGAGGTCCCGGGCCGCCGCGCGGGCGGGAGACTCCCCAGGATCGATGCCTCCTTGCGGCATCTGCCAAATCGGCGCGGCCCTGCGGGCCAACCATTTTGGCGTGCGTCGGCCGACCCACACCCGTCCCTGCGCATTGAGCAACATGATGCCCACGCACGGTCGATACGGCAGTTCGAGCGTCTTGGCTGACTTGTCGCGCGCCAACGTCTTTTCCATCCATCGATCGTCGAGAGATGAGGGTAGCTTGATTCTGTTGGATTTTTTGTGACCAAGCTGCGGCGCCTCGCAAAAAAACTTGCTTAGCGGTTAACCGACAGTGCCCCGAACTCGGCGACCACTTTGGCATAGACGTCGCGCTTGAACGGAACCACGAGGCCCGCAAGCTCGCCGATCGGTGCCCAGCGCCAGGCGATAAACTCGACTTGGTGTTCCAGGTCTCCCGCGATATCGACCTCGCTGTCTGCTCCGTTGAACCGGACGGCGAACCACTTCTGCCGCTGACCGCGATAACGCCCGCCCCATGCCATGCCGACAATGTCCGGCGGCAGGTCGTAACTGTGCCAGCCGGCGCTTTGCGCGATTATCTCGACGCTGCGCATGCCGGTTTCCTCGGCCAATTCACGCAATGCTGCCCGGGCCGGATCTTCCCCATCGTCGATGCCGCCCTGCGGCATCTGCCACCAGGTCCCGGGTCCTTCCGGGTCGGCTCCCGTGTCGTTGCGGCAGCCGAGCCATACGAGCCCTTGAGGATTGAACGCCATGATGCCGACGTTCAGACGATAGCCGAGCTCCGGAAATGTCATGCGATGCGTCTCTAACGCTTCGGAGCCATCCTGGAGGCCCTCCAGCCGAATGCTTCTGTAGATGGCCACATCGGCCTGCTCCAGGCGCCGGATCTCAATGTCGACGACGCCCGGCACAAGCCTAAACCGCTCAGTTTGCCTTCTTCTTCTCCGGCTGCGCCGGCGCCACCTGCGCGGCCTCGGAGCCATCGCGCAGCATGGTGAGCGCGTATTGCAGCTGCGTATCCTTCTCCGGCTCGCGCGGAACGTAGGCCGATGAGCCGGACTGCTCTTTCTCTTTTGGGTCGTTCTTCAGATGCCCGCGCAGGTTTGACTCGCCGCGCGGCTTCGGGGTTTCCTTGCCCTTCAGCTCCTCGGGCAGCTCCTGCTCGACCACGATATCGGGGTCGATGCCTTTGGCCTGGATGGATCGGCCCGACGGCGTGTAATAGCGCGCCGTGGTCAGCCGCAGCGCGCCGTTGGAGCCCAACGGTATAATCGTCTGCACCGAGCCTTTTCCGAACGAGCGGGTGCCGATCACCGTCGCCCGCTTGTGGTCCTGCAATGCACCAGCCACGATCTCCGACGCGGAAGCCGAGCCGCCATTGATCAGCACGATGATGCGTTTGCCATCGGTGATGTCGCCAGCTCGGGCTTGGCTGCGTTGTGTCTCTTCGAGATTGCGACCCTTGGTCAGGACGATCGCGCCCTTTTCCAGAAAATCATCGGATACGGAGACGGCCTGATCCAGCAGTCCGCCAGGGTTATTGCGCAGGTCGACGATGTAGCCCTTCACCTTCTTCGTGGTCTGCTTCTTCAGACCCTCGACTTGCTTCAGCAGATTGGTGTGGGTCTGTTCGTTGAATGTCGTGATCTTGGTGTAGATCACTTCTCCGTCGGCTTCGAGCCGCGATTTGACGGCATTGATCCGGATCACGTCGCGCGTCACCTTGATATCAAACGGGTCGTCACGGCCCTTTCGGATAATGGTCAACGTGATCGGGGTGTTGACTGGCCCGCGCATTTTTTCGACAGCCTGTTCGAGCGTCAATCCAACAATCTGGTCGTTGTCCAGATGGGTGATCAGATCGTTGGCCATTACACCCGCCTTGTAGGCCGGGGTATCGTCGATCGGTGAAACCACCTTGACGACGCCGTTCTCCATGGTGACCTCGATGCCCAGCCCCCCGAATTCGCCGCGCGTCTGCACCTGCATGTCGCGGAAGTGCTTGGGCGACAGGTAGGCGGAATGCGGATCGAGCGCTGCCAGCATGCCGTTGATGGCATTCTCCACCAAGGTCGCGTCTTCCGGCTTCTCGACATAGTCGGACCGGACACGCTCGAGCACGTCGCCGAACAGGTCGAGCTGCTTGTAGATCTCCGAGTTGGGCGTCGTCGCCGAGTAGGTGCGGCTGACGTTGAGAACGGTCGTGACGCCGGCAAGCCCGGCCATCAAGAGAAACGACCAGAATGCAACGTCTGATTTTCGCGTCATCCTTGCACCTTTTTCGAACTTTCGGCCCACCAGGGTTCAGGGTCCACCGGACGACCCTCCTTGCGGAATTCAACGTACAGGACGGGGGCATTGTCCTGTGCCTTGCCTCGTGGAGCCGAACTCATCGTGCCGACCGGCTCGCCCGCCAGCACGAACTGTCCAAGCTGAACGTCAATATGCGACAGCCCGGCAAGCACCACATGGTAGCCGCTGCCGCCGTTGATTATCAAGAGTTGTCCATACGATCGAAACTCGCCGGCATAAAGTACCCAACCGTCGCAGGGGGCGGTAATCTGTGCACTATGCCGGGTTTCAACGACCATTCCCTTGGAAACGCCGCCGGACTGCATCTTCTCATTGAAGGAAATCACCCGGCGGCCCTGCGCCGGCACGGGCAAATGCCCTTTTGCCAGGTGGAACGGCACGGCGGGCACCAGTCGGTTCGGGGTCGCCGACATCAGTGCTCCCTGCGGCAGCAGCTCGACGGTCGGGTTTCCCAGCTTGGGCAGAGCCGCAACGACCAAGGGCTTCTGGTTTGGCGGTTGCGCGCCCGGCGTCTGCGGTGCCGTTGCACCGCCTGAACCATCTGCGCCGGCCTGCTGCGACAACGCCGCAATACGTTTCTCGTATTCGCCCATCGCGGTGCGATCCGCAACCGTGCGATCGAGCTTCGTGATCAGCTCCGACAAGTCCGTTACATTGCGGGAGATTTCGGCGGCGGCCTTGCGTACCTCGTCCAACTGCTCCTGACGTTCCGAGACCGATTGACGTTTCGATTCCATGAGCCCGGCAAGCCGCAACTGGGCATCCTTCATGCGCGAGGTTTCTGCTTCGAGCTTGTCGCGCTCGGACTTGATCTCGCCCATCACGCGCGCAAGTTCGTTCAGTTTTCCGGTCAGTTCGTCGGCTTGTGTGCGCAGTTCGGGAAATGCGCGAGCGAGCATCATGGCGCTGCGCACCATCTGCAGGGCGTCTTCCCGCTTTGTTATGATGACGGGCGGTGGATTGCGGCCCATGCGCTGCATCGCCGACAGCAGCTTCGCAATCTGATCGTGACGCTGCGCCAACGAGCCCTGAAGCAGCTTCTGCTGACTTTCGAGTTCGTCTCGCCGCGCTTCCATCGCGGTCATCCGGCCCTCGCTGCGCTGCACCAGCCTGGCTGTGTCCTGCAACTGTGCGTTGAGCCGGGTGCGCTCGGCATCGATCTGCGCGAGATCCGCCTTGAGCGCCCTCGCCTGGTTCTCGACCGCGTCGAGCTTCTGCCGCTTGGTCTTGAGCTCGGTGGCCGGATCCTGGGCGAAGGCAAGCGCCGGCAGGACCGATAACGCTGCAGCACTCATGAATGCCGTTAATGCCCTTGCTCGCACCTGACCGCGGCGATTCGACCGCCGTACCGAAGCCTGCAGTTCTGTCATGATGCACGGCGTCGTCAATTTTCAGCCAGCCTTGCCTCGAAAAACGGAAATCAAATCAATGTTGCCGGTAGGATTGCGGCTTTTGTTCTGCAGTGCAACTCACAACCCCGAGGATCGGACCGACGGCCTGCGACACTGCGTCCGCGCCGCAACGGCTTACACTCGGCGCTAGCCATTTGCCAGCCTCCCACGCTCGCAAATGACCTACTTCGGAACGCAAAGCTGGTAAGCTTGGTCCGCTGCCCGCTTGAGTGTGACCGGTTTTCCACAAGGGGTTTCGATGAGTTCCGCGTTTTATCATCTGACCACCCTGGCGACAATCGCTGTACTGATCGCGCTCGGCCTCGGTCTGCGTACGATGCTGAAAGGCGACAGCCCCAACCTCAGCCAAAGCTTCATGCGGTGGCGGGTTGGCCTGCAATTCATCGCAATCATCGTTATCATGATCACTGTCTACCTCACACGGTAAGGCGAAAAGCAATGGTCGTGCTCAACCGCATTTACACCCGCACCGGCGATGACGGCACCACCGGACTCGGCGATGGCAACCGGATCGCCAAAGACAGCGCGCGGGTAGCGGCCTACGGCACGATCGACGAGACCAACGCGGCGATCGGCATGGCGCGGCACCATCTGTCACTTGCCGATTCTCATGTCGATGCCATGCTGGCTCGTATCCAGAATGATCTGTTCGACCTCGGGGCCGATCTCTGCGTGCCCGACCGCGGCCAGAAACTCGACCACGAGCCGCTGCGCATCTCAGCCGACCAGACGACGCGCCTCGAGGCCGAGATCGATGAATTGAATGCTGCACTCGGGCCGCTGCGCTCGTTTGTGCTGCCGGGCGGGTCGGGAGGCGCCGCGGCGTTACACGTGGCTCGAACTGTGGCACGGCGCGCCGAACGGCTGATCGTCGAGTTGATGCATGACGTGCGGGAACCGGTTAATAATGCGGCGCTTACCTACGTCAATCGCCTGTCTGATTTTCTGTTTGTCGCCAGCCGTTATGTCAACGATCGAGGCAAGGCCGACGTGCTATGGGTGCCGGGCAAGAATAGATGACGCAACTGCGGATGCCGTGACCGGACGGGACGCCGCTGAGCCGAGGAACCCACTCTGTGTTCGTGCCCGTCCATGACAGCAACCGACTTCGGTCGATCCGCTTCCAATATGTGACCCTGACCCTCATCCTCGTGAACTGCGCGGTTTATGCGCTCGAGGTCAGCGGCATGCCTGCCCAGGCGATCGCGAGCTTCGGTATCGTGCCGGATAAACTGCTCGGCGCACGACTGGCAGGAGGAGTCGTCACTCTGCCCGGCGAGTTGCTTCCGCTGCCGGCGTGGCTAACGGTCTTTACGTACATGTTCTTCCACGCCGATATCTGGCACATCGGCTCGAATATGTTGTTCCTCTGGGTGTTCGGCGACAACGTCGAGGATGCTATGGGGCATTTCAGGTATTTCTGCTTCTACATCGCCTGCGGTGTCGCGGCCGGCATGGCCCACGCCTTGATGCAACCGAACTCTCCAGTTGCACTGCTAGGTGCCAGCGGCGCGGTTGCCGGCGTCATCGCGGCATACGTAGTGCTCTATCCGCGCGTAAAAGTCTGGGTGCTGGCGTTTCGGATCATTCCGCTGCACATCACCGCCGCCTGGGCCATCGGCGCATGGCTTGCGACCCAGGTCGTAATGCTCGCATTGCCGCAAACCGGCCCTGCTTTGGCGGTCGCCTGGTGGGCGCACATTGGCGGGTTCGTCGCGGGAGCGATGCTCGTGCTGGTGATGCGGCGGCGCGACGTGCCGTTGTTCGGATAGAACGCACTTTTGCGTTCATTTGCCGGACCGCGCCCGCGCCCAATTATTGAGCCCATCAAGTTAGTCGCGCCTGCACACTTGGCCGCAATTGACACCGGCAAACCTCATGCCTACGCTGCTTCTCGCAGGTGCGAAGGTCCCAATGTTCGCGCGCCGCAAAAATAGCCATTTGCCCTAGTTTGAGACATCGCGTCGCCTCATCCGGCAACCGGCCATGAGCAGATAACCAAAGTTTGGGAGCGGCGTAGCCAATGAAAATCCTCGTGCCCGTGAAGCGCGTGGTCGACTACAACGTCAAGATCCGCGTCAAGGCGGACGGCACGGGCGTCGAACTTGCCAACGTCAAAATGTCCATGAACCCGTTCGATGAGATCGCAGTGGAAGAGGCGATCCGTCTGAGGGAAAAGGGCATCGCGACCGAGATCATCGCGGTATCGATCGGGCCAACCAAGTCGCAGGAGACGATCCGCACCGCGCTCGCGATGGGAGCGGACCGCGGCATTCTGATCGAAACTCCCGATGGCGCTACGATCGAGCCACTGACCGTGGCAAAGCTGCTGAAGGCCGTGATCGCACTCGAGAAAACGGATCTCGTGATCCTCGGCAAACAGGCGATCGACGACGATTGCAACCAGACCGGACAGATGCTCGCGGCCCTTTTGGGCTGGGCGCAGGCGACATTCGCATCGAAGATCGTCATCGAAGGCAACAACACACTTGTCACGCGAGAGGTCGACGGCGGCCTCGAGACATTGGCGATCAAGCTGCCGGTGATCGTGACCACCGACCTGCGTCTCAACGAGCCGCGCTATGCGTCATTACCCAACATCATGAAGGCGAAGAAGAAGCCGCTCGACATCAAGAAGCCAGCCGACCTCGGCGTCGACATCGCGCCGCGTCTCAAGGTGCTGAAAACCGTCGAGCCACCGTCGCGCAAATCCGGCGTCAAGGTGGCCAACGCCGCCGAGTTGATCGAGAAACTCAAGACGGAAGCCGGAGTGATCTGATGGCCGTACTGCTGCTAGCCGAGCACGCCAACGGCACTCTCAACGCGCTGACCGCGAAAGCTTTGACCGCCGCCGCAGCCATCGGCGGCGAGGTGCACATTCTGATCGCCGGCCGAAATTGCGGTTCCGTGGCCGAAGCTGCGGCCAAACTGAAAGGCGTGACCAAGGTGATCGTCGCGGACGCCCCGCAACTGGCTCATCAGCTCGCCGAGGAAATCACGGCGCTCGTTGTGCCGATGATGGTGACCTACGACGCCGTGGTGGCTGCGGCGACTTCGCAGGCCAAGAATGTCATGCCGCGGATCGCCGCGATGCTCGATGTCATGCAACTATCGGACATCACCGCCGTCAATTCCCCCGATACGTTCGAGCGGCCGATCTATGCGGGCAACGCCATCCAGCATGTGCAGTCGACGGATGCCAAGAAGGTCATCACCGTGCGCACTGCGTCGTTTGCCGCAACCGACGAGGGGGGCGCAGCCCCAATCGAAACGGTGGCGGTGCCTGAAGTCGTTGGATTATCAGCCTTTGACAAAGCCGAAATTGCACGATCCGACCGGCCTGAACTCGCGTCCGCGAAGATAGTCGTTTCCGGCGGACGCGGCATGCAGTCGGGCGAGAACTTCAAAAAGTACATCGAGCCCGTGGCAGACCGCCTGGGCGCTGCGATGGGTGCCAGCCGGGCGGCGGTCGACGCCGGATTTGTGCCGAATGACTTCCAGGTCGGGCAGACAGGGAAAGTAGTCGCGCCGGATCTTTATGTTGCGGTCGGCATCTCGGGCGCGATCCAGCATCTGGCGGGCATGAAGGATTCGAAGGTCATCGTCGCCATCAACAAGGACGCCGAAGCGCCGATCTTCCAGGTTGCCGACTACGGGCTCGTGGGCGACCTGTTCCAGATACTGCCCGAACTCGATGCTGAACTGCAGAAGGCCGGTTACTGACCGTTATTTGGAAAGCTGAACGATGGACGCGCTCGTCAAAACCAAACCCGACACCACGCTGGAGATGCCCGTTACGATCCAGCGCATCGGCATCATCGGTGCCGGTCAGATGGGCTCAGGCATCGCGCAGGTGGTTTCATCTGCCGGCTACATGGTCGATCTCAACGATCTCGACAAGGCCCGGGTCGACAAAGGCGTGGCCGCAGCCGAGCGGGGCATGGGGCGCCTCGTTGCCAAGGGCACCATGACCGACGCAGACATGAAGGCTGCGTTGAAGCGCATCAACTATGCAGCCTCGTTCCGCGATTTCTCCAAATGCGATCTCGTCATCGAGGCCGCGACCGAAGACGAGACGCTGAAGCGGCGCATCTTTGCAGAGCTTTGCCCGCATCTGCCGGCTGCCACGATTGTCGCGTCGAATACGTCATCGATCTCGATCACGCGGCTGGCCGCCTCGACGGATCGTCCGGAACGCTTCATCGGCCTGCATTTCATGAATCCGGTGCCGGTGATGCAACTGGTCGAGGTCATCCGCGGCATTGCCACCGGCGACGTCACCTTCGCGGCCGCGCGCGCCTTCATCGCCAGCCTGCACAAGACGATCGCGGTGTCGGAGGATTTCCCCGCTTTCATCGTCAACCGTATACTGCTGCCAATGATCAACGAGGCGGTTTACACGCTTTACGAAGGTGTCGGCACGGTGGAGGCGATCGACAAGTCGCTGAGGCTCGGCGCCAACCACCCGATGGGACCGTTGGAGCTTGCCGATTTCATCGGCCTCGACACCTGCCTGTCGGTGATGCAGGTACTGTACGAGGGGCTGGCGGACTCGAAGTATCGACCCTGCCCGTTGCTCGTTAAGTACGTCGAAGCCGGATGGCTTGGCCGCAAGACCCAGCGGGGCTTCTACGACTATCGCGGCGATAAGCCGGTGCCGACCCGGTAACTCTGTTGCTCGCTGCTCACCATCTGGAGCTCCGACGCTTGCACCGCTCCTCCCGCGCGGCTACTGAAACAGCATTCAACTCCGCTGCCTCGAACCGGGGAATTTGAGCCATGGCCCGCATCACGCTTCGCCAGCTTCTCGATCACGCCGCCGAGCACAGCTATGGCGTGCCCGCGTTCAACATCAACAACATGGAGCAGGCGCTCGCCATCATGGAGGCGGCGAACGCCGTCGACGCGCCGGTCATCATTCAGGCGAGCCGCGGCGCGCGCAGCTATGCCAACGACATCATGCTGCGTCACATGATGGATGCGGTAACCGAGATCTACCCGCACATCCCGGTATGCGTGCACCTCGACCACGGCAACGAAGCCGCCACCTGTATGACTGCGATCCAGTCCGGCTTCACGTCGGTGATGATGGACGGCTCGCTGAAAGCCGACGGCAAGACACCGGCCGACTGGGACTACAACGTCGGCATCACCAAAACGGTGACGCAGATGGCGCACCTGGGCGGCATCTCGGTTGAGGGCGAACTCGGCGTGCTGGGCAGCCTCGAGACCGGCATGGGCGACAAGGAAGACGGACACGGCGCGGAAGGCCGTCTCAGCCACGATCAGTTGCTGACCAACCCAGACGAGGCCGTCAAGTTCGTCAAGGAGACCAAGGTCGACGCGCTTGCCATCGCCATGGGCACCAGCCACGGCGCTTACAAGTTTTCGCGCAAGCCGGATGGCAAGGTGCTCGCAATGCACGTGATCGAGGAGATCCACCGCAAACTGCCCGACACGCATCTGGTCATGCACGGGTCGTCGTCGGTGCCGCAGGAGCTGCAGGACGTGATCAACAAGCACGGCGGTAAGATGAAACCGACCTGGGGCGTGCCCGTCGCAGAAATCCAGCGCGGCATCAAGCATGGCGTGCGCAAGATCAACATCGACACCGACAACCGGATGGCGATGACCGGGCAGATCCGTCGCGTGCTTGCCGAGGAGCCGGGCGAATTCGATCCGCGCAAATACCTGAAGCCCGCCATGGAGGCCATGACCAAGCTTTGCAGACAGCGGCTGACGGAGTTCAACACCGCGGGTCAGGCATCAAAGATCAAAAAGGTATTACCCGTCTCCGAGATGGCGAAGCGTTACGCCAAGGGCGAACTCGATCCGAAGTTCGGCTAAAAAAACCATATTCTGATCGAAGAGCCTGATCGCATGCATTCGCCATCGCCCCAGCTCTATGTTGTCGTTACGGCTGGGCCGGCTGCCAGCGCACAGCTCGGCGCAGCTCTAGCGGCTGGGCGGCACGTCGCCGCCGTGTTGATCAAGGGCGGTGCTGTAGTCTTAGACGCAACTGCGGCGCGTCCGCTGATCGAACTGGCGCAGAAGGCCAATGTCGCCGCGCTGGTAGGCGGCGATGCGACGCTGGCCCGCGCACTCAGGGCCGACGGCGTGCATCTGCCCTGGTCGCCGGCACTTGCGTCCAGCTACGCCGAGGCGCGCGACATCCTTGGCACTCGTTTCATGGTCGGCGTTGAAATTGCTGCTGAAGCGGCGACTGCACGCCACGACGCCATGGAACTGGCAGAAGCCGGGGCCGACTACATCGGTTTCGACTGCGAGGCCAGCGGCACCGGCGCGCTCGATCTTGTCGATTGGTGGGCCGATATCTTCGAGGTTCCCTGTGTCGCCTTCGGCGTTGCCAGCGGCGAAGCGGCGGCGTCGGTCGGCGCCGCAGAATTCATCGGCATCACCTTGGCCCCGGAACTGTCTGCGGTCAGCTCCGCGGCGCTCGTTCGCGATGTTGCAGCCGGGCTCGACGCCCGACAGCGGGAGGTCGCTGGGTAATGCGCACGTCAGCTTACGCAATACTGGCTCTGTTCATTGTCACGGGCGCGGCATGCGTGCCGGCCGCGGCACAGACCAGTTCGTGGTCGTCGAGCACCGATCCTTCCGTGCCCAAAGCAGCAGCAAAGGCCGCTCCCAAAACGGCCGCCCCGAACGCGAAGGCGGCGGTGCCGAAACCACGTTCGACCGATCCTCTGTCACGTTTCGAAAAACAGCCAATCACCGCGCCGGCTCCGCGACCACCCTCGTCATCCGCCGGTGAGGACGCCGCCTACATGGCCTTCGATCAGGGACAGTATCTGACCGCGCTCGATCTTGCCGAACGCCGTGCCGCATTGGGTGATGCTGCCGCGCATACCCTGATCGGCCGCATCTATGCGGAAGGGTTGGGCCTCAACAAGGACGAGATCACCGCCGCCCGCTGGTATTCGCGCGGCGCCGAGCTTGGCGATACAGAAGCTGCGTTCGCGCTCGGCGTGATGCTGGCGGAAGGGCACGGCATCGAACGGGATCATATCGCTGCCGGCCAGATGTTCGAGCGAGCGGCTTTGCGCGAACATGCGCTTGCCAATTACAACCTTGCTCTCCTGTTTCTTTCCGGGGTCGGCAAGCCGGAAAATCCTTATAGAGCGGCCCAGCACTTGGCGTTTGCCGCTCAGCGAGGAGTTGCTGCCGCACAATACGATCTGGCAACCCTTTACCAGAAGGGCCACGGCGTGCAGCCCGATGCCTACGAGGCTGCGCGCTGGTTGCGGCGTGCTGCCGAGCAGGGCATGCCGGAAGCGGAATACGACTACGCCGTGGTGCTCCTGAAAGGCTATGGCATCAACGCAGATATGCCGCGCGCCGTGGACTATCTGCGTTCCGCCGCCAACAAGGGTCTCGCTGGCGCGCAGAACCGGCTCGCCCATCTGCATTTGGATGGTGTGACGGTCGACAGGAATCTCGTTGAAGCAGCCAAATGGCGGCTGATCGCCCGCGATGGTGGCGTTGTCGACGGCACGCTCGATGCGGCGGTCGCGAAGCTTTCGCGCGCCGACCGACAAGAGGCCGAAAAATCAGCCCAGGACTGGCGCGATCAGGCAGCACTCGATCTGGTTCGCTAAGGATTGAGGTAGCAGGTCAACTCGCCAATGGCCGCAGGACGTCCGGCCCCTCGTTGCGCGCGTTGTTCAGTCGCGGGTCGACCTCGATGATCTCCAGCAGATCGGGGGCGGCCGGTTGCAATAACTGCACGGCTTCTTCGACCCGCACGTCGCGACAATCGAGCCATGGCTCGAAGTCTCCAGATGCGAGGATCGCCGGCATGCGGTCGTGAACCGCGGCGATCGTTTCGTTGGCGGCGACAGTTAGAATCGCCATGGTATCGATCTCGCTGCCATCGGCGCCGAGCCAGCTTTCGTGAAGGCCTGCGAATGCCATCAATCCGCCAGCGCGCGGCCGGACAAGGTGCGGGCGCCGCGCCCTGTCCGGTCCCGCCCATTCATAGAAACCGTTAGCGGGAACTAGGCACCTCCGGTGGCGGAGTGCGCCTCGGAACGACGGTTTTTCAGCCACCGTTTCGGCCCGCGCGTTGATCAGTGTCTTAAATGTACGCGGCTCTTTCACCCATTGCGGGATCAGTCCCCAGCGCACCAGTTCGAACTCGCGCCGCTCGCTTTTCCCGGCACGAATAATCGCTACGGGTTGCGTCGGCGCAATGTTGTAGCGCGGCGGAAATTCATGCGGGTTATCGTGCCGGAAAAAGGATCGAACGGCGTCGGCCGGCGAGGTCAGGTTATAGCGAGAGCACATGTCGGAACGTATCTGAAGGTTGCGAACCTGATTTGCTTCCTCGAACACCAAGGTGCATATCGATTCATATGACCATGAACTCCAATGATCTCAAGGACGTGACCGCCCAGAGTTGGCCACAAGCCGGAGCGAGCGTCGCTGTCTTCCGGGGGCCGGACGTGCTGTTGGTGCAACGTGCCAGCGGCCTTCGCGCCGGCTTATGGAGCCTTCCAGGCGGCCATATTGAGGCGGGGGAGCAAGCCCGAGCCGCCGCCCAGCGCGAGCTTTTCGAGGAAACAGGCGTGGCCGCCAGAATCGACGGCCTAACCGATATCGAAGACGTTATCGTCCGCAACGTTGATGGCCGCCTCGAAGCACATTATCTACTGGCGGTCTTCTACGGTTGTTGGCTCTCGGGCGCACCGCGGGCGCACTCCGATGCGCGCGACGCGCGTTTCGTTGCGCTGACGCAGCTCGATACGTACAATCTGACGCCGGGGACCGCACGCCTGATTGCCTTGTCGGCAGCCCGGCTGCAGCAACAAGGGTAGCAAGTTTGCGACCGTCAACGACATCGGGCCGGGATCTGGGCAAATTTGGGATCCGCCACATGGCAACGCCCGGCGCAGCCGCCTTGCTCGTGTTCGCGATCCTGTGCAGCGCTGCACGCGCCTCCGACGTCAAACCCTACGATGACCGGTTGTTCCGGCTTACCGAAATACTTGGCGCTGTGCACTATCTGCGCGAGCTTTGTGGCGCCGGCGAAGGGCAACTCTGGCGCGATCGCGTGCGTGAACTCATGGATGCCGAAGGCTCTTCCGCGCTGCGTCGCGCCCGCCTTACGGCCCGCTTCAATCAGGGCTACACGAACTTCAGCCGGACCTACAAAACCTGCACCCCGTCAGCGCAGACAACGGCCGGCCGCTTCATGCTGGAAGGCGCACAGATTTCGGAAGCGTTGATAAGGTCGGTTCCCTAGCCATCGCATACGGTTGAGGCGCGCGACGCGGCGGGCGGCCGCCAACCCTTTGAGAAGGTCGGGCTAGTTATTCATCGTGAATTTCAGTCGCTCCTGGCTGAGCAGCGCGCCCATGGTAGGCAACGTGGGGGACGCGATACATGCGATCGCTGCCGGCTTCGAGAACTCGCCGAGTGATACCGGGAAAGAAGACGATGGAATCGTGCGAACTCGCCAAGACTTCCGATGCCAGCCTCAAAGCGTTGGGTATTCTTCTCAACGCTTGGGATGAAGCCGCCGAAGCCGGTGTCGCTCCTGAAGTGATGGCTTATGCGGCCCTGTTCACGGCACTGACTGATCTGGTGGCGGCCTATGGTGAGGAACCGGTCGCAAATCTCATGAGCGGTCTGGTCACCCGGGTGAACGGTGGCGAGTTCAGCGTCGCAAGCACATTGCAGTGACCGCTGGGCCAGCTAAATCACCTGAGCTGCCTTCAACGCCACTTCCCCGATCAGCACTACCGCGAATGCCCCGAGCAAGCCTCCCGCAATCATGTTGATCTGCTGCAGTCGCTTCAGATCGAGCTTGGTACGGATACGGCCGATCATGTTCGACAACACTACCCACCACGTCAATCCGCCCGCCATGATAGCGGCTACCATCGTCAGAGCATCGAGGTAGGTCGTAACTTCGACGAACGTGCTGATGCCGCCGAAAATTGCGAACAGCCCGAGCACGGCTCCTGGATTGGTGATCGTCAGAAAGAAAGTTTGCGGGATATCCCAAACGAAATCAGCAATCGAGGCGTTGTCATCGTCGCCGGCCCGCGCCGCGGCAATCGGCGGAGGCGTGAGGTAGAGCTTGATTGCAAACGCCAACAACGCGAGGCCGCCGATCACCTGGATCGAATTGCGCCAGTCCTTGACCGCACTTGAAATCGAGCCAACGCCCATGGCCGCCAACAGCGCGATGAACCCGTCACCAAGGACAGCGCCGATGCCGGCCGCGATCCCGCCCATGACACCGCGCGAAACGGCCCGTTGAATGCACAAGACATTGACCGGTCCAACCGGCGCCGACACGAGCAGCCCGATTGCCATTCCGACGGGGATGATCAGCGGATTGGGGATGATTTGCATCACGGAGGCGGCATCGCCTTCCGCCCAGCGTGCAATGATGGGCTATCCGGGCTATCACATTCGCACGTAACCGATGCTGTCGGCGCGGTTTGCCCGAGCTGTTCCACGCGATTGCCTAGCCGTCTCGAAGCAACTCTCACAGTCGAGGATTCCTTGATGTCTTCGCGCGCGCCAATTCCCACCGACAGTCCAAGTCGTGCACTGATACTGTTAATGGCGGGTTTAGCGGTTGTCTATTGGACCAGCAGCGATGTGTCCGGCCAGGCGTCCAAGACAAAGAAACAAGTCGAACGATCGGCGCCGACCAACTCAGCGTCTACGCCTCAGCCGCTGCCAAAAGGCGTTATCGAAATGCTGGATGGTATTCAGGCCGCCGTCAGGACGGGGCGCATAGAAGACCTTAAGCCGGCGATCGCGTGGAACGAGCTGCCGCCGTCGATCGATGCTTCCAAGGTCGACGATCCGATAAGCTTCTGGAGAAAGCAGTCGGCCGACGGTGAGGGTCGCGAAATTTTGGCGATCCTGGCGGCGATCATCGATGCCGGTTACGCCGTTCTGCCGCTTGGCCGCGATGTTGAGAATAATCGGCTTTACGTTTGGCCTCGCTTTGCCGAGATGGCGCTCGACACGCTTTCGCCTGAAGACGAGGTGCAGCTCTATCGCCTAGTCAGTCCCGCACAGGTCAAGGCGATGCGCGAGAAACGAAAGTGGACCTGGTATCGACTGGCGATCGGCGCGGACGGCACCTGGCATTCATTTCAGAAACACTGAGCGGCGCCGGTAACCATAGTTGCACGTGTTGTTAGCCATACGCGTCGTCGTTAACTACTGCTCGCGCCAGAAATTCATACCTGGAGAAGCGGAAATGTTGCGCTTGCGAATAGCTTTGATGTTGTCGGTCGTGTGGATGTCGCCCGCGATGGGCCAGGGATTCAATCCTTTCGGCGAAAACCAGACGGTGACGGGCGCCTATCTGACGCCGCCGGGCTCGTCGAGAACCGCTTCGATTGCACCACAAGGTCTGGGATTTGGCTGGCAGTCGCCTGCCGACGCCCTGCAAGTCCCGTTGTCCTCGGATGGTGGCGCGCGACCGAGCATTGCCGGCAGCCCTCCAGCGCCTGTGTCGTTTCGTTCGAGCTATGGTGCCGGCAATATCGTCATCGATACCGGCGGACGGCAGCTACTGTTGATCGCTTCCGGAACGCAAGCTTACCGCTATCCGATTGCTGTCGGGCGCGAAGGTTTTACCTGGACGGGCGTCGAACGTGTCTCGCGCAAAGCAGAGTGGCCTGAATGGCGTCCGCCGGCCGAGATGCGAGCGCGTGTAAGGAACCTGCCTGAAGTCATGTCCGGAGGCATTCGCAACCCGCTGGGCGCCCGTGCCATCTACCTTGGTTCGACGCTTTATCGCATTCACGGCACCAACGATACCCGCTCGATCGGCAGTGCCAGCTCCTCCGGCTGCTTCCGGATGACAAACGCTCATGTCGTCGATCTGTCGCGTCGTGTCTCCATCGGGGCGACGGTGACGGTTGTGCGGCGGTTACCGGGGTCAGCCACGAGATTCGCGGAGAATAACGCAAGGGGTGGCTAGACGCGCCGGAGCGAACGACGATTCACCGGGCCTCATGGAAGCGGGCCGGCTCTCCCATCGCAGGTCCGATGACCTCGCCTTGCCACATCGCCAGGTGGCCGCGCACGAAGGTGCCGACCGGCCAACCCCTGACGGTGACGCCATCGTAGGGCGTCCAGCCGCAGCGGCTCGCGATCTGCGCGTTGCGGATCTTCTCGGTGCGGCGGAGGTCGACGATGGTGAGATCGGCATCATAGCCGCGCGCAATGCGACCCTTGGCGCTCAGCCCAAAGACACGCTGAGGGCCGGCGCTTGTCAGATCGACAAACCGCTGCAGCGACAGCCGGCCCGTGTTGACGTGATCGAGCATGATCGGCACCAGCGTCTGCACTCCGGTCATACCCGAGTGCGAGCCAGGATAGGAATGATCCTTCTCCTCTCGTGTGTGCGGCGCGTGATCGGAGCCGAGCACATCGACGACACCCGATGCGACACCTTCCCATATGGCCGCACGATGACGCGCGTCCCTGACCGGCGGGTTCATCTGCGCATAGGCGCCGAGGCGCGCGTAGCAATCCGGCGCCTCGAGCGTGAGGTGATGCGGGGTAACTTCGACGCTCGCCCAATCGCGCTTGTCGGCAAGGAATGACATTTCAGCGGCTGTCGAAACGTGCAGCACGTGCACCCGCCGCCGGTGTCGTTCGGCAAGGCTGACAAGCCTGCGGGTCGCCAGTATCGCCGTCTCCTCGTCACGCCAAACGGGATGCGATGAAGGATCTCCCGCAATGCGATGACCCTGGCGGGAATTTAGTCGCGCTTCATCCTCGGCGTGAAACGCGGCACGTCGCGTGGTGCTGGCAATGATGCGACCCAGCGAGGCATCGTCGTCCACCAGCAGATCGCCGGTCGAGGAGCCCATGAACACCTTGATGCCGGCAGAGCCTTCCAGACGTTCCAACGCGGGGATATCGCCGATGTTCTCGCGCGTACCGCCGACGTAGAACGCGAAGTCGCAGAACATTCGATGGCGCGCTCTGGCTACCTTGTCCGCAAGGGTCTCCGCCGTTGTCGTCAAAGGTTTGGTATTCGGCATCTCGAACACGGTGGTGACACCGCCGAGCACTGCCGCGCGGCTGCCGGTATCGAGATCTTCCTTGTGTTCGAGGCCTGGCTCTCGGAAATGCACCTGACTGTCGATCACCCCAGGCAGCACGTGCAGGCCCTTGGCTGCAACAACGGTCGCTGCTTTGGCGCCGTCAAGTTGCCCCATCGCGGCTATCCGACCGCGGCTGATGCCGATGTCGCCTACGGCGGCGCCATCATGATTGACGATCGTGCCGCCTTGGATCACGACATCGTACGACTCTGCCATGCAGTTTCACCGGTATGTTCATCGGGCGCGCCAGCTATATAACAGAGCGGTCGAAATCAGATAGGACCCCTCTTCAATATGCCGACAAACCTGACATTGCTGTCTGATCGCGGCATTGTCGAAGTTTCGGGCGCCGATGTAGACAAATTTCTCGACAGCATGATCACCAACGATCTCGGCCGGCTGGCGCCCGGAGAAGCACTGCTTGCAGCCTTGCTGACGCCACAGGGCAAGATCCTGTTCGAGTTCTTGATCATCAGGAGCGGCGCAGCTTTCCTACTCGATGTTGCCAGCGGCTCTGCCACCGACCTCGTCAAGCGACTGAACTTCTACAAGCTGCGGGCGGCTGTGATAGTGACCGACCTGTCGGCCGGCATGACCGTTGCCGCCACCTGGGGTGACGTGCCGCCGAGCGTGCCGGGCGGTGTCGTTTGCGTCGCCGATCCGCGGCATGCCGACTTGGGTTTTCGACTGATCATGCCGGCATCGCGCGCCGACGAACTGCCTCGGCCATCCGCGTCCGAGGCTGACTACCACGCCCACCGCATCGCGCTTAGGGTGCCGGAAGGCGGTCGCGATTACCCGCTTGGCGATACTTTTCCGCATGAAGCCAACTTCGACCTGTTGAACGGCGTATCGTTCACGAAGGGCTGTTATGTCGGCCAGGAGGTCGTTTCCCGCATGCAGAACAAGACGGTGGTCCGCAAGCGCATCGTACGGATTACCGGAGACAGCCTCAAGCCCGGCGCTGATATCATGCATGGCGCAGGCGTCGTCGGCACCGTCGGCTCGGTGCAGGGTGAAAAGGCGCTCGCCATGCTGCGCCTCGATCGCGCGATCGAAGCCGCGACCAAGGGTCCGGCGCTGAGCGTCGCCGGGCGGTCGATCGCAGTCGACGCAGCCGCACTCGATGCCTACCGCGACAGCGTAGCCAATAAGCCGGCACCCGGCTCGTAACCATGCCCAACCTGCAGCGTTGCACGTGGCCCGGGATGAACGAGCCGATCTATACGCGATATCACGACACCGAGTGGGGGGTGCCAAAGACCTCCGATGCGGAGTTGTTTGAAAAGCTGATCCTCGAAGGCTTTCAGTCAGGACTGTCGTGGCTGACCATCCTCAAGAAGCGTGACAATTTTCGCGTCGCGTTCGACGGATTCGATCCTGCGCTGATCGCAAACTACGGTGATAGAGACAAAGCCCGTTTGCTGGCAGACGCCGGCATCATCCGCAACCGGCTCAAGATCGAAGCGACGATCGACAATGCGCGCGCCTACCTCGCCTTGCGCGAAACCACGACGCTCAGCCGGTTCCTGTGGGACTTTGTCGGCGGTCGACCGCGGATCAACCGCTACGCGGCGCATGGCGATGTGCCGTCGGAGACGGTTCTGTCGAAAGAGCTGTCCAAGGCTTTGAAAGCACGCGGCTTCCGCTTTGTCGGGCCGACGACGCTTTACGCGTTCATGCAGGCCACCGGCATGGTCAACGACCATCTGGTATCATGTCACCGCCATAAAGCTTGCGCTGCCCTGCAACGCAAGTTCGAACTCATTGGGATTGCATGAAAACATGGCCACACCGGACTCCTCGACCGGTCACCAACGCGCCTGGCAGCGCATGTTGTCCGGCCGCAGGCTCGATCTGCTGAACCCTTCGCCCGATGACATCGCCGTCGAGGATATTGCCCACGGCCTCGCCCGTGTCAGCCGATGGAACGGTCAGACCACAGGCGCGCATGCGTTCTCCGTCGCCCAGCATTCGGTGCTCGTCGAACAGATCGCTTCAGCGCTCAATCCGGGCTGGCAGCCGCAGTGGCAATTGGCGGCGCTGCTGCACGATGCCCCGGAGTACGTCGTCGGCGACTTGATCAGTCCGTTCAAGGCCGCCATCGGACTCGACTACAAGGCGTTCGAGCAGCGTTTGCTCGAGGCGATCTACCGGAGCTGCGACCTCGAGCCGACGCTTCCCGGCAGCGTTACAACCGCCATCAAACACGCGGACCGGATCGCGGCATTCCACGAAGCAATCCGCCTTGCGGGCTTCGATGAGCAGGAGGCGACGCAATTCTTCGGGCCGGCGGAGGGGCTGCCGCCCGACCTCGCGTCGCGATTGGAATTGATCTCGCCTTTGCCGGCGCGACAAGCACAACACAGATTTTTGGACCGATACGCCGAACTTCGCAAAGTCATCTATGCTGCACTTTGAAGATAATTCGATTGCCCCGAAACGTTGCAACCGGGTATCCCCTGTCTCATGTCATTCTCGCAGCCGTCGCACATCCACGTCTGTTCGCTTGCCGCCGTGCACGACACGCTGGCCCGGGCAGAGGCCGCGCACCTGATCACCGTGATCAACGGCCAGACGATGCTGGAGACGCCCGCGAACATTGCACAGACGCAACATCTGAAGATTGCGATCAACGACATCAACATGCCACAGGAAGGGCTCGTCCATGCGCGGACAGAGCATGTTGCCGAGATCATCGCATTCTCGAAGGTTTG
Organism: Hyphomicrobiaceae bacterium; assembly: GCA_041745515.1. Classification (GTDB taxonomy): domain Bacteria; phylum Pseudomonadota; class Alphaproteobacteria; order Rhizobiales; family Hyphomicrobiaceae; genus JAKFWF01. The sequence goes on along the minus strand of JBGTIU010000100.1, from coordinate 5,208 downwards.
GAATCGAAACGGCCCGATGGTCGTGCACTGCTGGGCCGGGATCAGCCGTTCGACAGCGGCGGCGTTCATCAGCCTTTGTACGCTCAACCGGCCAGGGACCGAAAGCCGGATTGCCCAGGCGATCCGCGATGCATCCGTGACGGCCACCCCGAATGCGTTGATGGTGGCGCTCGCCGATGCGGCGCTCGACCGCGATGGCCGCATGATTAACGCGGTGCGCGCCATTGGACAGGGACAGATGGCGATCGCGGCCACGGCGTTCACGCTGCCGAGCCACTACGAGTGATGCTTGCTGGTTGCGCAGGGCTGCCGCCCGGCCGATTCCCAAAAATTGCCACGTTCACGTCCTAGCCCGCTTGTCGGGAATGGCGAGTCGGGAGAGCCAAAGGGGCAGCATCGTGCAATCATCAAATGCGCGCAGGAGCATCACGGCAGACTCGATCCGGGCGATACCACAGTCAACAAAGAGCGCGCAGCCGGTGGCCGGCACCGGCGTCAATCTGACGGCTGCCATCATCGCGGTCGACGCCGATGAGACGCAGGTATTCGTCATCGATAAGGCAAACGGTGGCGGGCGCACGGGACTTGGCCTGCCGTCAGGGCCATTCACGTCGCAAATCCATGGCACCTTGGATGCCGGCCTGCGCGCGTGGGTCGCTGACCAGGCCGGCATCGAACTCGGGGGTGCAGAACAACTATTCTCGATCGCCGAGGACGCCGGGATTTCGATCGGCTACCTCGGGCTTGCTCGCATCGGCAAGCGCCTGCCCGCAACGGGTGGCCAGTGGCTGAACTGGTACACTCTGGCGCCGTGGGAGGATTGGCGGCGCGGACGGCCGGCGATCCTGACCGCAACAATCGAGCCATTTCTGCGCGCCCGTATCGAGCAGGATAAGGGCAATGGACAAGCAGCACATGGACCGGTCGACGCTGATCGTACCCGTTTCGCATTTGGACTTGAGGGCGCGCCCTGGCACGAGGAGCGTGTGCTCAAGCGGTTCGAGGTTCTGCAAGCCACCGGCTACTTCGATCTGCCGAACAGCAATCACCTCCTTCATCCGACCCATGCGCATGTGCTGGCCGCGGCGTTCGGACGGCTTCGTGCCAGGATCAAAGTGCGCCCCGTGGTGTTCGAACTGATGGACGAGCAGTTCACGCTGTTCGAGTTGCAGAAAACCGTCGAGGCCATTCTGGGGCCGCATCTGCACAAGCAGAACTTCCGTCGGCTGGTCGAAAGTGGCGGACTGGTCGAAGCCACCGGCAACGTGCGCTCGAACACCGGCGGCCGCCCCGCCAAGCTGTTCCGTTATCGCAATGAGGTGTTGTGGGTCCAGTAACGGCTGAGGCGCCGAAAATCATGGGTCGGTAGCGGGAGCCGACATTAGGGTCTGTCCGGTTTTGGTTGAATCGTGGACAGACCCTAGCTCCTTGTTTTGTCGTGCTTCTTATATTCCCGCGTTCCCGGAAACCGCGGCGACCGAAGGGAGACGCGGTTGTCCGGGATCTTTTCCCGTCGCGGTGAGACACCGTGCAAACCTGCGACACGTAAGGATCCCGGCCCTCGCCGGACCCAGCACCGCGGCTTCCATCCGATGCGGGGGCCGGCTCGGCCGGGAACGCGGGGGAGAGAGGAGGCGTTCAATCAAATCCAGCAATCCGCGAGTTGAGTTCCGTGTCTGCGACGCAAACCCACCAGCTCCCGCCCAATGCCCGTCGGGATCTCTTGCAGACCGAATTCAATCAAACCGGACAGCAGCGCGTCCACGCCTTCGGTAAGCAACGCGTCGCGGAATGCTGCATCACGCTCGGCGCGAGCCTTCACGGTATCCTTGAATGAGCGGGTCATTCCGCGGCAGATACGTTGCGCGCCAACGCCTTGCATACCACGTCGGGCTCGCGGGCGATCACGGTCAGGTAGGCGCGCGCGGCCTGGTCCGGCTCGGCGCGGCCCTGCTCCCAGTCGCGCAACGTGCCGATCGGAATGTGATACCGCGCCGCGAAATCCTCTTGGCTCAGACCAAGGGCGCGGCGGATGATCTTTGATCGGGGGATGCGCTTCATCCGGCGCATGTCCTCGTCCGTCAGCGGTTGCGCGTCTGGATCGCTCAACGCAGCAGCGAGCTTTTCTTCCTCGGTCATAGCATCGAGGGAGCTCCAGTCGTGCTTGGCGCGGGCCTTCTCAGTCGGCATTTTCTTCGTGGTATCTGCGTCGCTCATACGGTCTCGCTCCTCGCGCGGCTGAGTGTGCTGTCGTCACCCGCCGGAGTATCGAGTAAAAACGTCATCCCGGCGAAGGCCGGGACCCACGACAACCGTTCGGCTATGCAATGGTCGAACTCGACACAGCAAGCTGCACCGGCATTGCGTCCCTCGACACAACCCTTGGCGAAGCTAACGTGGGTCCCGGCCTTCGCCGGGATGACGGGCTTGGGTGGGGTTCATCCGTTTGTGGCAGAAACCCAAAGCGAGAAAGGCAGTCACCCCGCGCAGACAATGCTGTCCTGTCACCAGCAAAATGCTCTCAATGCAACGTCATCCCGGCGAAGGCCGGGACCCACGACAACCGGCAGATTGTCTGGTACTGCGGGAGCGCGATCAGGCTCATTGTTGGGGGCATATCGATGAAAGACCCTTGCGTCTATATCGCGGCGAGCGGGCCGAACGGTGTGCTGTACACCGGCGTCACCAGTGATCTGCACGGCCGGATGAGCGAGCATGTGCAAGGACTCTTCGAAGGCTTCAGCAAACGCTACAATGTTAAACTTCTAGTCTACTACGAGATGCACAACAGCATGGCCGAAGCAATCCGGCGCGAAAAGCAAATCAAGGAATGGCGGCGGGCCTGGAAAATCCGGTTGATCCTGAGCTTTAATCCCGAGTGGCTGAACTTATTCGACCCGCTAACCGGAGCGATCGCTTTCGGTCCTGCCGATAAAAATCGCGAACGCGGGTAGGGGTGCCGCTTGACTTGTCGTGGGTCCCGGCCTTCGCCGGGATGACGTTGCACCCACGCAAAAAGGGCCGCTGTGAAGCGGCCCTTTTCGTGTCCAACAGAGAGAGTGGTCAATCAGAAGCGGATGATCGCGCCCATGACGACTGCGTCGAACTCTTGCGACCGCTTCACGGTCGTTCCGGCTGACGTCGAAGTTCCCGTTGTGGCCTGTACGCCGTTAATGTCGACTTCGAAGTGCTTGTAGCCGAGGTAAAAGTCCATGGCCGCTGCATCGATCGACTGCGTTATGCCCAGGCCCCAGACTGTCGTATCCGCCGACTGGAACCGCGTACCGCTCAGCGACGTGGCGGCACCGCCGCTCGTGCTGCTGACGGAGAACGCCACAGTGCCAGGATTGTTACCGTTGGCACCCAGGCCCGATCCGGCTTCATAGTCGCCGTACTCGCCGAAGATCGTGGTTTTGCCAATGCCGAACCAGTTCTGCTCGATACCAGCCTGAACGTACCAGCTGGTCTCTTCGTCCTTCGCGGCTGCACCAAGCACTGCCTTGCGGTTGCTATCCTCCAACCGGCCCCACGCACCGTGAACGTAGAGACCTGTCGGCACGTGCATGATGCTACCCGAAATGCCGAGGGTATCGCAGTCGACGGCGCTCACCTGAGCAGACGTGCTCAGGTCAGCACACCGTGGACCGTCGCCGCCATTCTTAATGAAGTTGTCGTTGATCTGACGGTAACCGATGCCGGCCGCGACGCGGATGCTATTGAACTCGCCGGCGTAGCGCAGCGCAGCGTCCCACTGGTCGTCTTCACCCCAGGCGGCCTGGAAGGTCAAACCCGCGAAGGTTGGAGACACATACTTGACGACGTTGTTGCGATCACCTTCCCCAACGCCCCAGGCACCGTTTTGGCTCGGCGTCACATCGTTCCATCTCAGGGCGGAAAGCGTACCGGTGGTATTGCGCAGCAAGAAACCGCCCTGCCAAGCCGAAGCGTCGATGCCGCCCGTGATGGCGTTGGAGAGGTTGATTTCCGTGATGCCGTCGGTCGCACTCGAGGTCTCACCGACCCAAACGCGACCAAGGTTCTTGTTGTCGAGCCACCAAGCGCTGTGCCGGATGTCGAGCGAGTTGGACTCACCACCAGCAAGGTTGGTGCCCTGGGTACGGTTGCCGGAGTTGGCGTAACGCACGCCGATCTCAAGCAGATACCCGGCCGACCAGTCGGCGTTGATCTTGGCATCGCCGACGAAACGGAAGCGCGTACGGCTCATGTTGTTCGAGACGACGTAGGCATTCTGCTCGGTGCCATCATCCCAGAACATGACGGCTTCGTTGACTTGACCCGACACGGTCAGCTTGACCTTGCGGTTGCCCTTGCGGGCGGTCGTTGCTTCTAGTTCGGCTACGCGCTCTTCGAGATCCGCGCAGCAATTACCGCCGAGATCGGCGGCTTGGGCGGCAACGCCACCCGCTACAATACCGGCCGCAGCGACAAGCGCGAAGCGGCTAGCTGACTTGAACAGTCCCCCGTTCATATGAACATCTCCGTTGGACTAACACTACTGGGTACACAACCACCATTGATCGGTACGCCGCTAAAGCACTCAAATCGCCTGATCGATCTGCTCAGGGTTGGAAGACCCCCCCGCCCCTATCTCTCTTGGCTGGGGTAGTCGTACCGCATCGCTTAACGAGAGGTAAACAACGAAGGTGCGGTGTGGGAGTTTTAACGCTGGTATCGTGGCATTCAGGCAACGAATTTCGATTCGAGCATTTGGAGCGCCTTGATCAAACTGCGATAGTTATTGTGATTTCGAGCAAAAGCTCCGAGCGCTGATTCGTTGCTCCAAGAAATGATTTTTCACTTGCGAATCAAATTAGTAGAGACACTCTACGAGATCTGCTTGGGCTGAAGTCGCCCCCAATGGGTATTGTCCTCGGGCTAGTCCACCGCTCTCACCTACCCAACGCAGTCATCCTCGGGCTTGGCCCACTACTGTCCGGTTTATTTCTCGAGCCACCTCAACTCCCAATTCCCGCGTTCCCGGAAACCGCGTCGACCATAGGGAGGCGCGGTTGTCCGGGATCTTTATCCGTCGCGGTGAGACACCGCGCAAACCCGCGACACGTAAGGATCCCGGCCCTCGCCGGACCCGGCGCCGTGGCTTCCATCCGATGCGGGGCCGGCTCGGCCGGGAATGCGGGGGAGAGAGGAGGCGTTCAATCAAATCCAGCAATCCGCGATCTGAGTTCC
>JBGTIU010000099.1:0-3532 GCA_041745515.1 Hyphomicrobiaceae bacterium | reverse complement strand
ACCGACTGCATGCGGCCCGGGATCAGTTGCCGGCCGGTGCCGAGCATCAGCAGCGAGATCACCGCCACCGTCAGGAACATGTACGCCGACGAATTGGTGAACGCGATTTCTTGTCCGCCGATGTGACCGATGGTGAAGAGCTTGGTGATCTCGAACTGGTGAATTGGATCGGCGGCCATGCGTCTCTCAGTCTATCGGTTTCGCGATCTCCAGGGATCGCGTCGAACGTTCAGTTGCGCTTCGAAATGCCCGCGTCAGAGCCGTTCAGACTGCTTCGACATCACGCCCGCGGTCCGCATCACATTGATCACGCCGGCGGTAAAGCCAAGCAGCAAGAATACGATGAGGCCCCATGGCGAAGTCGACAGCAGGCGATCGAAACCCCAGCCGAGACCCGCTCCGACAAGAACTCCGGCAACCAGTTCGGAGGAGAGGCGAAGCCCCATGGCCATGGCGGATGCCCTGGCCTGAGCCTGCTCACTTCCGGACGGGTCAATCCCGATTTTTCGGCTGTCCCTGACTTCGGACAACCGCTGATCCAGACTTCCGAGCCTTGCGGAAAGCGCGGCTTCGTCGGGCGATTTATCGCGACTTCCATTGCGCTCGTCGTTCGTGCCTTCAGCCATGCTGTGGAGCCCAAACGAACCTGCGGTGGATGGAAATTACGCCCCGTCACCCTCAAAAGCCGCGCGGACCATACTGAGCGCACCTAACCAAGTCAAGATTGCGTCGTAACCAGTTAGTGCATTGATATATATCGGTTTATTCAATCAGCGCGGGATCGGCGACCGAGCTGTCGCCGCACTGCAATAGCTAACCGCGATCTCAGCCGACCTCAACTGATCTTGCACGGCGTCGGCGGGTCTGTTGGGATGCCCGCTGACAGCCATTCCCATCCGGAGACCGCATGCCGCGTCAGGTCGATTACTATTTTTCGTTCCAGTCCCCGTGGGCCTATATCGGGCACAAATTGTTCCGGGAAGTCGCAGATACCTGGGATCTCAAGGTGAATCACAAGCCGGTGGTGCTGGTCGACCTGTTCTCCGAGACGGGCGGCCTGCCGCTGATGAAGCGTCATCCGGTGCGGCAGCGTTACCGGATGGTCGAATTGCAGCGCTGGCGCGACAAGCGCGGCCTGAATTTCAACCTGCAGCCGGCGAACTGGCCGTTCAACGCGCGGCTCGCCGATGGTGTGGTGATTGCGGCGCTGGAGGCCGGCCACGATCCCGACCCCTATCTGCGGCGGGCTTTCGCCGCGGTATGGGAAGACCAGCTCAACCTGACCGATCTGGCCACCCTGATCAAACTGGCCGACGATTCCGGGCTGCCGGGCAGGCAACTGGTGGAACGTTCGGGATCCGACGAGATCGGTGCGATCTACGAGCAAAACCGCCAGGATGCGCTGGCGGCGGACGTGTTCGGATCGCCGGTCTACGTGTTCGATGGCGAGGTATTCTGGGGGCAGGACCGCATCGAATTGCTCGCCGACGCGTTGAAATCCGGCCGCGCGCCCTATAGGTCGCAGGTGTAGGATCAGGAAAGAGGACCTTGACGGTCCATCGGTCTTGAGGTGGAGCGATCCCATGAGCGCAGCGACATCGCCCTCGAAGTTCTCCACAGCAATCGCAGCCGGCGCGGTGATTTTCGGCCTCGCCGGCTCCCTTGCCGGAATCGGCGCCGCTGCGGCGCAAGCGATGCCGGACAGCGAGAAGGGCCGTTATTCGATGTCGACGGTCGGCACCGGCGTGATCCGGCTGGATACCAGAACCGGTGCGGTGTCGACCTGCAGCAATGGCGCCGCCGGCTGGGCCTGCTACGCCGTGCCCGACGAACGCGCGGCGCTGGATGCGGAAATCGGCCGGCTGCAGGCCGACAATGAAAGATTGAAGGCCGAACTGGCGGCGCGCGCGCCCACCGTCACCGGCAAGATCGACGAAACCTTGCCCAAGACCGATTCGCTGAAAAAGCCCGACCCGAAGGTGGCCGAGGGCGAGCGCAAGATCGAGATTCCGCTGCCGAGCGACCGCGACATGGACCGCATGATGTCGTTTCTGGAGCGGGCGTGGAAACGGCTGATCGAGATGGCCAACCGGGTGCAGAAGGAAGTTTCCGGCAAGATTTGAGCGTTCGGAACTTTCTTTCCGCATGTCGTCCCTGCGGAACGCCGGGACCCATATGTGGACGGCCCCCGTGCCGCAAGAGTTTTTCGATGGTCTGATCGGATCGCTTGCATCCATATGTCCGGCCTGTTGGTGCGGTTGGTAGACCGCTGGCCAAGATGGTTTTCCGCGATGCGAGTTCCAAACACTCCAGCGACCTCTGCAGGCCAATGGGTCCCACGGATTGTCTCGCAACGTCGGATCGATCGATCCTACCATCTGTCTCCTTTTGCAGCTCCGGCTCAACCGGTTGGAACGACCAACCCGTTGATCTCTTAGGCGGCGGGCTTTGATGCCACAGGCATGCGCGCGCCGTCGTAACTCTCGCCCGTCGTCAGCAGCTTCCAGGCAATGCGGGCCGTCTTGTTGGCGAGCGCCACCGCTGCAAGCTTCGGCGGCTTGCGCGCCAGCAACGCAACGAGCCAGGGCGACGGACGGCCGCGGCCCTTCTTCGCCTGCTGGATCACGGAGGTGGCTCCCGCCACCAGCACGCTGCGCAGCATCTCATCGCCGGCGCGGGTAATCTTGCCGAGCCGGGTCTTGCCGGCGGTGGAATGATCCTTCGGCGTCAGCCCGATCCAGGCCGCAAAGTGTCGACCCGAGGGGTACAGTCCGGGATCGGGCGCTTTCATGACCAACGCCGTGGCGCCGATCAGCCCGATACTCGGAATCTTTGCCAAGCGGCAACTATCGGCATTGGCGCGGTGCCAGGCCATCAGCCGGGCCTCGACGGCCTTCAATTCGACCTGCAATCGCGCGTAGTCGCGGCCCTGCAGCGCAAACATCTCGCGCGCCAGCGCCGGCAGGCTTTCATCCTGGGCGATCTGCGCCAACAGCGGCTCTACCTTGACGAGACCCTTTGCTGTGATCAAGCCGAACTCCGCCGCATAACCCCGGATGGCGTTGCTGAGCTGGGTTCGCCTGGTCATCAGTTGCTGACGAACTCCTATCAGCATCAGCGCCGCCTGCTGCTCCTCGCTCTTCACCGGCACAAACTGCATCGTCGGCCGGCTCATCGCCTCACACAGCCCTTCGGCATCGCGCCCATCGTTCTTGTTACGTTTGATGTAAGCCTTCACATGCTGCGGCGCGATCAGCTTCACCTCGTGTCCAAGCTTGCGCAACTCCCGTGCCCAGTAATGTCCGGCGCCGCAGGCCTCCATTCCGATCACGGTCGATGATTGCTTGGCAAAAAAAGCCAGCACCTCGTTGCGCCGCAGCTGCCTGCGCAATACTGGCAGCTCGGCGGCATCAACACCGTGCAGCTGAAAAAAATGCTTCGACGTATCCATTCCAACTCGGATAATCTGGTTCACGGACGGCTCCCTTGTCTGAGATTTGCAACAACCTCATTCTGGCACAACTGATGCCGT
>JBGTIU010000098.1:0-31929 GCA_041745515.1 Hyphomicrobiaceae bacterium | reverse complement strand
TTGCCCGGTCAGCACGGCCGCGGTGACGCCACGCGTGCGCGGCATTGGCGCGGGCTGAATTCTATCAAGCCCGATCACGCGTATCACTTCCTCGACAAGGTCCGCAGACCCATGCACGTCCGGCCGCCAGCTCGGCGCGGTAATCATCGTAGCCTTTGCCGTGCCGTTTTTGATCCTAAACCCGAGAGCTTCAAGAATTCGACGGCTGTCTGCATCTTTCACAGGCATTCCCGACAGCTTTTGGATACGTCCGAAGTCGAATGCGATCTCGGTCCTGGCCAAAGGCGCCGTACCGGCGATCCGTGCTTTCGACGGTGCGCCGCCGCACAACGTCATAATCATATCGGTGCCGAGATCGAGGCCGCCGCCGATATAGGCGGGGTCGACGCCGCGCTCGAAGCGATAGCGCGCGTCACTCTGGATGCCGCATTTGCGTCCGGTTGCGGCGGTGCGAAGTGGATCGAAATAAGCGCATTCAATCAGCACATTGCGGGTCGTTGCCGAGCACCCCGTGCTGTCGCCGCCGATGATGCCGCCCAGGCCCAATGGGCCGCTGTTATCGGCGATGACACACATGCTGCCGTCGAGGGCATAGGTCTTGCCGTCGAGCGCCAGAAACGCCTCGCCCCTAACGCCTAGTCGAGCGCGGATCGGACCTTTGAGCTTGTCGGCGTCATAGACGTGAAGCGGCCGTCCACGATCGAGCGACACATAGTTGGTCACGTCGACAAGCGCCGAGATCGGGCGCAGACCGACGGCTCGCAAACGCGCCTGCAGCCAATCTGGAGACGGACCGTTCGTGACACCGCGTACATAACGGCCGGCAAAAATTGGACAGGCGCGCGCCGCGTCGCCCGCGAATTCAAGTCTAATGTCGACCGGGCAGTCGAAGGTGCCTTCGATCGTCTGCAGCTTCGGCTCGGGCTTCAAGCTGCCCAAGCCAACGGCAGCGAGATCGCGCGCAATACCGCGCACGCCGGTGCAGTCGGGCCGGTTTGGCGTCAGCTTGACCTCGATAACGGCATCATCGAGTCCGACCGCATCGACGTAGCGCCGGCCGACCTGGGCTGCCATCTCTGGCGGCAGCTCGATAATGCCGTCGTGCGCGTCCGACAGTTCGAGTTCGCGTTCTGACAGCAGCATGCCGTTCGACACGACGCCGCGTACCGGACGCTTGTCGAGGGTGATACCGGTGCCGGGGATGAAAGTGCCGACGGCAGCAAACACCCCAATCATGCCGGTGCGGGCGTTCGGTGCACCGCATACGACTTCGACGGCAGGCCGACCGGGCGCGACTTCGACCTGGCAGACCCGCAACCGATCGGCGTTCGGATGCGGTTTGGCCTCGATCACGCGAGCGATCGTGAATGCGCCGAGCTTCTCGCCCGGATCATTAACGCGCTCGAGCTCAAGCCCAAGCGATGTCAACGTGTCGGTGATGGCTCCAAGAGACGCTGTTGTGTCGAGGTGGTCCTTCAGCCAAGCGAGCGTGAATTTCATGCGATCCAGACGTCAAAGTGTTTCAGTCGCGAATAATTTAACAGTGAGCAGGATCTATCAGAGCGAACGCACAACTGAAACAGGCGGTTCCGCAGGAACCTCATTTGCCGGCGGCCTTCAGCACCGCATCGATATCCTTGGCGAAGTCAGAAAGGGAAGGGGTGATGGCCAACGGATCCTTCGCCGAATCATCGATGCGACGCAGGCGCACGGCTTCCCGCCAATGCGGCAAACACTCGAATTCCGCAATCTCGGCCGCCGACATCGGCCCACCCTGCAGTCCCAGCGAAAGCACACTATCTTCCGACAGTTTGCCGAAATACGTCGCATCGATCGCGCACAGATAGCGTTTGGCCGGCACGTGCAGACGCACCGGCTCAGTGACTTCCGAGCCGAAGTGCTGCTTCAGCCACTCGGCGCCCAAATCCTCATGGGCATCGTCGACGCCTTCAGCCGCGGGGTTCTCACCGAGCTCGTGCACCATGTGTCCGATGTCGTGCAGCAATGCGGCAGTGACCAGCGATGTTGGCTCGCCCTGCTGGCGGGCCAACTGTGCCGCCTGCAACGCGTGCTGCAATTGGTTGACGTCGGACAGGCCATAGCGGCCGGTGGCGCGTGTCGAATACAACTCGATCAATCCGTCGCGGATGCCGGTCACAATTCAAACTCCTGTTACGCGGCGTGCGATGCCGCGGGTTCCGTCAAGACGGCAAACAGGGCGGCTTTATCGTCCGACGCACGCAGCCGCTCAAGCGCGCGCGGATCGCGCACCAGTCGCGAAATGCGCGCCAGCGCCTTCAGGTGATCGCCGCTCGCATGCTCCGGCCCCAGCAGCAGGAAGATCAGGTCGACAGGCTCATCATCGGGCGCGTCGAACGGGATTGGCTCGGCCAAGCGTGCAAATACGCAAACAATCGCCGTCAGCGATCGAAACTTGACGTGGGGAATGGCAATGCCTTGTCCGAAGCCGGTTGAACCCAGGCGCTCGCGCTGCAGCAATGCGTCAAAAACGTCACGGGCGCCGAGCCCGGTCAACTCTGCGGCGCGGCCGCTGACTTCCTGCAACGCGTGTTTCTTGTCGCTCGCTCTTAGCGAAGGGATAACCCCCTCGATTGACACCAGATCCCCGAAGTTCATCGATCGTAGTTCCCTATGCGCGATGACCGCCGTGCGCACGCGCTTCCATTACCGCTTGTGCGATTTGCCAGCGCCGTTGAGGGTGCTGCCCTCGTCGTCCCTAGCTTCAGCGCTGGTGCCCGTTGGCGCGTCCGCTTTAGGGTCTATCCAGCCGATATTGCCGTCCGACCGACGATGCACGACACTGATCCGGCCGTGCGCTGCATTGCGAAATAGCAGAAACGCGTGGTCCGTCAAGTCCAGTTGCATCACCGCTTCCCTGACCGTCATTTCCTGCAGGGAACCTTCGGTTTCAGCGACAATCACCGGTCCCTCGCCCTCCGCCGCAGCTGAATCGTCTTCCTCGATACGGACCACATAATTGCTGAGTGCAGTGGAGCGGCGTAGCGTTTCGTCTTCGCCATGATGGTGGCTTTTGAGGCGGCGCTTGTAGCGCCGGACCCGTTTGTCGAGGCGCTCTATCGCGGCATCGGCGCTGGCATAGGCATCGATGCCTTCGCCGTGCGATTCGATCAACAGCCCGGTGCGCAATCTGAGCGAGCAGTCGGTCCGAAATCCGGTCTTAGACTTCTCTACCCGCACGTGGCCCGAAAGTTCCGGACCAATGTACTTGTCGAGAACATCGGTGATCTTGTCGGTCACATAGACCTGATAAGCTTCTCCGGCGCCAATGTTTTTGCCCGTGACCTGGATTGCCATGCCTTCGATCCTTGAGAGCGAAACAAGCACCCAAACCGAGTCCTAAAAAGGTAACTCCGCGGTCGCGGCGCTGTCAATTAACCTGGTGCCGGTTGTTTAACTGCGACGAGCAGCGATTAACCGGGCGCTTCATCTGCAAATTCATACGCTTCTCGCGTCGCCGTTGAACCGACGAGGCTATACGCATGGCCTCGCGGTATTTCGCGACCGTGCGGCGCGCGATATCAATGCCGGCGTCCTTCAATCGTTCCACGAGTTTGTCATCCGACAGCACGCCGTCCGCAGTTTCAGCATCGATCAGCTGCTTGATGCGGTGTCTCACTGTTTCAGAAGAGTGAGACTCGCCCTCGCTCGATGAAGCGATGGCGGAGGTAAAAAAGTATTTTAGCTCGAAGATGCCGCGTGGTGTGGCGATGTACTTGTTGGACGTCACGCGGCTGACCGTCGATTCATGCATCTTGATAGCATCCGCGACCGTGCGGAGATTGAGCGGACGTAGATGTTGCACACCGTGTGCGAAGAAGCCGTCCTGCTGCCGCACGATCTCTTCGGCGACCCGCAGAATCGTACGGGCACGCTGATCGAGGCTCTTGGTCAGCCAGTTGGCCGTCTGCAGGCAGTCGATCAGGTAATCCTTGTCCTGGGCCGACCGTGTTGATTTCGAAACGCGCGCGTAATAACTGCGATTGACAAGCACGCGGGGCAAGGTGTCGCTGTTCAGTTCGACAAACCAACTGCCGTCCTGGGCCGCGCGGACCAACACGTCGGGCACGACGGGCTGCATCTGTATCGTGCCAAAGGTTAATCCCGGCTTGGGGTTGAGCTTCTTCAACTCGCCAATCATGTCTGCCAGTTCATCCATGTCGACGCCGACTGCGCGCTTCAATGCGGCGATGTTATGCGCGCCCAACAGTTCTAGATGATCAAGCAGGCGGCTGATCAAAGGATCGAAGCGATTGCGGTCTTTCAATTGAAGGGCCAGACACTCTGACAAGCTGCGAGCGAACACGCCCGGAGGATCGAAGGTCTGCATGACGCCAAGGACTCGTTCGGCTGTGTTCAATGTACAGCCGAGCTTGCCGGACAGGAGTTCGAGATCGGCGTTGAGGTAGCCGGCATCGTCCAGCAGATCGACCAGGTAGTGCCCGATCAGCCTGTCAGCCGGGTCGCGCAACGCCATGTGCATCTGCGCCGCCAAATGGTCCTTGAGAGACACCTCGGCGGCGATGAAGGTCTCCAAGTTGTTGTCATCGTCCCCGCCGAGACTTCCATTACGCACATTCGACCAATTCGCTCCGCCGAGGTCAGGGCCGCAGCGCATCTCTACTTGCCGCTCGATGATGGTGGCGTCAGGATATATGTCGCCATAATCGCTATCGAGCGCGGCCGTGGTATCGACGTCCGCTTTGGCCAGATCGAGAACCCGCTCAGGCTCGGCAGCCTGAGATCCCGTCGCCGGTTCGCCATCGCTATCAATCGTGCGGTGGGCCGGTGTCTCGCTGTTCTCATCGCGCTCCAATAAGGGATTGCGCTCGAGTTCCTGCTCGACGAAGGCGTTCAGCTCCATGTTGGACAACTGCAAGAGACGGATCGCCTGCTGCAGCTGTGGTGTCATCACCAGCTGCTGGCCCTGCCTTAGCTCGAGGCGTGCCGAGAGCGCCATAACCTGTACCTTGCGTCGGTTAACGTCAGGTCTCAGGTTTAAGTACGGTGCCTTAACCGAACATGTCCCCCAGGTAGACCCGCCGCACGTCTTCGTTCGCTATGATTTCTTGAGGCTTACCTTGTGTCAGAATTTGACCATCGTAGAATATGTACGCGCGATCGCTGAGACTCAGCGTCTCGCGCACGTTGTGATCGGTGATCAGTACCCCGATGCCGCGTTCGGTCAAGTGGCGCACCAACTGCTGAATATCGCCGACCGCTATCGGATCGATACCGGCAAATGGCTCGTCCAGCAGCATAAACGAAGGTCTGGACGCCAGCGCACGGGCAATCTCGCAACGCCGCCGCTCACCGCCCGATAGCGCAAGAGCCGGGGACTTGCGCAGTCGCGTGATCCGAAATTCCTCAAGCAGGCTGTCGAGCTGCTCGCGCCGCGACCTCTTGTCAGGCTCAACCAGTTCGAGCACGGCCATGATGTTCTGTTCGACGGTAAGGCCGCGAAAGATCGATGCTTCCTGCGGCAGGTAGCCAATGCCGAGCCGGGCGCGACGGTACATCGGCAGTTTCGTCACGTCGCGGCCGTCGATGGTGATACGGCCCGAGTCGGCTGGAACCAGCCCAGTGATCATGTAGAATACGGTGGTCTTGCCGGCACCATTCGGACCTAGGAGGCCAACGGATTCACCGCGACCGAGGGCGAGCGTCACGCCCTTGACGACCATGCGACGGCCGTAGGATTTTTTTACGTCGTGGACAGTAAGCCATCCGTCGGCGGCATGGGGTTCCACGCGCTGCTTCTGATCGCCGTGGTCGTCAATGTCGAAGTTGTCCTGGTGACGCGCGGTCGCCGGCTCGGTTGAGGCTGCGCGTCTGGCCTTCGGTCCGAATGTGAACAGTTTCAAGCGCGATCTCGAAGGTTTCGTGTCGTCGTCAATTTGCTCTGTTCGTGGTCGAATTCCAGCCAGGTGCGCCGCTCTCGGGCCTGCTCGTCTTTGGCACCCTAGCTGCCTCTTTTCCAGGGTCTGGTTTTGCACCCGCAACAGATTTCGGGTCCAACACGGCGCATTGCCGCCCGGGTGGGCAGGCGTTGGGATCGGTCGCGAACGCTGGTACCTCGGGCGCCTTGACGAGCGGTTTTTTTGCGGGCAGGTCGGGAAGCGCGTAAGGTGCACGCTGCTCGGTCGGTGACCGCGATATGGCAGGCCCCGCCACGCGAGCGTCATGCTCCATGTATGCCACGCCCGTCGTCATGTCGATGATCGCCTTGGGCCCGTAGACGACGCTCCCGTCACGTTTCAATGCCACCTTGCCGCCAATCACAATTCTATTTCCGTTGACATCGAACTCAGCCCAGTCGCCGGTGGCGCTTTGGCCGTTCGACGATGTAATCTCGACGTGCTGGTTGGCTCGCACACGTTGCAGTTGGGCGGCTGGCTGCTTGGCGCTGCCTGCCGCGGCAGTGGTCAGACCCGCGTCGCCGCTGTAGGTCGCGATCAATTCCATAGTGCGGATGGCGAAGTCGCCCTGCACCGCGCGCACAGCGCCCCGAAAGGTCGCCGTCTTGGACTTATCGAGCACATCGAGTGTGTCAGCATCGATATCGATTGGGGCGTTCGGGTCGGTGTGGAACACCAGGCCGGACGCGTCGCCCGCGGCGGCGGGATCGGATTTCTTGGCCATGGGTTGCCCGGGACTGCCGGCCGCCTGATAAAATCTTGCTGAGATTCGGCCTGCGGCGAGACCTGCCTCAGCCGGACTAGACAACCGCGTTGTGCCCGCCTTTTGATCAAGCGCAAGGCGGTTGCCGCGCAGCACATTCCGGTCCTTTGTAACGACGACATTGCCTTGCAAAATGGCTGTCTCTTTGACTGCGTCGAAGTCGGCAGCATTGCTCGTTACGCGGTCGACCCCGTTGGTCAGGACCACGTCGCTCCTGGTGATCAATCGCGTCAGGCTGCCAGTTGTAGGCGCAGCGCTGTTCGGGACCGGCTGTGCGCCAGGCATGCCAAGCGGGGCCCCCTGGTATTGAGCTTCGAGTTCCTGGGTGCGCAGCGTGGCTTCACCTTGTCGCGCAATCACATCGCCGGTGAAAACGGCCGTTTTCTTGCTGTCGTCAATCCGCAGCGTGTGTGACTCCACATCGACAGGCGAATCAGACGCTTCGATAGTGCGGTTGGGACTCGCCTGGATTGCCGCCGGAGCAGGTGCCGCCGCTCTTGGCTCGGGCCGCAGCCGCGTGCGCACCCCGTTGCCGAAAATCGCCTGGCGCACCGATTGCAGCAATTCCATTTCGTTGGCGCGGATTTGACCCGCTGCCATGTCGATAGCGACCGGCTCCTTCGAGACAATACGACTTTCCTTCAAAAAAAATGTCGCCCGAGACAGGTCGGCACGCATGCCGTCGTCGCCACGGATTCTGATATTGTCCATGAGCTCGAGCTGATTTGATTTGTTGTCGAAGCTACCGCGCTTGGAGATAAGCCTGACGACGTTTTGGTTGATTTGCACCAGCTGACCTGAGATCTCGTTTAGCGCCACTGGGCCTTGCTGTTGCCAATCCTGCACCGCATTTGTCGCTGTCACTATGTACTTGCTGCCGTCCTTGTTGAACCCTTCGTAACGAGGGTTCAACATTGTCAGGCTATCCGTCGAAAACGCGACAGGGCCCGTCGTGAGGTTACCGCTGCCGGCTTTAAATCTGACGCTCACGCCCATGCTGTAACTCGCCAGCGACAGCACCGCGGCCAGCGGCAACGTCAGCCGAAGCGCCCGCACCAGCACAGTGTGTCGTCGCGCCTGGCGAAATGAACGTGCCCGGTCGACCGTGATGGCGATCACGTCCGAAGCGGATCGAACCGAGCCGTGTACGGTAGGGTTCAAGCTTGCAGCACCATCGACTAGACAATCCAGATTAAAAACAGACCACTACGTTCACGTTGCCCCCAAATTGGGTGCAATTAGGACGTTTTACAAACCAGTTAATGGCTGAATACGTCCATATCTTCGAAGCCTTGCAGATCGAGGCTGGCGCGCGTCCCAAGGAAAGCAAAGCATGCGGTTGCCGCTGCCGTCCGGCCTTCCCGTGTCAGCATCGCATCGAGGCGGGCCTTCAGGGCATGCAGATGCACGACATCTGAGGCAGCATAGGCTAACTGCTGGTCGGTCAGCGTCGGTGCTCCCCAATCGGAGCTTTGCTGCTGCTTCGACATCTCAAGGCCGAGGAGTTCAGCCGACAAATCCTTCAACCCGTGACGGTCGGTATAGGTGCGCGTAAGCTTCGAAGCAATCTTGGTGCAGTAAACCGGGCGTGTGACAACGCCGAGATGACGTTGCAGCATGGCAATGTCGAATCGAGCAAAGTGGAAGATCTTCAGCACCTTAAGGTCGGCCAGCAGCGTCTGCAGGCGTGGTGCGGCGGTCTGCCCCGCTGCGATCTGCACAAGATGAACAGTGTTGTCTCCGGCCGACAGCTGCACGAGACAAAGCCTGTCGCGATGAGGCTTCAATCCCAGCGTTTCGGTGTCGATTGCCACCGACGTGTCGAAGAGCACATTGGCCGGCAGATCGCCCTGGTGCAACACGATGCGCGGCGTGGTCATGGCAGGTCCTTTGGCAGCTGCTAATCAGCACCGCCCATACGCCCCGGCGGCGCCCTCGGGTCAAGTCACCGGCAATGTCGTGCACAGCAAGCTCACGTGTGTAAAACTATTGATTACAATCAAAAGTTGTAATTATGCCTAGTCTCAGCTATTACGAAGCGCGTTGAGTCGATGGGCGGACTGCGTTGCTTGCCCTTCGAACATTGCAGGTTTCTCGCTTGCCTGGGGGACAACCAGTGAAATCACAACCGATGGGCCGCGCCGGTGTCATAGCCCAACCATTATATGCGCAAGTGCGCGATCGTCTGCTCGAGCGCATCGTGCGCAAGGAATGGCAGCATGGCCAAGTATTGCCGAACGAGTTCGATCTGGCGCGAGAATTCGGCGTCAGCATTGGAACGATCCGCAAGGCGGTCGAGGGCTTGGAAGCAGCCCGAATCGTCACGCGCAAACAGGGTCGCGGCACTTTTGTCTCGCGCGATAGTACAATCGCATCGACGGAAGCCGTAAGCATATTGTACGGGCTGTCGCCTGAAGTGCAGGAGGTGGCGACCGAGACACTGGTCAACGAGATCCGGGTAGGCCATCCGCTTGGAAGCACAGCGCTGAGTTTGACGGCAACCCAGGCCGTGATCGAGATTACGCGGCGTCGAACCTTCGCCAACGGAGTGCGGGCTCTCGATCGTATCGCTCTGCCGCAGCACGTGTTCTTCGATTTCGATTGCGCCGCCGAGTTGCCCTGCAACCTGTATGAATACTTTGCCGACTATTTCGGCATCAGAATCGCAAATAGCACCGAGCAACTTTCGATTGCCCTGGCGACCAGCGAAACGGCGCATGCTTTGGGAGTCGCGCCGGCAACCGCTGTGCTGCGCATCGAACGTACGTCTCGATCGGTCTCGGGCGAGGCCATCGAATGGCGGGAGACATTCTGCTTCCTGCCCAAGGGGGTCGGCTTCAGTGGGATTGTCTGATAATCAATCCAACGCCATCGAATTCTGCGAATGGGCGTCGAGCTTCACGCCTGCGCGTCCATCGCGGCTCCACATCGTGACCCCTGGCACCTGTGCACCGCAATCAAGTTTGATACTGACCTTGTCGCCGGGTCGAAGTGTGTTATCGCCTTCAATACCGATCCCCCCCGCCGAAATATCGCGCACCCTGATGCGTTGCAAATCGCCATTGGCTTGGAGTTGCGCGGGGATGCTGACGTCGCGCCGCTGCTGGTTGCGCCGCTCGATCCAGCCCGGCACGATAACGGCGCCGTCGATCCGAACACAGGGCCAGCGCCCGAGCGCAACGCCGCGCAACACTTCAGTGATGCGAATGACTGCCGGATCGGGGTCGGTAACCGTTGGCGGCACGCAGGCGGTGAACTCTGCCAGAACCGCAATCCCCTGTACTGCTGCGGTCTGCCAGGCTTCGACAAGCGTGTCGTTACCGATGACCCGCGCGCCGCGCCCTGGTTCCAGCGGGGCAATGTGCGCGGTCGTCGCCGAGGCCGCAAAGGCCAACAGGGCATATAATCCGGTCAGATTAGAAATCAGTTTCGCCGGAATGCCCGCGTCCTGGGAGATCTGGCAAACCAAGCCTGGAAGAAGCACGGACCTCGGCGGCAGATACGTGGGCAGGGCTGCGCGCAGCTCCTGACGATTGCCAGTAGCGAGCACATTGACAATGCTGCCCGACACGCCGGCAAGCCGCAGAATGTCGCACAATTCCTGCGACAAACACGCGTGCACATGACGGTCCACAAGAGCGGGTCCGGAGCTCCGCTGGCGGCAAAAGCGGGCAGGGTTGGCAGTGGGGTCGACGTCCACCCGGATAGGGTTCTGGAGTGCTGTCACGGTCTTGCCTCGTTATCATGTGCCACTCCGCAAGAATATCTGCCACGCGACAATCAAAGATAAATTCATCATACAAAGGACGCCGGACATCGATCGCTGGCCGATGCTGCTGGCGTGAACCGGGCGTCCCGCAGTAGCCTCACCTGGCCGATTACCTTCTCCTTGCGTAGGACTCTACCCATGCACTCCATCGATGCTGCGCGCGTCCTACGAGATCTGAACGACCTGCGCGCATTCGGTGCCTATGAGACGGGCGTGCATCGACCTTCGCTCTCACCAGAACACAACGCGGCTTGCCGCTGGTTTGCCGCGCGCATGGCCGACGCCGGACTCAACGCCACGATCGATGGCATCGGTAACATCTATGGTTTGGCACCGGGTCCTGGCCGCCGTCTGCTGACGGGCTCGCACCTCGAAAGCCAGAATTACGCGGGTTGGCTCGACGGACCACTCGGGCTGGTCTACGGGCTGGAAGCTGCGCGTGTCATCAACAGCGATCCGTCGCTGGCAGACGCGCGCGTTGAAGTTGCCAGCTGGTGCGATGAAGAAGGGCACTTCGGCCACTTCCTCGGCAGCCGCTCTTTTGTCGATGGCTTATCGGAAGCCGATGTCGATGCAGCCGCCGATCGTACTTCGGGACGCACCATGCGCGGCGCCCTTGCCGAGGCTGGCCTCGCAGCCGAGCCTCGTCTGCGCATCGATCCAAAGCGCTACATCGGCTACCTTGAAGCGCATATCGAGCAGGGCGACTGGCTGGAGGCGAACAACCTCAAGCTCGGAATCGTGACCAGCATCGTCGGCATCTGGCAGTACAAGCTCACGTTCGAGGGTCTGCAAAATCATGCCGGCACCACGCGCATGGCGATCCGCAAGGATGCCGGCGTCGCGCTGACCAGCGTGTGCGACGAGATCGGGCGCCAATTCCCGAAGGCGGCCGGACCGCGCACAGTATGGACCACGGGACGCATCACGCTCGATCCCGGCGCGCCCAGCATCATTCCGGGCAAGGCCGAAATGTTGTTTCAGATCCGCGATGCCGATCATGAAATACTGAAGCGTCTCGAAGCTTTGCTCAACGACATCGTTGGTGCTTCGAATGCCGCAGGGCCCTGTAAGGCGTCTTTACAAGGCCTGCGCAAGAGCTACCCGGCAGTAATGGACGCGCACTTCCAGTTTGCCCTAGAAGCGGCTGCCGAGAGCCATGCGCCGGGCCGGCACACGCGAATCCCGAGTGGGGCCGGACACGACGCGCAGGTGCTGTCGAAGGTGATACCGGCCGGCATGCTGTTCGTGCCCTCGATCGGTGGGGTCAGCCACCATTGGACGGAGAATACGAGCGACAACGATATCGTCCTCGGCGCCCAGGCTTTCGTCACGGCCGCCGCTTCATTACTCCGGTCATAAAGTGTGCCGCCTATCTCACCAGCAGCAGCGGACATTCAAGAGCCGCGCCGAGTGGCCCCAGCCGCTCTGTAGCGGGCACCGCAATGCCGCCGAAGCGCGCGATCATGAAGCCACCGCGGAGCCGTCGCAATGATTCGGCAATGACGCGGGAGTCGCCAAGCGATGCATCTATGCCAACAATATCGACGAACTGCCTGTCGCCGATGACAAGCCGCGCCTGCGCCTCCAACCAGTGATGCGCCTCTCCGCCGGACGAAATCAGAGCCAGCATCAATCGCCCATCGGTGTCTTCGATCAGCCGCTCGCCGACCCGAAGCATTCCAGGCAGCGCCTCGGCATCCTCGATCGCGAGAATGACCGGTCCGGCTGCGCGATGCGAGCGCGGGCCGACGACGACGAGCCCAGTGGCGTCGGCAATGCTGATGAGCAATTCGTCGAACAATACTGCAGACTGTGCGCCGAACGGCTCCGCCAGAACCACGACATTCCAGGGCCCGCAATCGGCGCAAGTGGCCGCCAGAGCTCGCGCAGGCTCGTCTCGCACGATGCGACTTCGGATCGGGACTTCGGCAGCCGCAGCAAGGCTTGATAGCCGCCGCTCGATGGCGGCGGATTGCAGTCGCATGTCCTGCTCCAAAGCCGCGACCGTGATCGGACGCGCTTGCCTGCCTCCGGCGCGAACCTCGCGCGCAAACGGAAACCGCGCTGTTGCCAGCACCTCGACGTCCTCGACAATCAGGCACTCGATTGCTGAATTGAACGCGCGCGCGATGCGGATCGCCGCGGCGAATGCCGCTGGGCTGAACGAACCCTGTGCCAGACGGACCACCACCCGGCCGCTGGCCTCGCCCGCTTCCGCCACATGCGCAATCATTATGTCAGCCGCTCATCGTAGTGTGCGAAGGCGCGTGCGCGGGTCGCGAACATCCGCAGCCTGTCCTCGACCAGGCTATTGATGCTGCCTTGCGAAAAGTGCCCATTGGCTGCGCGCTCGCCGGCGGGAACTCCGGTGAGGAGCTCGATGCCATCGTCGACATGCGCCACCGCATGAACTCGAAATCGGCCTTCGCGTACCGCCTCGACCACATCCTCACGAAGCATCAGATGCTGGACGTTTGATGCCGGGATCAAGACGCCTTGAGTGCCATCCAGCGTCCGCGACCGGCATAGATCGAAAAAACCCTCGATCTTCTCGTTGACACCCCCGATCGCCTGCACATCGCCCGTCTGGTTGATGGAACCGGTGACGGCAAAATTCTGCGCGATGGGTATGTCCGCCAAGGCAGACAGCAGCGCATAAAGCTCGGCCGAGGATGCACTGTCGCCATCGACGCCGCCATAGGACTGCTCGAAAACGAGGCTGGCCGCCAGGGCGAGGGGCACGTCGGTAGCATAACGGCCGGCGAGAAAGCCCCAGAGGATCATTACGCCTTTAGAATGCAGCGGCCCGCCGAGATTGACCTCACGCTCGATGTCTGTAACGCGGCCCTGGCCGATCCGCACGCGCGCTGTGATGCGCGACGGCCGGCCGAACGACAGTGTGCCAAGCTGCAGCACCGACAAACCGTTGATCTGGCCCACGGCCTCGCCGGACGTTTCAATTACGATGATTCCCCGGCCGATGGTCTCCTGCGCGCGATCGCGCATCCGGTCACCGCGCTGCATGGTTTCGGCGAGGGCACGCGCCACGTCGGCCTTTGTTGTTACACTGCGCCCGACCTGCGTCGACCAGTGGTCCGCCTCGCGCACGATGTCCGAAATGCGGCCGATCTCGATCGACAGCTTTTCCCGGTCATCGGCAAGCCTTGCGCCTTCGTCAATGAGACGCGCGACGCCGTCAGCATCGACGGCCTTCAAGCGATGCTCTCTGACGATCGATGCGATCAGTCGAGCGTAGGCCAGATGGTTCTCGTCGGAGCGGGCGATGGTGTCGTCGAAGTCGGCTTGAACCTTGAACAGCCGCGCGAAATCCGGGTCGCCTTGACTGAGCGTGTAATACAGCTCGCGATCACCAAATAAGACGACTCGAACATCAAGAGGTATCGGCTCCGGGTCGAGCGTCTGGGTTGTCATCATGCCTGCCCCTTCGGTTGGCTGCTCGATCCGGATTTCGCGCGCCTTGATGGTTCGCTTGAGCGCTTCCCAGGCGAACGGCGACAGCAGAAGTTTGCGCGCGTCGATCAAGAGATAGCCGCCGTTGGCACGATGCAGTGCGCCAGCCTTGACCAACAGGAAATCGGTCATAAGCGCGCCCATTTGGGAGATGTGCTCGATGCGCCCGATTAAATTGCCATAGGTCGGGTTCAACTCCTCCACAACCGGTACTTCGCAAACCTCGCCCAGACCATTGCCGACAAAGACGTTGATCAGGTAGCGGCGGAAGCGCGGGTCGCGGGCTGTGTCGGCCGTGTGTATGACGACCGCGGTCTCTTCCTCGCCCTGAGCCAGGAACAACGCCACGTTGCGGATCATGTCCTGCTCGGTGGCGGCGAGGTGCGCGATCACCGGTGGCAGATCCGCAAACGCGACGCGCAAATCATCCAGAGCCTCGCGTGCGGCGGCGGTCCCAATCTCCTCGTGCAGGGCCGCCAGATCGCGACGCCGCTGCTTGTCGAGTTTCGGCATTTTCGCCAGCAGCACCTCCAGTTCGCCTTGCAGCACTTCGATCTTGGCTTCGACGCCGCTGCGCATCTCCTGGGGAAGCTGCATGAAGACTTCGGGCTTGACGACCTTGCCTTCATGAATAGGCGCGAGCGCGAAGCCCGTCGGCGTCCGCAGAACAGCGACATTTTGTGCCTGCGCCTTGCGGTTGAGTTCTTCAAGGGCGCTGTCTTGTTGACCTCGAACCGTCTCCTCGATGGCGCGCCGGCGCGCCAGGTAATCGTCGCCCTCGAAGACGAGGGGAAGTGTCGCGCGCAGCTCATCGACCACGGCGATCATCCCTCGGGCGAGCTCGCGGGCGCGTCCGCACGGCAGCTTCAGTGCACGAGGGCGATTGGTGTTCACAAAATCGTTGACGTAGATCCAGTCGGCGGGCGGGTCCCCTCCAGCCAGCGCTTTGCCGGCCAGATAGGCCTTTACCGCAGTCGTCTTGCCGGACGCCGGAGGCCCGAGCACGAACATGTTGAAGTCGTGCGCCTCGATGTCAGCGCCGAACTCGATGGCCTTGAGCGCACGGTCCTGCCCGATGAGCCCGCCGATCGGTTCGAGTTCAGCCGTGGTTGCAAACCCGAGCAGTCCGGGATCGGTGCAGCGCCGCAGTTCCGAGGCCGGCAGAGGCAAACGCAGATCCCGAACCCTCCGTGCCGTGCCGGCCGGCGCAACCCTGGGCTGCACCGACACTAGTGCCTGGGGCTTGACGCCCCTTGCCCATTTGAAAACCATGTTGTGCCCCCATCGCCCGTCGTTTCTTGCCACGCTCAATCATGAAGTGGCGTGTCACCGGCAGATGGCGAACATAGGGCACCGGAGATCGAAGCCCGTGGACAGAATCAATACCTACGGCCTGCTCAGCGATGGCCGCCAATCGACTGCGGCGTTGGACATCGCCCGTGGAACACGGCGACTGTTGCTGGCAGCAGGATTCGCGAGCATACCGGAACTGTCACTCGCCAATGGCCGCCGCGCCGATCTGTTGGCGCTGTCGGAAAAGGGCGATGTCTGGATCGTCGAGATCAAATCGAGTGTCGCCGATTTTCTGGCTGACCGGAAATGGCCCGAATACCGGGAATACTGCGATCGACTATATTTCGCGGTTGCACGAGACTTCCCGCTTGAACTGCTGCCGCGGGATACCGGTTGGATCATCGCCGACCGATTCGGCGCGGAGATCGTGCGAGACGCCGACTTGCACACGATCGCGGCCGCCCGCCGCAAAGCGCTCGTCAACTGCATGGCGCGTGTCGCGGCACACCGATTGCTGTCACTTGCCGACCCGGACCTCAAACTCGAGCAACTGTAAATCGGAAACACCCCTACTTCGGTGCGCGTTTGGCAAGAATGCGCTGCAGCGTGCGTCGGTGCATATTCAACCGGCGGGCGGTCTCTGACACATTACGGCCGCAGAGCTCGTAGACGCGCTGAATATGCTCCCATCGCACGCGGTCGGCCGACATCGGGTTTTCGGGCGGCGCCGCCTTCGAATCGGATGGCGCGAGCAATGCATCGGTCACGTCGTCGGCGTCGGCCGGCTTGCCGAGGTAATCGACGGCGCCGAGTTTGACGGCTGACACCGCGGTTGCGAAATTGCCGTACCCCGTCAGCACTATGGCGCGCGAGTTCGGCCGTAGACGGGCCAGCTCGGCGATCACATCGAGGCCGTTGCCGTCATCGAGCCGCATATCGACGACCGCAAATGCCGGCGCGCGCTGCCTGATCAGATCCAATCCTTCAGCTACCGAGTGTGCAATCCGTACTTCGAAACCCCGGATCTCCATGGCGCGTCCCAGACGCTGTAGAAATGCCTTGTCATCGTCGACGAGCACGAGCGAAGCATCTTCGGGCAGTTCGTCTTTTTTAAACGACAGATCCTCGGCCACAGCGGCATCCTCCGGTAATAGGTCTTAGATATAACGGGAAATTCCGGCACGCCAAGCCCCGAGGGCCGGTCATGATGAAGGCTGGAGCTTCGACTGTTGCGTCTTGCGACCGCGCCCCGGAAATGCCGACCACTCTGGATCGGTTCCTTCGAACGCGTGCCTTGACCAGGTCACCGCAACGATCGCGCCGTGCGCCGGTGCCTCGCGATTAGCCAGTTCGATGTTTGCGCCCGAACGCTCCAATAGAGTCTTGGCGATGAAAAACCCGAGCCCAAGACCCCCAGCCTTGCCGCCATTGGTGCGCTGTCCCGTTGGCCGCCTTGTAGTGACGTATGGTTCGCCCAACGCATCTATCACGTCCGGAGGAAAGCCTGGACCGTCGTCGGAAATGGTCAGCATCACCTCGCGCTCGTTCCAGCGCGCGATAATCGCTACTTTGGCATCGGCGAACTCGACGGCGTTCTCGATGATGTTGCCGACGCCGTAGATGAGGCCTGGGCGACGCTCGCCGACAGGCTCGGTCCGGGGCTGGTCGGAGCCGTCGACATAGGATCTGGCATCGACATCGATCGCGACAGGAAATACGCGGTGCGGCGCGACCGCTTCTTCGATCAGTTGGCTGACGGTAAGGCTTGAGTGCAGCGGGTCGCGTTCGGCTGGCCGCCGGGTCAATGTCTGCAGGATATCCCGGCAGCGCTGCGCCTGGCTGCGCAGCAGAATAATGTCTTCGGCGTGCGGACTGGACGGCGGCAGTTCCCGTTCCAGTTCCTTGGTGACGAGCACGATGGTGGCAAGCGGTGTGCCAAGCTCGTGAGCGGCGGCAGCTGCCAGCCCGTCCAAGGCATGCAATTTTTGCTCGCGCGCCAGCACGAGTTCGGTCGCAGCCAGCGCGGCCGACATCTGGCGCCCTTCTTTCGACAACCGCCAACCGTACAGCGCCAGAAAAATCATGCATGCGGCGACGGCCGAGAACAGCCCGATCCTATAAAGCGTCGGAAGGTTGAGTTCGCGGCCCGAATACCAAGGCAGAGGATAGCTTGCCACGATCAGCAGCGCGGCAGCAGTCAACGCGATAGCGCCCAATAGCATGGTGTTCTGTGGAGGCAGAGTGGCGGCGGACACGGTGACGGGGGCCACCAGCAGCACCGCGAAGGGGTTCTCAATGCCCCCAGTAAGATAGAGCAATACCGCCAACTGGGCGATATCGTAGGATAACAGCACAGTGGCAAACGCAGCACCTAGTCGATAGCGGGCAGGATAGCGAAGGCGGAGGAAGATATTCAGCCAGGCGGACACGGCGATGAACAGCAGGCACCAGCCTATCGGTAGGTCGAAACCCATACCAAAATAGACAATAACGACGGCAACGAATTGACCCAGGACCGCAAACCAGCGCAGCCGGATAATGGTCTGCAGGCGTAGCCGGCTAGCGGTCGCTTCGGCACCGATCCTATCCGCCGCATCCTTGATGTCCAGACTCACGGCAGCATCCGTTACTGTAACCCCGACAGCTCGAACACTAACATGAAAGGCACGACGAAGCCCCACCCGGCAAACCGGCTTCAACGTGCCCTATCGCGCGGTCGATTGCGTTATGCTGATCTCTCAAGTGTGAAGAGGTCTTGTCGTGTCGCGCCGCAATTTCCTGCTCGGGCTCAATGCCCTCACGATCGGTACACTTGGCGGCTTGCTGGCATTCCCCTCAGCACGCCGCCGACTGAGCGGCAGTGACCGTATCTCTGTGACCGGCAGCGCTTTGGTCGGCGGGCCATTTAGCCTGATCGATCACCATGGTCGTCGGGTCACCGACATTTCCTTCCACGGCCGATCATTGCTCGTTGTATTCGGGACCACCCGATGCCCAGACATCTGCCCGGCAACCCTGCAAACCATTGCAGCCGTCTTGAATAACTTGGGCGGCGCCGCCGATCGGGTCACGCCGGTGCTGATAACGCTCGACCCGGAATACGACAGCGCAGATGTGCTTGCCGCCTATGTTGCGCGCTTTCATTCGCGGTTGGTTGGTCTAACTGGGTCTGCAGAGGAAATTGATGCAACTGCGAAGTTGTACAAAGTTCACTACAACACGAAGACGTTTGGGAACCGATGGACGGACCTGCCGATTGAGCAGGTAGGCCGGATTCATTTGATCGATTCTGGCGGCAATTTTGTCACATCTCTGACTCATGACGTGACTGTTGATGCGCTGTTTCAAGCGTTTACTATACTGTTGTAACAGTGCCTCGCTCTTTACCTGTCCGCGAATCGATGCAATCTCTTGACGCTAGATGAACTGCTTGACTGGGCTTGTGCCTACTTCGCAGATGCACACAATACAAGTCCAGATCAGCGAGGACTGAGAAGGTGCAGACAATGCTCTACCAATGGTACGAGCTTGGACATGCTGCAGTGAAGCCAGCCAGGGCAGCGGCAGATGCTGGCCGCCTGTTTTTCAAGAATCCCTTCAATCCGCTGACCCATACGGCTGTTGGTCGACATGCGGCCGCCGCCTGCGAGGTTTTCGAGCGGACCACCAGACGTTACGAGAAACCGTTGTTCGATCTGCCGACAACTACGATCGACGGTCAAAGCATGACCGTAACCGAGGAGATTGTTTGGCAGCGCCCGTTCTGCCGCCTCGTTTATTTCAACCGTGGCATAGAGGAGGCGCGCAAGGCCAAGCACCCGCGAATCCTGCTGGTGGCGCCGATGTCCGGCCACTTCGCGACATTACTGAGAGGCACGGTCGAAACTCTACTGCCGGACCATGAAATTTATATCACAGATTGGCAGGACGCGCGCGACGTGCCGATGAGCGTCGGGACATTCGATCTCGATGACTACATCATCTACATGCAAGACCTGTTCCGGCATTTCAGCGGCGACGTACACGTATTCGCCGTCTGCCAGCCTGCGATTCCGGTGCTTGCAGCGGTTGCGCTGATGGAACAGGACAATGATCCCTACGTGCCTATCAGCATGGTGCTGGCCGGCGGTCCGATTGATACGCGCATCAATCCGACCGAGGTCAACAAGCTTGCCGAGCGCAAGGGCACCGATTGGTTCCGCCGCAATGTCATCACGAGTGTGCCGTGGCCCAATACTGGTTGCGGACGTCCGGTTTATCCGGGCTTCCTACAACTGACCGGATTCATGACCATGAACCTCGACCGCCACATGGAGGCGCACAAGGACTTGTTCTATCATTTGGTCAAAGGCGACGGCGACTCGGCCGAAAAGCATCGAGACTTCTATGACGAGTATCTCGCCGTCATGGATTTGACCTCGGAATTCTATCTGCAGACGATCGATTCGGTATTCGTCCGGCATGCCTTGGCCAAAGGCGAAATGACCCATCGAAACAGCCGCATCGATCTGGGCGCGATCCGCCGCGTCGCATTGATGACTGTAGAGGGCGAGAAGGATGACATTACGGGAATAGGCCAATGCGCCGCCGCAATCGATCTATGCCGCGCCATTCCGGCGGCGAACAAGTTGCACTTCGAATGTCCTGGCGTCGGGCACTATGGCATTTTCAACGGCTCGCGGTTCCGCTCCGCTATCGCGCCGCGAATCGCCAAATTCATTAGATCGCATGACCCGCGCGCGGATCAACCCAGTGCGGGGCCTGGCTCCGAAATGGATACCGTGGCCAACCGGAACCGCCAGTCGCAAAGCTTCGAAGCCAACGCATTTGCGTTTGAGGCGGCAACGGGTCAAGCGACGGCACCTTGTGAGCCGGACACCGCGTCGACCAGAGCACCGCGCGACGCGGATGGGGCCGTATCGCTGTTTGGCATGTGGTCGCTGATGAATGCGGCCTTTTTCGAAAACGTGATGCGCACATCCGTGTCACGCAAACAGACCTGAGCTGACCGCGCCCATCGGTGCATGCCGCCAATTTGATCGAAATTGCGTCTCGGGTGCCACAGTCGGGTCACAGCGTCATGACGTTTGGCCTTTCTGGTGGTGGTGTGTCGTTGAGAATTGCTAAGTGGATTACGTTGGCGTGCGTCATTTTCAAGTGTTCGCCGCCGCGGAGCCACTTCAGTCCATGATCCGACAGATCCAAGGATTGAGCGTTCCGGTGCTCAGCCGAGTTGCTCGACAGCTTCGGGCGTAGCGTCTGCCGAAATTTTCTGGCCAAGTTTGGATCGAGGGGTCCTATGAGATCGCATCGCGCTCTCGCGTCGCCGTCGCATCAACGGCTTCGCATTCATGGCTTGACCGCACCTGTCGAGGTGCGCAGGCACCCGGCGGCAAGGCGCATGACCCTGAGAGTGAGTCGCACCAGCCGGTCGGTCATCGTGACGCTGCCGCTGACTTGCGACCTCGCGCAAGCGGGCACTTTTTTGACCACGCACCTTGAATGGGTTCGCGAGCGGTTGGTTAATCTGCCTGCGCATGTACCGTTCCAACATGATGCGGTGATCCCACTGCGGGGCCTGCCGCACCGAATCGTCGAAACCGGCGCACAGCGCTGCAATATCGAGGTTCAACAGGGGGTCGACGCGAAGGGCCAACCGACTTTGATCGTGCCTGGCCAGCCGCGGCAGACGCCGCGGCGGTTGCAGGACTGGCTGGCTGCCCAAGCGCGCATCGATCTAACCGAGCGAATCGGATGGCACTCAGAAAATCTCGGACTGGCGCCCGGCCGTGTCACCGTGCGTGATCAGAGAAGCCGGTGGGGCTCATGCTCTACAACCGGCGCGTTGTCGTTTTCGTGGCGGCTGATCATGGCGCCGCCGTTTGTGCTGGACTATGTGGCAGCGCACGAGGTCGCGCATCTGGCGCAGATGAATCACGGACCGCGATTCTGGAAACTAGTGCGCCGGACCATGCCGCGCACCGAGGAGGCCAAGCTTTGGCTTGCGCGGTCTGGTGGCGAGCTGCATCGTTTCGGGGCTCAAGCTTAGGGCACAATTAGCGTTTCCCGCCTAGCGCCATGAGCCCTTCCAGCCCAAAGAGTAAAAGCCGCTTGTCTGGCTCTGGCTGCGCACGCGGCGTGGCGTTTCCGACAGGCTCCGAAAACGGGCTGTTCAAAATGCGCGCAAAAAAATCAGCGTCGATCGGCTCGCGTGGCGCCAACACTGTCGCCGGCGCCTCAGGTGTCGGCGCGTTATACGACGGCGCAAACGGAACATCGCCGGGCCGCTCCGGGAAGCGTGCGGTGCCGGGAAGTGCGACAGGGCTGCGATCTTGATGCGCCCGCGTCATGATCTCATGCCAGATCTGCGCAGGCAGGCTGCCACCGCGTACATTATTCATCGGCTGCCCCTGATCATTGCCAACCCAAACGCCCGCCGATAGGTGAGCGGTATAACCTATGAACCAGGCATCGCGGAACTCCTGCGTTGTCCCCGTCTTGCCGCCGGCCGGATGGGCGAACAGCGCGGCGCGGCGCCCCGTGCCGCTGACCAAGGTTGCGTTCAGCATGTCGTTCATGGCGCCGGCGTGAGCGGGAGAGATCACCGGCTGCTGCACCACTGCCGGCATGGCATGGAGTATTTGCCCGGTGCCATTTCGGATGCGCCTGATGACGTGTGGCTCAACGCGACGGCCGCCATTGGCAAAGCTGGCGTAAGCGCCGGTTATTTCCATCAGCGATACTTCCGATGCACCGAGCGCCAGCGACGGCGACGCTCGGAGTTCGGATTTGATACCAAGCCTGCGAGCGGTCGCCATGACCTTTCGTACACCGACATCGTACTGCAACCGCACCGCCACCGTGTTGATCGACTGTGACAAGCCTTGGCGCAGGGTTATCGCGCCTTTGAATTGGTTGTTATCATTGCGCGGAGTCCACCCTCCAATATTGACGGGCAGGTCGTACACGGTGCTTTCCGGTGTCAGTCCGCTCTCTAGAGCCGCGAGATAGACGAACGGCTTGAAGGCCGAACCAGGTTGCCGCCGCGACTTGATTGCGCGATTATACTGGCTTTCCGCATGCGATCGTCCGCCGACCATCGCCAGAATGCCTCCTTCCATATCAACCACGGCGACCGCCGCCTGGCTGACCTGCGCCTGCGACCCTTCGCGCTCGATCAGCTTCTCGACTGCCGTCTGAGAAGTCCGCTGCAGGCGCGCATCGATGGTGGTCTCGACAATAATCTTGGCATGAAACTGCCGGATCAGCGGCGGCATTCGCTCCAGCACGAAATCGATCGCGTACTCGACGCCGCTCGTTTCCTTCGAAAGCCTCGGAGCTGCAAACCTGACGCTTCTGCGCGACGCCTCAGCCTCAGCTTCCGCGGTGATGTACCCTGCCGCCAGCATCTTCTTCAAGACCGCCCGCGCGCGTGTCCGAGCGGCGCCGGGATTCGTCAGCGGAGAAAACTTGGACGGCGCCTTGAGCAAGGCTGCAATCACCGCGCTCTCGCCGAGCGTCAGGCTGCGGGCAGATTTGTCAAAATACCGCTGCGCGGCCGCCTCGATGCCATAGGCGCCAGCGCCGAAATAGACGCGGTTGAGGTAAAGTTCGAGAATGTCCGGTTTGCTGAGCCGCACCTCCAGCCAAAGGGCGAGCGCCAGCTCCTCGGCCTTGCGGCCGATGGTGCGTTGCGGGGACAGGAACAGGTTCTTGGCGAGCTGCTGGGTCAGGGTCGAGCCGCCCTGGGCATAGCGGCCGGCGCGAATGTTGGCAAACATTGCCCGGATCAGGCCGAAGTAATCGAGCCCGTTGTGCTCGTAGAACCGCCGATCCTCGGTCGCCACCACAGCGTCGATCACGTGCGCCGGCAATAGATCGAGCGGCATGTAGTCGTGCGCACCTCCGCGCTCGGCCAGCACCGAGCCATCCGCTGCCAGAATCCGAATGATCGGTGTACGCTCTCTCTGCCACAACGACAGTGGATCCGGGAAAGCAATCGTATAGTGAAGAAACAGCAACCCTGCGGCAGCGACAGCGAGGGTGCTCAAGCACAAAGGCGTGAAAACCAACAGCCGCAGTTTCCACCGCACGCGCCAGAATGGCGGACCATACTCAGGGCCCGCTGGGGAAGGCGGCCGCTCGAGCGCCACCGGCTTGTCGCGCCTGAAAAAACCCATCGTCCGACTGCGCAGCCCGCACCGCCCTGGACACACCAGCGTGCGGGCAGAGCGAGCCTAGTGGACGAGCGCTAACACCTGGTTAACCAACCGCCGTCGGCTTGTTACATGTGCTCTTTCGCGTTGCCCCCGAACAGGCCCGACACCAGGGCAATGATCAACCCGACGACGATGCGCGCCAGCAACGTGAAAAACATCAGCAGGATCGAGCTTTCGTGCAGCACCAAGCGTCCGATGATCTCCATCTTTGGAACACCGCTGATCGAGGTGATCCAGCCACGCATGACCTCCGCCTGTTTCAGCATGCCGAGCAGCAACTGCTCATTGTAGACCGCGCAAGCCGCCAGCGCGACCATGCCCAGAATCATCGAGAAGGCGATGTTGCCCAGAGAGAGGAAGTAGCGGAGCGTCAAAAAATGCACGGGCGTTTTCCTTCGGCAGAGGGTGGGAGCTCGGTGTGCGGCAAGTTTGACCTGATAGCACGTCGTAATGCGAGGCAGAAAATGCGAGTGTCAGCGGCTACCAGGCCCATTACAATACAAATCCGGAATCGGCTGCAAGACGCGGCACGTTTGATTGCTGCCGTCGCGTGAGCAAACTGGTGTCAGAGCCATCATCTGACGTGTTAGGGATAGCTATGCCCACACCCAAACTTCGGATCATAACCACCGGACTTGCGTTTCCTGAAGGCCCGGTCGCGTTTGCCGATGGCTCTGTCATACTCGTTGAAATCCGCAGCCAGCGCCTGTCACGTGTGGCACCGGACGGGACCAAGACCACCATCGCCCAGATGAGCGGCGGTCCGAACGGTGCGGCGCTAGGCCCTGATGGTCACATGTACGTTTGCAACAATGGCGGCTTCAACTGGCACGACGATCCGACGCATGGCACACGCCCCACGGGCCAGGCTGACGACTACTCGGGCGGGCGCATCGAGCGCGTCGATCTGGCGACGGGCCGCATCGAGACGCTCTATACGAAATGCAACGGCCACGCCTTGCGCGGCCCGAACGACCTCGTGTTTGACGCGCACGGCGGCTTCTATTTCACCGATCTCGGCAAGACGCGTGCCCGCGAACTCGATCGCGGCGGCGTCTACTACGCCAAGGCGGACGGCAGCAGCATCGAGGAAATCGCTTTTCCCACCATCACGGCCAATGGCTGTGCGCTGTCGCCCGACGGCCGAACCCTTTATTTCGTTGAAACGGAATCCGCGCGGCTGTGGGCGATGGACATCACTGCCCCCGGCAAGGTCAGGCGCCAGCCGTGGCCTAGTCCGCATGGCGGCCGATTGCTTGCGCAGTGCGGCGGCGCGTTCCAGCGCTTCGACTCGATGGCGGTCGATGCAGACGGCAATGTCTGCATAGCAACGCTGATGAATGGCGGCATCACCATCATCAGCCCGGACGGCAAGAGTATCCGGCATCTGCCGCTGCCCGACATCTACACGACGAACGTCTGCTTCGGCGGGCCGGATCAGCGTACTGCGTTCGTAACACTCTCAGGCAAAGGCCAGTTGGCGGCGTTCGAGTGGGTGCGACCGGGGCTGCGACTGAACCATCAGCAGTAATCGAGATCGAGCGTACATTGGTTGCACGGGTGAGTTCCGCTTGCGGTCGCAGCGGGTCACGGCGTAGGCTCACGCACGCGCCGTCGCGTGAGCCATAGCCCCGAGCCAACCATGCTGCGTTATGCCGGCAAACAACTCTTCAATATGGCGCTGACGCTGCTTGCCGTTTCGATGCTGGTGTTTCTGCTGAACGAGTGGACGCCCGGTGACGTCGTCAGCAAGCTGCTCGGCCCCTACGCATCACAAGATCAGGTGGCGTTGGTCACGCGCGAGATGGGGCTCGATCGTCCCGCACTCGTGCGTTACTTCGAATACATGGGCAATGCACTGACCGGCGATCTTGGTCATTCGATTGTCTATCGACAGCCGGTCTCGAGCCTGCTGTGGGATCGGCTCGGCAACACGCTGTTGCTGGCCGCCGTCAGTTTCGCGGTCATCGTGCCGCTTTCCGTGCTGCTCGGCGTACTGGCCGGCATGCGGGAGAAGAGCTCGCTGGATCGCACCGTTTCGGTGTTCTCTTCGCTCAGCGCCTCGATCCCAGAATTCGCCATGGGCGTGTTCCTGCTGGCAATCTTCGTCGTCGGTCTTGGCTGGCTTCCTGGCACGTCGCCGTTGCGCAGCGATACCGGTTGGCCGATCTGGACGCAGTTTGTCATGCCGGTGCTTGTGGTCACGTTATACGACGCCGGCTACCTGATCTCGATGATCCGCACCTCGATGGTCGAAGTCATGCGTCAGCCCTATATTCGCACTGCCGCGCTGAAGGGCATGAGCTTCCGTCAAGTCGTCGGCCAGCACGCCGTGCGCAATGCGCTGATCGCCCCGTTCACGGTCATCCTGCTGCAGCTCAACTATCTGGTGTCCGGATTGGTGGTGGTGGAAACGGTATTCGCCTATCCCGGTTTCGGCCGCATGATGCTGGAGGCCGCATTGGCTAAGGACATCGCCATTATTGAAGCGGGCACGCTGGTCGCGGTGATCGTCACCATGACGACGCAGCTGTTCGGCGATCTCGGCTACATGGCTCTCGACCCGAGGATCCGCGTATGACCGATGTCCTGCCCCGATTGGACGCAGCGGCGCCGGACGCCGCGCCTATTCTGCGTGCGGGCCAGCCGACCCGCTGGCGCGCCGTGTTTACCACATCGCCAATCGCCACCATCGGCGGCAGCATCATCCTGTTCTGGACGTTGTGCGCCATCTTCGCGCCCTGGATCACGTTCCATCCGCCCAACAAGATCGACCCGATGCTGATCGTCGACCCCTATCCGTCGGCAGCCCATTGGCTCGGCGTCGATAACCTCGGTCGCGACATGTGGGCCCGCATCGTTTACGGCGCGCGTACGGTTTTGACGGTGGCGCCGATCGCCGTGCTGTGCGCAGCGACGCTCGGCTCATTCCTGGGGCTGCTCGCCGGCTACCGTGGCGGCTGGATCGACGCGTTGATCATGCGTATCGGCGACACCCTGCTGGCGTTTCCGAAAATCATCCTTTACCTGATCATCATTGCCAAGTTCGGCGCGTCGGCCTTCAATATAATCGCCGTCATCGGCATCACCTCGGCGCCAATCATCGCACGTATCGTCCGTGCCGTGACGCTCGACGTCAAGAACCGCGACTATGTCGCCGCGGCGCGTATGCGCGGCGAGAGCCCGCTCTACATCATGCTGGTGGAGATCCTGCCCAATGTGCGCGGCCCCCTGATCGTCGATTTCTTCCTCCGTCTCGGCTACACCACAATCGCGATCGGCGTGCTGGGCTTCCTCGGCGTCGGCCTGCCGCCGCCCGATCCGGATTGGGGCGGCATGGTGAAAGAGACCTACGCCATGCTGTTCGTGTTCCCGCACATGACACTGATCCCGTGCTTTGCGATCTCGACGCTTGTGATCGGCTTCAACTTCCTGGCGACCGGGCTGAAAGAGGCCGGTCACGATGGCTGACGCCGACATCCTGACGATCGAGGGCGTGTGTATCGACGCCAAGGGCCGTCGAGGCACGAGCCGCATCGTGCAGGACGTTAGCTTTTCGATCCGGCCTGGTGAGGCTTTCGGGCTGGTCGGCGAGTCCGGTTGCGGGAAATCGACGGTGGCACTTGCCGCCATGCGCTATCTCGGCAGCGGCCTGAGCTTGACCGGCGGCCGCATTCTGTTCGAAGGCCGCGACATTGCCGCCATGGGAGTGTCCGAGCTGCGCAGCCTGCGCGGCAACCGCATCGCGATGGTCTATCAGGATCCGATGTCGAGCCTCAATCCCGTAATGACGATCGGCCGTCAGCTGATCGAGGTGCCGCTGCTGCATGGCGAGACCGATCCGGCCAAAGCGCGCCACCGCGCCATCACTATGCTCGGTGAGGTCCGCCTGCCCGATGCAGCGGCGATGATGGGCCGCTATCCGCACCAACTGTCCGGCGGGCAGCAGCAGCGCGTCGTCATCGCCATGGCGCTGATGGCCGAACCGGCGTTGCTTGTCATGGACGAGCCGACCACCGGATTAGACGTGACAATCGAAGCGGCGATCCTAGAGCTGGTGCGCGAGCTAAGGCAAAAGTTCGGCACTTCCATTCTGTTCATCAGTCACAACCTGGGGACTGTTGCGCGGCTGTGCGACCGCATCGGCGTGCTTTATGCAGGCCGCCTTGTCGAAACCGGCACCATCCGCGATGTGTTCAAGACTCCGGCGCACCCTTATACGCGCGGTCTGCTCGCGGCGCTCCCCGATCATGGGGCGGACACGCGCAGAACCGGTGGGCACGCCCGCCTGAGCCCGATTGAAGGCACCTTGAATGCCGCGGATCGCGCGCGGATCGGCTGCGCCTTCGCGCCGCGTTGCGGATACGTTGAGCATAGCATTTGCAGCACCGCCCCGATTCCGCTCGTGGCCGTAAGAAGCGGTGCCGATCAAGTCGCCCGCTGCGCCCGCCTCCATGTTGTCGCGACGACCGCTCCGGCGCGCGCGGCAAAGCCTGTGGCAATCGCCGCTGCTGCCTCGACCGGAGGCCGGCTGCTGCTGGCGCTCGACCACCTTTCGAAGCGTTACGATCTGGGTTCAAGGTTTGGCAGCGGATCGACCACCGCTGTTTACGCGCTGAGTGACGCCAGCATGCAGGCGCGCGCTGGCGAGACCTTGGCGATCGTCGGCGAATCCGGCTCCGGCAAATCGACGCTCGCCAAGGTCGTCAGCGGCCTTATTCCGGCAACCGGTGGCAGCGCGACGCTGAACGGCACCGAGATCGGCACAGTGGCCGTGGACAAGCGTTCCGCCGACATGCGGCGGCGCGTGCAGATGGTGTTCCAGAATCCCGACGCGACGCTTAACCCCAGCCATTCGATCGAGTTCGCGCTGACACGGCCCTTGCGCCAGCAGCGCGGGCTGTCGCGGGCGCAAGCCCGGACAGAGGTTGTGCGCCTGATGGAGCGGGTCCGACTGCCGGCCGATCTACTGCGCCGAAAACCGCACCAACTGTCTGGAGGGCAACGCCAGCGTGTTGCGGTGGCGCGGTCGCTTGCCGGTCAACCCGACCTGATCATCGCCGACGAGCCGGTTTCGGCACTTGACGTTTCGGTGCAGGCCGCGATTGTCAATTTGTTAGGTGAGCTGCTGGAAAGCGGCGAGCTGGGGCTCGTACTGATAAGCCACGATCTCGGTCTCGTGCGGCACATGGCTGACTGGGTTGCGGTGATGTACCTCGGCCGTATCGTCGAATATGGCCCGGCGTCACAGGTCTTCGCCGGGCCATTCCACCCCTATACGGAAGCGCTTCTCGAAGCCGCGCCGCGCCCCGATCCTGATGCGCGCGCGCCGGCCATTGTGCTGAGCGGGAGCATGCCTAGCCCGACCCAGCGTCTCGTTGGATGCGTGTTCGCCAGTCGCTGCCCGCGCAAGCTCAATGGTTTGTGCGAGCAAGTACCACCACCCGTGCACACCTTCGAGCAGCACACGATCGCTTGCCATCTGGATCTTGGTGGCGTGGTGACGCAAGCAAGTTGATCCGTCGTTCGAACCCGCGTTTCGTCATCGACGATCTCGACTTGCGCTTCTGGTCATCGAACCCGTTGTCGGGGAGATGAAACAGTGAGCCTAGCAGGCGTCAAGCGCAGCCTAGCTGGTGCGTCAACGAAACCGAACTTCTACTGCCGGCTCAAGTAGCTGCTGAGCGGTTCGATGGGCCGACCTGCGAGACGGGCTGCGTGATCGGTCACATCGGCGTACTCGCCAGCACCCGTAGCCTGACGCAGACCGACGAGGGCTTCGACGACGAACGGTGGCAGGCCGCGTTGTGCCAGCACCTTCGCATAGTCAGAGGGCGCGAGATCGAAAACCGTAACAGTTTTCTTCAATGTTTGGCTGAGGATGGCGGCCACCTGCAACAGGTCCAACGCTTCGGGGCCGGTCAGGTCATAGGTCTTGCCGGCGTGTCCCTCGCCCGTCAGCGCTGCCGCGGTCGCTGCGGCTATATCGGCGCGGCTGATGTGGGCGACCTTGCCGCAAACTCCCGGCAAAGCCAGCGCGCCGGTGTCTTTGGCGGCTTGCGTCGTTACGTTCTCTGCATATTGATTGTTGCGCAGGATCGTGAATGGCACGCCAGAGGCTTTTAGGTAGGCTTCGGTATCGGCATGAATGGCGGCAAAGGTAAAGAGGCTCTTGGGCGTTGCATTCGTGAAGCTGGTGTAGACCAAGCGTCCGACGCCGGCCTTCTTTGCGGCATCGACGGCGGCGCGG
Organism: Hyphomicrobiaceae bacterium; assembly: GCA_041745515.1. Classification (GTDB taxonomy): domain Bacteria; phylum Pseudomonadota; class Alphaproteobacteria; order Rhizobiales; family Hyphomicrobiaceae; genus JAKFWF01. Next base: position 2,204 of record JBGTIU010000098.1, on the reverse strand, counting down.
TGCTGGCGAATGCGCGCGTCATTGGGGCCGTCGCCGGAAATGATCAGCACGGTCTCGGCTCCGTCGAAGGCGGCGACCAGACTCTCAGGCTGGTCGAAGCTGGCAGCAACCGTCTTGAAGCCCTTGCCGGCAAGGTCGCCAAGTTTGCCCGGATCACGCGTGCCTAGCCTGACGCGGGATGGGGAACCGCGGTCGCCCAGGGCCTGTGCCACTAAGCGTCCAAGTTTTCCGTTGGCGCCGGTAATTGTGATCATTGCCGTTCTCCTTAAGTATGCGCCTAAGTATCATTTGCGAACTAAGTTCGCTTTTGAGACCGAAGCGATATATGCTGCGGCGGCAACGCCCCACAAGAAGGGTTTTTGCCGTCACTCGGTTACCCAATAGTCACCGAGGCGCGCGGGTCGGAGCCTTCGAAGAGAGGAGCGACAATGACAAGACGATGCTTTGACGATGGGGCCATCGAGCCGTGTCCCATCCGTGACATCCTTGACCGCATCGGCGATCGCTGGAGCCTGCTGGTGCTGTGGTCACTGACCGATGGCGCGTTGCGCTTCACCGTACTCAAGCGGCAAATCGGCGACATTTCACAGCGGATGCTGGCCCAGACTTTACGGCGACTTGAGCAGGACGGTTTCGTAACGCGCACGGTCTATCCGACGATCCCGCCGCGGGTCGATTACGAACTGACCCCATTGGGCCGCTCGTTTCTCGTGCCCCTGGATGCGCTGGTCCAGTGGGCCGACGGCAATCACCAAACAGTTCGCGCCGCACGCCAGGCCTACGCGTCGACAACCAGGGTATTCACGGCTGAAGCTCAGACGCGCGACCCGGTGATCGGTTCCGCGTAGGGTGCAAGCGCGCCAAGCTTCTTCAGGTCGGGATCGGTCGCATCAATACCGATCCATGGGCTGGCGCCGCGAAACAGCAGATTCATCACCGGGTTGCGGTGACGGAAATAAATCCATGAGCGATTGAGACGGCAGCCGAGCCGCGCCTTAGTGAGATAAGTCGTCTCCCCCGCGTGCAGTTCCGGAATATCGTGTTCGACACACATGCGGACCTGGGTCATCCAGTTCAGGAAGAATACGCCGTTGTCCGGCCCCTCCGGATAGCGCATGCCGTTGTACTTCTCCTTGAGCCGTCCTGGTTCCAGCAGAACAATCGCAAAGCCGATCAACCGGTCGCCGAGCCAATACAACAGCAGCTTAGCGCGCTCGCCAACCTGTTCGAGCACGTTGCGAAAGTACGCGGGTGATACCTCCGCGAAGGCATCGTAGCTGGTCGATGCGCGTCGCAGCGTCAATTGCCGCAGCTGGTAAATCTCATCCTCGATGCCGTCGATGGACTGACGCACCTCCACGCGAATATTGCGCGCGCGTTTCAATTTGCGACGCATGTTGCTGCGCATGTTCTGCGACAGACTGTCGATATAGGCATCCGGCGATTGTGGGATTGCCAGTGTGGCGACAGGCAGGGACGGGATTCTTGCATAACCGCGCCGCCGCAGCGTGTCGGCGGCCCACTGACTGTCGCGATCGCTGACGTTCTTCAGGAATGTCGTTGCGATGCGTTCAGTTCGCGCCTTGGTTTCGAGAGCATCGAGCAGGCCTTCGAGTGCCGCGCTCCTACCGTCTATGCCGATCGTGGGATTGAAGGCCATGGCCAATTCGTCGGCGTGAGGCGAGCCGAAGCCGAGAATCGTCAACTTCGCCAGTCGCGGGGCAACTCGATAAAGCATCGAACTGATCCGCGCCGGAAAGCCCTCCAGCATCAGATCGAGCCGGAAATCGCCGCGAAAGGCTGGCGCTCCCGCGATCAAGGTGGCGCCGTCAAACACGCTGGCAGCGGAATAGGTAAACATGGGCGGCGGGGCGAGCTCGCAGGCGCGATAGTAATCGAATCCTTCGCTCGCCTGGCCGAATAGCTCGTCCCAGCCCGATCGATCGACGTCGGCCACGCTGCTTAGAAACCGTGAGTTCCATGTGCCTTGCATGGGTTTGATCCTCACGACCATTTCTACACTGCCCAAATCGCTGGAAGTATCATTGCGGGCGGCTTGGTAAACTCCGACGCGATTTTGGGTTCCCTCAGCCGAGCTCTGCGATCTCGCAGTGCAACTTACAGGCCGCTGCTCCCGGCTGGCGCGCCCAGTCGGCTCGGTTGCGCATCTCACCGGTCTCGCGCAATTGGCGAAGGCTTGCAAG
>JBGTIU010000097.1:0-12840 GCA_041745515.1 Hyphomicrobiaceae bacterium | reverse complement strand
GAAGCGTTGGAACTCTATCGCAGCACCTATCGGCCGAGCCCGCGCCACCCGAAACCGCATACTGCCTTGTGCGTGTGGGCGCTGGCCGCCGACACGGAGACCGAAGCGCAGCACCAGTTCATGTCGCGGGCGCGGTTTCGCCTGCTGCGCGATCGCGGCATCTTCGCCGCCCTCGACGCGCCCGACGTGGCCGCGGCCTATGCCTACACCGACGCTGAGAAAGCCTTCATCGAGGGCTACCGGCGTGCAGCCTTCGTCGGCTCCGGCGTGCAGGTGGCAAGCCGCATCACCGAGCTGTCGCGGCAGCTCGACGTGCAGGAAATGGTGGTCGTGACCTGGGCCTACGACGCGGCCGTGCAGGCGCGCAGCTACGAGCTGCTCGCCGAGGCGATGGGGTTCCGGTAGTGTTTCGAAACCGTTTCAGATGTCGGCCGGCAATTTTTTGAACGGATCGAGTGCTGTGACGCTCAACCGACCGAAATCTTTCAGATTGCGCGTCAGGACGATCAGACCGTGCCGCGCCGCCGTTGCCGCGATGATCAGGTCTGGCAATGCCACCTGCCGCCGATAGCTTTCCCCGCCTAGCCGTGCGACGTGGCGCGCTGTGTCGATGTCGATCGGTAGTATTCGGTCGCCAAAATCCGTCAGGATAGACGATACCAGATCAGCGACCTCATCAGCTCGCTCGGCTTTGCCATCGCGTCGAAGTTTCAAAACCCCGCTGTCCATCTCCGTTATCGTCATGACAGACAGGAACAGCTTGGCGCCATTGCGATCCAACCACGCGATCAGGGCCACCTCATGCTGTTGTCGCCTCGGATCGAGCATCGAGATGATGTTGGTATCGAGCAGATACATCGTCACTCGAAGTCCGCGCCCAGCGAGCGATCTTTCCAAGGTCGGTCAACCATGTCGTCGCTCATCGTGCCGGCCCGCGCATGTTGAGCCAACAGCGCACCGAGTGTGGGTGCGGATCGTGAGAGAGCAGCCCAAACCTTTTCCGAGACGACGACGACCGCTTCCTTGCCGTAGCGGGTGATGCGCTGGGGCTCACCTGCCAGCGCGCGCTCGACCAGTTTGGAAAAATCAGCGCGAGCTTCATTGAGCGGGTAGGTTTTCATGGCAGATAGTCTCCGGCGTTGGAATTGTTTTGTACAATAAATCAAACTATTGCACAACACGCCCCGACCTACCGCCAATCTTCCACCGTGAGACCGGGCACGCGTCCGAACTCAGCGATGTTGCCGGTGACGACGATCAAGTCGCGGCTGCGGGCATGCGCGGCGATCAAGGTATCGAGTGGGCCTATGGGCTTCTTTCGAAGCACGACCCTCACGCGCCCGAAGTCGACGGCAGCGGCTACATCGAAGTCCAGGACTGCTTGAAGCCTAGCTACGAACTGCTCTAGCTCAATCAGGTTGTCCGCAACGCGTTGCGAGTTCTCGGCGCCGTAGTGCAGTTCGGCGAGGGCAATGCTTGAAATGCACAGCTGCTCGGCATGCCGATTGAATCTGCCCGCCAACCTCGACGCCGCGCTGGCGCGCATCGCACGGATGCACGTATCGGTGTCGAGCATGTAGCGCAGCATCAGAACGGCTCTCGGTCCTCGAAGGCGTCTTGATCCCGTTCTGTCAGGAAGTCGTCAGACAACTTCGACCGCCTGGCAAAAAACGTGTCCCACCGGCGGCCGACCGGGCTTATCACACGGCTGTTGCCCACCTTGACGATCTCCACCTCACGCACGCTCTCGGGGAATGCAACGTCCTTCGGCAGGCGGACGGCCTGGGTCTGGTTACTCTTGAAGACGACAGTTGTTGTCGGCATGGCATATCCTTAGTATGTCCATAGTGGATATACAAATTTCGGCCTGGTGTCAATGTGGCCCGCCCGGTTTGATTTCCCGTGCGGTCGGGCTTATTGGTCCACCCGCATCGCATCAACTCGAGACCCCTTGCCCATGTCCCCACCGCCACGTGCCCCGGTTCCACGCGCCGGCATTCTCGATATTGCCGCCTACGTGCCGGGCGAAAGCGCGCTGCCGGGCGGCATGACGCCGATCAAGCTGTCTGCGAACGAGAGCCCGCTTGGGCCCTCGCTCAAGGCCATCGCCGCATTCCAGGCCGAAGCCGGGCATCTCGAACGCTATCCCGACGGCACGGCTTCGAAGCTCCGGCAGGCCATCGCCCGCATTTATGGCCTCAATCCCGACCACATTGTTTGCGGCGCCGGCTCCGATGAAATCCTCGGCCTGCTCGCCCAGGCCTACCTTGGACCCGGCGACGAAGCGATCCATACCGAGCACGGGTTCATGATGTATCCGATCGCCATCCGTGCGCGCGGTGCGACGCCGGTGGTCGCGCCCGAACGTGATCTGCGTACCGATGTCGATGCGATTTTGGCCAGGGTTACGCCGCGGACGCGAATGGTGTTCCTGGCCAACCCCAACAATCCGACCGGAAGCTATATCCCGTTCGATGAGGTCCGCCGGCTGCGCTCGAGCATGCCCGGCGATGTCTTGTTGGTGCTCGATGCCGCCTATTGCGAGTACGTCCGTCGCAATGACTACGAGGCCGGTCTCGAACTGGTCGCGACAACCGAAAACACGGTGATGACCCGCACGTTCTCCAAGCTGCACGGGCTGGCGGCGCTGCGCCTCGGGTGGATGTATGCACCCGAGGCGATCGTCGATGTGCTGAACCGCATCCGTGGGCCGTTCAACGTGTCAGCACCGGCAATTGCTGCCGGCATTGCGGCCATCGAGGATCGCGGGCATCAGGAGGCCGCAATCGCCCACAACGACAAGTGGTTGGCGTGGCTTACCGCCGAGCTCGAGCGCTTGGGTTTGCGGGTCAGCCCAAGCGTCGGCAACTTCCTGTTGATACATTTCGCCGAAGCGAAGGGAGGCAACGCTGCGGCGGCCGACGATTACCTCAAGTCGCGGGCGATCATTCTGCGCGGGATGGTCGGCTACGGGTTGCCGGGCGCGCTGCGGATGACGGTTGGAACGGAAGCGGAGAACAAGGCGGTGGTGGCGGCACTCGGCGATTTTCTGAAGGCAAACGCGGCATGACGAGCCCTCTCTTCCATCGTGTGGCGCTGATCGGCATTGGTTTGATTGGTTCGTCGCTGAGCCACGCCATGCGGCGGGGCAAGCTCGTCGGCGAGATCACCGGACACGCCCGCACCGCTGCAACGCGTGCGACCGCGCTGCGGTTGGGCTTGGTCGATCACGTCTATGCGGCGGCGTCCGACGCCGTGCGCGGCGCCGATCTGGTCATCCTGTGCGCCCCTGTTGGCGCGTGCGGTGAAATCACCGCCGAAATCTCGCCCCATCTGGAGCCGGGTACGATCCTGACCGATGTCGGTTCGGTCAAAGGCGCGATCCTGCGGGACTGCGCTCCGCACGTGCCGGATGGCGTGCATTTTATTCCCGGCCATCCGATCTCCGGAACCGAACATTCTGGACCGGAGTCGGGCTTTGCCCAACTGTTCGATGGCCGCTGGTGCGTTTTGACGCCGCCGGCGGAGGCCGACCCGGCAGCGATCGAGCGCCTGAGGGCGCTGTGGATCGCGCTCGGTTCGAACGTCGAAATCATGACGGCGGAACACCACGACATGGTGCTGGCGATCACCAGCCATGTGCCGCATCTGATCGCGTTCAACATCGTCAATACGGCCGCGCACCTGGGCCGCGTCACCGACAGTGAAGTCATCAAGTTCTTGGCCGGCGGTTTCCGCGACTTTACCCGCATTGCCGCTTCCGACCCGACGATGTGGCGCGACGTATTCCTCAACAACCGCGACGCCACGTTGGAAATGCTGGCACGGTTCTCCGAGGATCTGACCGCGTTGCAGCGCGCAATTCGGTTCGGCGATGGCGCCAAACTGTTCGAACTGTTCACCGACGCACGCCAGTTGCGGCGAAGCATCATCGAAGCCGGGCAGGACACGGCGGCCGCCGACTTCGGCCGTCATGCGGTGCATACGCCGCATCCGGCCGGCTCCGCGAAAGCGGAGTCGGATGCGGCAATCAAGAATACGCCGCATCCGGCCGGCTCCGCGAAAGCGGAGTCGGATGTGGCAATCAAGAAAGCGCCGCATCCGGCCGGCTCCGCGAAAGCGGAGTCGGATGTGGCAATCAAGAAAGCGCCAGAAGATTGTTGAGTAGCGCGTCGCTTGTGCATTGGAGCCTCGACCGATGACCTTGGAAGCCACGTTGGCCTTCGCCGTCGCCTACTTCCTGCTGGTTCTCATGCCAGGCGTTGGTTTCGCGACGATCATGTCGCGCACATTGGGTTCCGGGCTGGCGGCCGGATTAGCAGTGACGACTGGCCTCGTCATTGGCGATTTCACCTTCATCGCGATCTCGGTCGCCGGCATGTCGGCGATCGCCACCACCATGGGGCCGTTGTTTCAGGTGCTGAAATACGCCGGCGCCGCCTATCTGTTGTGGCTGGGCTACCAGGCGATCATGAGCTCCTCGAAGCCGGTTGTCATTGCATCGCAAAGGGCCGGCGCCTTGTGGCGTGAGGTCGGCGTTGGCCTCGTGGTGACCCTCGGCAATCCCAAACCGATCCTGTTCTATGCAGCGCTGGTGCCGACATTCTTCGACATCACAGCCTTGGGCGCCGCAGACTATGCGATCCTCGCCGCTATTGTCGTCAGTGTCTCCTACGGCGTCTACGGCGTGTTCATGGTGCTGGCCAACCGGGCCCGCGGCCTCGTGATCTCGACCCGGACCGCCAAGCGCATCAATCAGGCGACCGGCACCATGCTGATCGGTTCAGGAGTTCTGGTTGCGACGCGATAGGCGAACCTCCGGCGCGGCCTCGTCCGTTGCCAACCGCATGAAGGCGCGGATGCGCTCGGTGTCGTGATACTCGCGCATGCAGGTGATCAGATTGTGCTCGATGAGCACCTCGTGACGCATGACGCCGTCGAGTTCCAAGGCGCTGGCGCGGTGACGGAAGCAGTAGCGCACCTGCGCTCGGGCAAGTTGGCCTAGCATGACGATGCCGACGGGCAAGAAATAGACGAGCGCAAAGTGCTTCGCGATGCTGTGCATGGCCGCACGCCCTGCAGGCTTGCCATGCGCCTCCCCGCCGAACGGCACCACATCGCGTGGCAGATACATGGCGAAGATCACATCGTCGGAGCAGTAACGCAGCATCGCTTCGATGTCGCCGCGCGCGCGCGCCGCATAGAGTTCACGCAACACATACTCTGGGCTCGGATTGAGCATGGTCTCCCCCCGAACGCGGCAGCAGCCTGAGCGCCGATAGGAGGCTAACTGAAGAGTATACGGATTGTAAACGGCGGACTCGATCGCCCAGGTTCATGCCGACGCGCGCGGACAGCTCGGTCGGTCGGCTCGCCCCTACCATCGCAACGCCGTCATGGCCGCTCGTGCACCAACTCCAGCCTCCGCCAACAGCTTCGCCAGCCCCTTCTTGTCGAACCTGCCGTTCGTAATGACGGCGTCGCGGTGAATGCCGCCGGCGATGAACAGCGCGTCGATGCCGGCCGCGCCGGCACCGGCGATGTCGGTCGCGATGGCAACGCCGATCGCGATCACCTCATCGACGGCAACGGGCCGGCCCAATAAACTTGCGGCGCGCTCGAACGCAGCATCGTAAGCTGGCTTGTGGGGCTTGCCCGCCCAGTACACGTCCCCGCCCATTGTGGCATAGACCACGCCGATTGCCCCGGCGCACGGCAGCGTCACGCCCCCCACGTCGACGACGAGATCGGGGTTGGCGCACACAAACGGCAATCCACCTTCCAGAGCGCGAACCAGCAAGGGTCGATAGCTTTCACCGGTCTCACTGCGTTCATCGATCAGCCCGGTGCAGACGATGGCCTCGGCATCCACGAGCTCGACGAGTTGCAAACCGGTGCCTTCGAACAGCGCCAGTCCTCGGACAGGCCCGAGGTGATGCACGTTCACATAGTTGCACGCGGACAAATGCCGCCTCGTGATGTCACCCGACGACACGATGGCGTCCCAGGCAGTTCGTCTGACGTGTTTCTCGGCGAGGAGGCGCTCCACGTTTTCTGCCGGATAGGGCGCGTTCGAGACCAGCACCACCTTGCCGCCGTCCGTTCGGAAACGCTCGAGCGTTTCCCCGGCCTCGGCGTATTCCTGAACGCCATCGTGCAGCACCCCCCAGATATCGCAGAAAATAACACGATACCGCCCGAGGAGGTCGCGGGCACAAGTGATGAGTTCAGGCGTCATGCGACCCCGGCCTAGACGTATTCGCGCCGTCAGGCTAGCCGTTTGGCAATTGGCCAGGGCGATCGCATATGAGCATCACACTTGTCCTCTCCCCGTTTTCACGGGGAGAGGGAAATAGAGCCATATGCGATAGCCCGGACCCTTTCCCCACGAGCCGCCCATGCAACTCTCCTACGCCCAGAACCTTGAAGATTTTCATCTAGCCCAGGTTTTTGCGGGCCAGCGCACCGGCACCTACGTCGATGTCGGCGGCGGACATCCCGTGGCCGACAACGTGTCGCTCTACTTCTACCTGATGGGGTGGCGCGGGCTCGTGGTCGAGCCGCAGACGGCGCTCGCCGACATCTACGCCCATGTGCGGCCGCGCGATCACACGGTTTCGATGCTCGCGGGCGCAAGCGACGGCGAGATCGATTTCCACATCGTCGACAAGCTGCATGGGTTCTCGACCACGATCGAGGCCAACGCCGCGGGCGCGCAAGCCTTCGGCGTCGGCTACCGGACCGAAAAGCGCCCCGTCCGACGTTTGAGCACGCTCATCAGTGAGGCCTCGATCGACAGCATCGATTTCCTGAAGATCGATGTCGAAGGCGCGGAGGCCGATGTGCTCGCCGGCCTCGATTTCACCCGACATCGCCCTCGCGTGATCGTGGTCGAGGCGGTGCAGCCCGGCTCCATGGACGACGCGTCGGCGGGCTGGGAACCGGTCATTCTTGCTGCCGGATACCGGTTCGTCTTCTTCGACAACCTCAACCGGTTCTATGTGGCGGACGAGGCCGCGGCACTGGCATCCAACTTTCCCGCCAAGCCGACCGCCTGGGATCACGTTGCCCATCTATGGGACTGCGGCCAGGCGGCGACGGCGCCAGCGCACCCCGACCATGCGCTCGCTCGCACGCTGGTCGCCGGTTTCCTTGCTTGCCTGCCGGCGATCGATCCGACGCTGCTGCGCGGCTTCATCGAACGTGGGGCGGGCGAGACCAAACAGTCGACTGAGGGCGAGGCGCTGATGAAGCTCGTCATCGGCAGTTGTGAATACCCGGGAGATAGGGAAATTGATGCGAAGTTGCCGAGCAATCTCCCAGGCCTGATGGCCACCGACCGCTTCCGCGCCGCCTTGGGACGCATCGCCTGTACCTACGATGGCGGCCACATCATGGAGTGACTGGTCAGGTGATCGCCGCTAGCCGCGTGTCGAGCGACAGCACGAGGCACCAGTGCGGCTCGAAATCGGCGCCCAACGGCCAGACGTTGCCCTCATAGTCCTTAAGCAGCGCCGCCTCGTAGCGCTTGAACCATTCGACGCGGCAAAGCACGAACTTGGTGGCCCCGACGATGGTTTCTCGATCGATGATGCAAAGCACGACCATTTGCGGGTGGCGTTCCAAATATTCTTGCACCGTGACCATCAAAGTTGGGTAGCCAGGGTGCAGCATATCGTCGAGAATGATGACACCATCGTCCGCCAGCACGGCGGTGGCGAGCGCCAGGTCTTTCTCGAGCGACGCGCGGCTGTGCTCGCCGTCGACATGGAACAGGCGGAGCCGGCGACCGCCGGTCTTGGCCAGCAACGCGGCCGGTGCTACGAGGCGGCTGTCGCATTTCCATGTCCGGGCGATCGGTGGCTCTACACCATGCTTCAGGCAATTGGCCTCAAAGCGGTCAATTACTTCAGGGTTCGGCCACTCGAAAATATCCATACCGAGAGCCATTTCATCCGGCTGCAAAGCCTTGGCGAGCGCAATGAAGAAGCGCCCCTCGAAAGTGCCGATCTCGGCGATCGGGCCGGTGACGCCGAGGTTGCTCTGGATCCGCATCAATCCGGCTGAAACAGCCGCGGCAAAGCGCGACGACATGCCGGGCACACTGGAGAACCCGTGCTCGAGATAACGATCGACTGCGGCAATGCCGGACGAGACGGAGGCGGGATCGGCGGGCATGGGCACGGGGCAACCCTCTCAGGGTTTGGACGGTTTGCGGAAGGCGCCGAAGCGAAAGCCGGTATAGGACACGAACATGGACACCAGACTAGCGACCACGATGGCCGCCAGGGGATGGAAAGCGGGATAGATCAACAGCAGTGCGGCGAACACGAGGTAATTCACCGCGACTGCGAGCGCGGACGCCGCCGCGAACTTGGCAAACTCGGAGAAACTCGGAGGTGCCGTCAGCGCGAATGCGACCCGGCGATTGATCGCCCACGACACGATCACGGCGAACAAGATGCCTATCGGCCGAGCGAGCAGCGGGCTCAGGCCGCCGTACGTTGTCAACAGGTGCAGGAAGAGCATATCGGTGCCGAGCGCCGACAGCCCGCCCGCCAGGAAGCCGCCGTAATGCCGCAGCGGCGTAATGGTGTCAGCCATGCGCCACCGCACTGCTGTCCCAATCGATCGCGCCGGACGGCAAGCGCCTAGGGTTCCAGAGCCGCGCAGGTAGATCGGGATAGGCCATCAAGGCTTCGAATTCCTGTGCGCGCCGGTCGCTCACCGGATCGAGCGTCGACAGCTCCGCGTCGACATGACCGGGATGGCACATGACGAGCTGCAGGCGGCCCGGTGCTCGCAAGAAGCGTTCCATCTCTAGTCCATAGAGCTTGCGCCGGTCGAACGTCGAGACACCAGAAAAGCCATCGTTGGTGGGAAAGCCAGCCTTGCGGATGAAAGCGCCGAAGCCTTGCGACAACGCAGCTATGGTCAGCGATTTGCCGACCGCCGCACCACGCGCAATGATGATGCCGGCGCCGTCCGCAGGGTCCCGGATCAGCGGCCGATGCAGGTAGTTCTTTTCGCGGATCGCTGTGAGAAACGCCGCCCGCACGATCGGCAGTGCATGCACATGCTGATGTCCATCGATGAAGTCGGGGGACGATCCCGTGGCCTGCTCGAAGGCAGTCAGTTGCCGCCCGATCTCGGCCGTGAGTTCGGCGGTCAAGAGGCGGCGTGACATGACCAGCCGCAGCATCGCGCCAATCGACGGCAATTGTCCCGACGGGCATAGTCCGGGCATAGGCCCGAGCGGCCGTCCGAGCGTCAGATTGACATGCAATCCGACTGCGATTTCCTCCCGCAAGGCACGCAATTGCACAGCGGCCGCCGGCCAGTGCCGTGTCGTGACCAGCGCGCTGGTGGCCGACAATCGCTTCACCAATGCGAGTTCAGTGATGCCACGACTGACACCTTCGGTCAGCGAAAAATCATCGGCACATAGAATGACGCGAGGTGCCGCACTCACGGCTTCGACCCATTTTCGGCGGCAGCGGCTGGGCCGGGTCTGGTGATGCCAACCGTTTCTGCGACTAGAAACAGGGGGCGGGCTTTGACCTCCTCGTAAACTCGGCCGAGGTATTCGCCGAGCACACCGAGCGAGATCAACTGGACGCCGGCCAGCAGCATGACCGACACGATCAATGACGGGAAGCCCGGCACATCGGTTCCGAAAATCAGGGTACGTATGAGAATGATCGTCGCATAGACGATGGCGCCAAGCGAGATTGCGAGGCCGAGCAGTGACCAGACGCGCAAAGGCAGCGTCGAGAACGAAGTCACTCCGTTGAGTGCGAAGCGAAGCAACTCGCGGAAACTCCATTTTGTCGCGCCGCCTGCACGTTCTGCCACCTGGTAGGGCACACCCACGGACTTGAAGCCGATCCAGGAATACAGCCCCTTGTTGAACCGCGAGCTCTCCTTGATGCGGTTCATTGCATCGATCGCCTTGCGGTCGAGCAGGCGGAAGTCGCCGGCTCCGCTCGGGATATCGCTGCGCGACAGAAAGTTGAACAAGCGGTAGAAGCCGCGCGCGTAGAACCTGCGAAACGCGCCGTCGGTGCTCCGGTCGATACGGTCGCCGTAGACGATGTCGAAGCCCGCGCGCCATTTCTCGACGAACTGCAACGCGACTTCCGGCGGATGCTGCAGGTCGGCATCCATGATGATGGCGGCATCACCGCGCACGAAGCTGAGCCCGGCCGCGATCGCAACCTCCTTGCCGAAATTGCGGCTCAACGAAATCCCCGTGACGCGAGCATCCATCGCATGACGTTGCCGGATCAGCGCCAATGTGTCATCGGACGAGCCGTCATCGACGAAAACGATCTCCCAGCGTTCCGGAAGCTGCGCCAGCACGCCTTCCACGCGGGTCAGCAGTGCATTGAGAGTTGCCGCTTCGTTGAGCACCGGGACGACGACTGAGATCAATTTTTGGGCCATGTCGCCAAGCGTTTAGGCGAAAACGGCCGGTGGCGTCCACACTAATGCGCGCTGAGTGTATGACATCGATTGATCCAGGCTGCGATCTCCCCGACTATGCTTATCGCAAACGGAGCGCATCACATGTCCTTGAAGCTTTACTGCCATCCGCTTTCGTCCTTTTGCCAGAAAGTCCTCATCGCACTTTACGAGAACGATACGCCGTTCGAGCCGCATATCGTCGACTTGGCGGACGAAACGTCGCGCAGCGAGTTCAAGCGGATCTGGCCGATCGGAAAATTCCCGGTGCTGCGGGACGAGGCCAACGGCAAGACGATCCCAGAGTCGACCAGCATTATCGAGTATCTGACGCAGCACTATCCCGGGAGATCGCAGCTCGTGCCCACGGATGCCGAACTGGCGCGGCAGACGCGCATGCACGACCGCTTCTATGATCTGCATGTGAATGTGCCGATGCAAAAGATCGTCACTGATAGACTGCGTCCAGCGGGCAGCAACGATCCGTTCGGCGTGGAGCAGGCCAAGGTGGTGCTGCGGACTGCCTACGGACTGGTCGATCAGGACATGGCAACCAAGACCTGGGCCATGGGCAACGTGTTCACCATGGCCGATTGTGCTGCCGCGCCGGCGCTGTTCTACGCCAATCTGGTGACGCCGCTGGCCGACACGCACAAGAATGCTGCTGCTTACCTGGATCGGCTGAATGAGCGGCCATCGGTCGCCCGCGCGGTCAACGAGGCGGAACCCTATCGTAAATTGTTCCCGAAATAGTTCCGGGTGGAGGCTACCCGCTCGATCGTGCTAACCGGCCACCTGCGAGGCAGGCTGCTTAGTCCCGCCACGCATAAAACGTCAGATCCTTGCATTCGGTTCGATAGCCGCTGGAGCCGAGCATCCGGGCGACATCGTCGGGGTTTGCACCGGCCTCGGCGGCGTAGTCGATCTCGATCACCATGTTTCTAATCTTGGGGAAATCCGCGTCGGTAATGCCGCGCAGCACCTCCATGAAATAGCCTTCGACATCGATCTTGAGCAGGTCGACCACGGGAATGCCGTTAGTCAATATCTCGTCCGACACCGTCGTGGTCGAAACCTCGTGCATCACCAGCTGCCGTGCCTCGGCGAGCTGCTGAACCCACGGGACCTGGACTTTCGGAAGCAGCGTGCTGATGCCAGAGACGAGCGGCGACTGATGCAAGGTCAGTGTTTGCCCGCCTGCACTTGCCACCGCGCGGTTGGCGGTATGGATAGTCGTGAGCGCAGGATCGACCAGGCGGCGCACGTTGTCCTCGAGATAGGCAAACGTCTGCGGGCTGGCCTCGTAGCAATAAATGGATTTGGGCCGATATTGGCGATGCGCCCAGATGCTGAACAGGCCGATGTTGGCGCCGACGTCGATCATGACGGGCGAGGGCGGCAGCCGCAGTTGCGGGTGCCGGTAAATCTCTGAGATGAAGATCTCGTCGTAAATGTACTGCGTATCCCGTTCGTGCGGATCGATCACGGATAGATCGAGATCGCCGAAGGTCATGCGCTGCATGGCGGCCAGCCCTTACCTGCCAACCGCGTCTCGATCAGTCGTGACCAGTAGGACACGCCGGCAGGAATGGCAGCGTCGTTGAAGTCGTAGGCCGGGTGGTGCAGACCGGCGCTGTCGCCGTTGCCGATGAAGATCATCGCACCGGGGCGGGCGGCCAGCATATTGGAGAAGTCTTCGCCGGCCATCGTTGGCAGCACGGCGGTGTCGACGCGGGTTGGCCCGGCGACGTCGCTGGCGGCTGCGATGGCGTCCGCCGTCTGCTTGTCATGATTGGACGTGCAGGCGACGCCGTAGACGTAGTCGAGTTCGATCTTTGCATCGTGCAGCCGGCCGATGTTCTCGACGACATCTTGCATGCGGCGGACCACCATCTCCTGAGCTTCCTTGCGCAACGTCCGTACGGTGCCGCCGAGTTCGGCAGTCGGTGGAATGATGTTGTGAGCGGTGCCGGCATGGAACATTGTCGTCGAGAGCACCACCGAGTCGAGCGGATCGACGTTGCGCGACACGATCATCTGCAACGCCTGGTGCAACTGGCAGCCGATCGCCACCGTGTCGATGCTCAAATGCGGCTGGGCGGCGTGGCTGCCGCGGCCGTTGATCCTGATCGTGAACTTGTCGCCCGCCGCCATCATCGGTCCGTTGCGGATGGCGAACTGGCCGACGGGCACGCCCGGCCAATTGTGCATGCCGTAGACCTCGTCGATCTGCCAGCGCTCCATCAGGCCTTCTTCGACCATCAGGCGCGCACCGCCCTCGCCTTCTTCGGCGGGTTGAAAAATGAGTACCGCGGTGCCATCGAAGTTGCGGGTTTCGCTCAGGTATCTGGCGGCTCCGAGCAGCATGGCGGTGTG
>JBGTIU010000096.1:0-32652 GCA_041745515.1 Hyphomicrobiaceae bacterium | reverse complement strand
AGTCGTGACCGAAGGTGACAACGAGGCCGAAGCGATCGCCATGGCCAAGGACGCCATTGAGCTTGTTCTTGCAAGCCGCCGCGAGCGCGGAGAATCCATTCCTGAAGAACTTGCTGAGCCGCAAGTGCATAAGGTTACGGTTGCCGTTGCCGCATGACGCGGCTTCCTGCGGTCACGGCCGGCGAGGTCGTGCGCGCCCTTCAGCGTGCGGGCTTCGACATCGTGCGTTCATCCGGTAGTCATTATCGCCTTGTGCATCGCGATGATCCGACGCGCGCGACCACCGTTTCTGTGCACGCTGGAAAGACGCTCAAGCGAGGCACGCTGCACGGGATCATCAAGCAGGCCGGTCTCACTTCCGATGAATTTGTCGCCCTACTGTAAGAGGTGCACACAGTCGGCCTTAACACTGAAATATATCTCGACACACTCCGACCGGAGTGCCTAAAAAGTGCCTAGAAAGTTTTCTGAAAGAAGCTAACCCGTTGAAAAGATTGGTGGGCGATGTAGGATTCGAACCTACGACCCGGTGATTAAGAGTCACCTGCTCTACCAACTGAGCTAATCGCCCGCGCTGCCGCTCCGAAAGAGCGAAGGCGTTCCGGAAGGTCAATCCGAATGCGGTCGCTCTAACACCAGATACCCAGGCTGTCCAGTTTGTCTTGAGGCGTGGACGCCGACTTTCGCCGCCCAATTCGAGCACCTCCTGTGCCGCTCAAACGCCACCGATGCGCCGACGGTCCTCGCTGGTGGTCTGCGGCGTCGTTTTCTGTTGACGCTTGATCATCAACTTGTTGAGCGCACCGATATAGGCCTTTGCCGAGGCCACAAGCGTGTCGGGGTCGGCCGCCTTTGCCGTCACGATTCGTCCATTCTCCTGCAGTCGAACGGAAACCTCTGCCTGCGCATCGGTTCCTTGGGTGACGGCATGCACTTGATAGAGTTCCAGGACAGCACTGTGAGGGATCAACTTGTCAACAGCATGAAAGGTGGCGTCGACCGGGCCGTTGCCGGTCGCCTGCACGGTCTTCTCGATCCCGTCGATGTCGAGCGTCAATGTCGCCGACTGCGGCCCCATGGTGCCGGCTATGACGATCAGCGCCACCACCTTGGTGCGGTCTGTGGCCGTCGCGATGCCTTCGTCGACCAGCGCCTCGATGTCTTCGTCGTAAATGTGTTTCTTGCGGTCGGCAAGCGTCTTGAACCGAGTGAACGCATCCTCCAGCGCGTTCTCGCCCAGTTCGTAACCGAACTCCTCGAGCTTGTTGCGAAAAGCCGCTCGGCCGGAGTGCTTGCCCATCACCAGCGAGGTCTTCGAAACCCCGACGCTTTCAGGCGTCATGATTTCGTAGGTCTGGGTATGCTTGAGCATGCCGTCTTGGTGGATACCACTCTCGTGCGCGAACGCGTTGCGGCCGACGATTGCCTTGTTGTACTGCACCGGAAACGACGTTGCCGCGGAGACTAGGCGCGAAGCGCGGTTCAGCATGGTGGTGTCGACGCGACAATCGTAGGGCATCACGTCGCCGCGGGTCTTGATCGCCATCACGATTTCTTCGAGTGCGGCATTGCCCGCCCGCTCGCCGATGCCGTTGAGCGTGCATTCGATCTGGCGCGCGCCCCCCTCGACGCCGGCGAGCGAATTGGCGACCGCCATCCCCAGATCATTGTGGCAATGCACGGAGAAGATTGCCTTGTCCGAGTTGACAACGCGTTCGCGTAAAGTTCGAAACAGGGCACGATACTCGTCCGGCGTGGTGTAGCCGACGGTATCGGGGATGTTGATGGTCGTCGCTCCGGCCTTGATCGCGGCGTCGACGCAGCGGCACAGAAAATCGAACTCGGTCCGGGTGCCGTCCTCGGCAGACCACTCCACATCCGCCACCCAGTTGCGGGCGCGCGTCACCGAGGCCGTGACCATCGCCAACACCTCGTCCGGCTCTTTCTGCAATTTGTACTTCATGTGCACGGGTGATGTGGACAGGAAGGTGTGGATCCGCGGCTGTTCAGCCACCTTCACCGCCTCGCCCGCACGGTCGATATCCTTCATGCCGGCGCGGGCCAAGCCCGTGACGACTGACTTCCTGACGCGCTTTGCAATCGCCGCCACCGCCTCGAAATCGCCGTCGGACGCGATCGGAAAACCAGCCTCGATGATGTCGACGCCCATCGCCTCCAACAGGTCGGCCACTTCGAGTTTTTCCTCGAAGGTCATCGTCGCGCCGGGACATTGCTCGCCGTCGCGTAAGGTGGTGTCGAAGATGAAGACGCGGTCTTTTCGGAGCGTGGTCATGTGGGTCGGGTTCCTGCAATCGTGGCGCCATCCGGCAGCCAGTGTTTCACCTGGTCTTGAAGCTAACCTCCCCCGAGCGCCCGTCCCTGGCCGAAGCCGAGGACTGCCGATGCTCAGGGGCAGCTAAGGAGGAGGATGGCCAGGCGCAGATCGGCCGCGGTCGCAACGGCGCCCCGGCGCGAGTCGATCATGGGAGATGACAAATGCATCTGATGCGGCCTGCAAGAACTTCAATTGATAAAGCCGAAGGCCTGCGCCGAATGCAAGCGGTTTCGGGACGCGCGGGCTATCAAATCGTGATGTGACCCTCGGTTACGCGGACCGCGGAGCCGCCAATCCGCACGGTCGTGAGCTTGCCACCGTTGATTTCCATTCCAAGAGCGATCTGGCTGGGACGGCCCATTTCGTAACCCTGTTCGATGATACGCTTGTGGCTGCCATCGCGCAGGCCGTCGAAGCGGTGAACGGCACCGGCGAATGCAGCCGCGGCCGATCCCGTCGCCGGATCCTCGGTAACGCCCATGCCGGGGAAGAACACGCGCGCGTGGAACGCCGCCGTATTGTGGATCGTTTCGCGGCAATAGAGGGCCATGTTGCCGGTCCGGGCGTTGCCGAAGGCCTCGGCCCAACGGTGTGACTGCACCTCGGCGCGCGCGATCACCGCCAGCGATGAGACGGGCAGGAAGTTGAAGGGAACACCGGCGGTGAGCCGGGACGGCCGGTGGTTGGCAAACCCTACTTCGGAAGGCCGCAACCCGACAGCCGCAGCAAGCAACTCCTCATCGAGTGCTCCACCCAGATCCTCAGGCAGTTTCGGCGCATCGAACTCGGCGTAGGGCGCCTGTCCGCTGCGCAACTTCACGCCGACGCGCACCGTGCCGATTTTCTCTTCCAGCACAATGATCGCGTCCTGTTCGCCGCCGCCGTCCGGATTGCGCAATTGCGCCAGCAGCGCCGCAGTGCCGACCGTTGGATGGCCGGCGAAAGGTAGTTCGGCGGCCGGCGTGAAGATCCGAACCTTGGCCGAGTGGGCGGTATTGTCCGCCTTCTGCACGAACACGGTCTCGGACAGGTTGAATTCGCGCGTGATCGTCTGCATTGCAGCGGTTTCGAGCCGGTCGGCATCCATCACCACCGCGAGCGGATTTCCGGCGAAGCGGACTGCGGTGAAAACATCGAGCGTGTAGAATTTCAGTTGCATCAGCCCCTCCGCTTCCAACGCTTTTCCCGCAGCGACTACACTGCAGCAGTAATCCTAGCATTCCAATCATGCTCGGCGAACGCACAGCGCTCGGCAGCAAACTTCATGCATTGGTAATCTTAACAATTTTTTAGCGCTTCGGCCGCAACATCTTTATCGGTCACTGCCCGTATCGACTCGTTCCGCGTAGGGAAACCGTCATGTCCATCGTGTCGCCTGTATTCAAACGCGGGTGTCTAGCCATAATCGCCGTCACGGTTCTTAGCTCGACCGATCCTGTCGGTGCCGCCGACTTCGGCCAGCCTTATGGCTCCTCGCGCCGATCGATCGATCAGAGCGCGCGTTACAGCTCGGCACTTCCGATTTATCGTCCGCAGATCTGGGAGGGCCTGTATCTCGGCGGCAATCTTGGAGCCGACTTCATCAGTGCGAGCGGCGCGTCGGACGAGGTTGGCGTCATCGGCGGCGTCCATGCTGGTTACAATTGGCAGTTTGGCAGTTTCGTTTCGGGTTTCGAGATCGATAGCAGCCTCAAATCGGCCGCTCCGGCACGTGGTGCGAGCGGGGCGTTTTCCGCCGAGGGGCAGCAGGATTGGATTACCAGCATGCGTCTGCGGCTTGGTTACGCGCCTGGCAGCACCTTGTTCTATCTCACGGGTGGCTTTGCCGTCGGAAATTTGGACGTCGGCCTGAGCGGTCCTGGCTTTGCTTCGCGCAAGGAGGAGATTATCGGCGGCTACACCTTGGGCGCCGGCATCGAGATGAAGTTCGCTCCCAGCATCAGCGGCAGAGTCGAAGCGCTGCACCACAATTTTGGTGAACAGACCGTTGAGTTCACGGCCGGCACGGTCAAAACCGATGTCGAATTCACCACAGTTCGTGCCGGTCTGACGTGGCATTTCAATTGATGCCGCGGACCATCCCCGCCGGAAATATGCTCATTTTG
This sequence comes from Hyphomicrobiaceae bacterium, assembly GCA_041745515.1. Lineage (GTDB taxonomy): Bacteria > Pseudomonadota > Alphaproteobacteria > Rhizobiales > Hyphomicrobiaceae > JAKFWF01. The sequence goes on along the minus strand of JBGTIU010000096.1, from coordinate 28,212 downwards.
CTGTAAACATTGTGACAGCTTTGTTGATCGCCACCCTTGGCGCTGTCCAACAAGCGCCGCGTTTGTTCCTCATTCGCTCCACAATGGGAGCGCGACATGCGACATCGACATTGGTTGCGCCTGAGCGATTCGAGCGAACGCCTGTTTGGTTGAACCGCCGCACAACTCAGACAACCGGTATCGGGGCATGGGGCGGGCACGTAGGCACATCATCCTGCATCCCGATATACGAAACCGACAGGTGATCGAACCTGACGACGCAACGCTTGTGCAAGTGTGGCGCCTGAAGTTCGTCACCCTGTGAGATTGGCCTGAGCACGGTGCGGGGGAAGCCCGGTTCAGCGTCGGCGTTTTGGCTCCGTGCACTTTTAGTGCCGGGGTCGAGACGGGTGGTGGGAAACCCCCGCTTTTCCGCCACCCGGTTTTTCAGTCTCGATGACGCTGGCAGCGCCGCGCGTTGCGAGTACCATCGGGTCCGCTGCCGGAGGGTATTTTATCCGTCGCCGCCACACCTCCCTCCCCGACGCGACGGATAAGGGAACCTCCGGCAGCACTTGCTCAATGAATGCGCCATGAACACGGTCGTTAGACGGCGTTTAGCCAATCGACACCTAGTGACCTTGGAAACTCCCCACCCACGTCACCGGTCAGCAGTCTTATCCGTTTCGCGCACCAACGAGGGCGCCTGAACAACGGATACTACGCAAATGAAAACCATCCTCACCGCTGCCGCACTCGCGTTGGCGCTCGGCACGTCTGCCTACGCCCAAACCTCCACTTCACCCGCCACCCCGGCGGCTCCGGCTGCGACTGCGGCTCCGAAGGTCGAAGCCAAGCCTGAAATGAAGGCCGCCACCCCGGCAGCTCCTGCGGCAACTAAGGCCACCTCTGCGGTCGCCGCCAAGCCGGTGAACATCAACACCGTACCGGTGGCTGATCTCGAGAAGCTTCCGAAGATCGGCGAGGCTCGCGCCAAGCTGATCGTCGCTGGCCGTCCGTATAAAACGGTGGACGATCTGATGACCAAGAAGATCATCCCTCAGGATGCCTTCGATGCCGTCAAGTCAATGGTTTCGGTGCAGTAAGCACTTCGCCCAATGGCACTGCCATGGTCTGAGAGGCCCCGGTACCGATCCAGGTGCCGGGGCTTTTTCGTTGCCCGTTGCCCAGCATCCAACGGTAGGAGGGGACCCGGGCCGGCCACCAAGCTTCGTCGGGCGCGATGGATCAAGAAGCTTGCGTGGCGTGCAGCTAGCATCCCGATGCTGCCGCCAGTGATTGTAGGTACTAGCCCGCCGCGAACCTTTCTGCTACCCAGCGCCTCGAACAGGTATCATCCGTGGTAGCTCAGCGGTAGAGCAATCGACTGTTAATCGATCGGTCGTAGGTTCGATCCCTACCCACGGAGCCAGATCTCTTGAAGCCAGAACGACGCGGCATGGCTGCTCCTTCAAAAAACCAGGTAGCTAACGGCACAGCAGGACGAGAGTCCCAGCAGGGCCAATGAACGCCCTTGCTGCCGAGCAATTGAAGGAACCTAACTAAGCCAGCAACGTTTGAAGACGAGGGCGTTCATTCAGGTTTTGCCATGCTTATCAACTATGGCTGCGAGCTGACCATCTCGGTTGCACTGCCGACACCGACGTTCTGTCTCGTTGATGTGCATCCGGACCGGCGGAGTGCAATCGTCGACGAAACTGCCCTGCGCATTTCACAGCGCTCGGCGGAGAAGATCAGCCTCGATGCTTTCGGAAATCGCCTGACGCGGTTTATAGCGCAGGCTGGCGAGCTCAAGATTTCGCTTTCCGGCGTCATTGAAGCGGATGGCCTTCCCGACGCGCGCGATCTCGATGCTGCTGCTCACCGTGTGACAGATCTGCCTGACGATACGCTGATCTTTCTGAACGGTAGCCGGTACTGCGAAACCGACAAACTCGGATCGGTTGCCTGGAATACGTTCGGTCATCTCAAGCCAGGCGCGTCCATGGTGCAGGCAATATGTGATTTCACCAATGAACGCCTTGTTTTTGACTACGCGCTTGCGCGAGCCACCCGAACCGCGGTCGAGGCCTACGAGGAGCGAGTTGGCGTGTGCCGCGACTTTGCCCACCTAGCCATCACGCTGTGCCGCTGCATGAACATTCCAGCGCGGTACGTCAACGGCTACCTCGGTGACATTGGAGTCCCGGTGGATCCTGCACCTATGGACTTCAATGCGTGGTTTGAAGTCTTTGTCGGCGGTTCCTGGCACACATTCGATGCACGCCACAACCAGCGCCGGATCGGGCGAATTCCAATCGCGCGCGGCCGGGACGCGTGTGATGTGCCGATGCTGCAGACGTTTGGTCCGCACGTGCTTCATAGCCTTCGCGTCCTCACTGAGGAGGCTTGCGCGACCTCCCTGGTTGCGGCGTAGATCGCCGATCCGGCGTCTGCTGCGCCAGCCATATCCCCCCGACTACGAGACCGAGCGCAACCCCGTGAAATAACACGAACGGTTCATTGATCAGAGCGACGCCCAAGGTCGCTGCGAACACCGGCACCAGATTGATGAAGACACCGGCGCGTCCCGGTCCGATCAGGTCCACGCCGCGCAAGAAAAACAGCTGCGCCAAGCAAGACGGAAAAATCGCGACGAAAGCCGTTATCAGGAACCCTTGCGCGGTAGGCATTGCCAGGCCTGTGGTCGCGGCTTCGAAGGCAAGAAGCGGCAGCGACGTCAACGCTGCGATCAGCGCCAGCAATGCAAAGAATGCCGCGCCCGGCATCTGCGGCCTGTTGCGCAGAGCGACGGTGTAGAATGCGTAAAGTACGCAGGCTGCGAGCATCGCGAGATCGCCCCGATTGACTCCAACGTCGAGAATCGACAGCGGTGCGCCACCCGTAGCAACTACGAGCACGCCGATCGCGGTGATCAACACACCAAGAATTTGGAGTGTGTTTGCCTTGGCGCCGTGTACCGCAAAGGCCCCGACCAGCACGAAAATCGGGATCGAGCCTTGCAAAATCCCGATGTTGATGGCGCTCGTGTGATGAGCCGCCAGATAGAACAGTACATTGAAACCGGTAAAGCCGAGCGATGCCATCAGGGCGATGCTGAAAAGCCGCGGCCTGATTTCGGTCCAGTGGCCGACCACCTGCGCGCCGTAGATTGGCCACAGCACCGCCAACACCAATACCCAACGAAGGAATACGAGTGTAAGCGGCGTGATCTGATCGATCGCGAGTCGACCGGCCACCGCATTGCCTGCCCAGAACAGCGCCGTCAGCGTGAGCAGCAGGACGGGTGAGGCATAAAGCACGCCTGTCAATCGCTTGAGACGGTTGATCATGAGACCAAATTTTCCGGGCGAGGGCGGTCGTCGCGCAATGTTTGTGTTACATGCGGCGAGGGATGTAGCGCGAAAGACCAGCCATGACGAGGGCCATCAGGCCCGCCACAACGAACACGTACGGTAACGGCAGCACCCATAGAACGACGGCGAAAACCCCAGGAACCACCAACGAGCTGACGTGACGAAACGTCATGAACACCGAGGTCATGGCCTCGCGTTCATGCGGCCGCACGGCGCGCAGGAAGGGCACGTTCCCCGCGCCATCGATCAACGTAGCGGAAAAAGCAGCCAGGCAGATCAGGATCATAACAACGAGCGGTTCGCCGGTCGTGAACCCTGCGGCGAGACTTGCCACGCCGGTGAGGCCATAGCCGATCGCAAGCAAGTTCCTCAGTCCGATCATGTTGCCGAGCTTGCCCCAGACCCGGACCATGAGCATAGGGAGCATACCAAGCGAGACCAGTGCTCCACCGATCTCCGGACCATAACCTGCGTGGGTCACATAGATCGGCGTGTAGATGAAGTACGCGACCCACCAACCACTGCGCCCGAAGGCCAGCAGCCAGGACAATACCAGGCGCGGTTGAGAGGCAAAGCGTGCCACGAAACGGAATGGGCTTGCCGTCGCTCTAACGCGCCCTTCGTGCCCGCCATTATCGATATCCCGAAGCTGCCAGAATACGATCAGCAGGATCGATGCAGCCATGGCCGATACCAGGAACGTCAGGTTTTCGGCGACGCCCCGGTGCAGATAGACACCGAGCCAGGGACCCGCGGCGAACGCAGTACCAGCGAACAGCAAGCGCATCGGCTCGAAATGATTCAGTCTACGGCGGGGAATGTGATCGAGCAGATAGAGATTCATCACGATTTCGAGAATAGCGGCGCCGAGGATTTGTATGCACAGGCCCGCGATCAATGCCGTCTGCGTTCCAAGCGCAAACGACAGCGCGCTCGCTATATGTAGGCAGCAACCAAGCACCAGCATCCATCGACGCCGCGCGTGTTGCAATGCGGCTGGCACGATCAGACTGCCGGCCAGACCAAGAATAGCGACAAAAAAATAGAGAACACTGACGCGCTGCGCCGATCCAAGAAGCTCATAGGCCTGCAACGGCAGCAAAGATATCAAGATGGATCGGGCAAAGGCATCACAGGTAAACAGCACCACGAATGCTCGTGCATGCGTTTCGTCTACTTTGCCGAAGACGACCGGGAGATGGATGCGTCGCATGTCGCAGGACGCGCCCCTTGCTGCGATGAACAAATGCGGACGCTACGCCGGAAAACCCGAGCGCTTCAAGCATGGCATTGTCATTTGCGGTCGCCGCGACAATTTGAACGGACATTCGTGCAAGGTTTGAACGAAGCCCTGCGCCAATCACTTGGCAGTCTTGCGGAAATGCACAGTGAATACCTGTCCTCACAAGATCACGGAGAGCTTGCACATGCCTTTCGCCTTTGCGATCACTGCTTTGATTGTACTGGTTATTGCCCCCTCGCCCGCCATCGCACGAGTTTGCCCGGCCGGGTCCGAGCCCCGCATCAGCGCCGAACTCTATTTCGGTCGCAGCATCGGCGAATCGCTAGGCGTGACGGAAGAAACTTGGGCCAAGTTCGTCGACGAGGACGTAACGCCACGCTTTCCGGACGGGCTGTCGGTGTTCGAAATCAAGGGTCAATGGCGCGACACCGGAAGCGGCCGCATCGTGCGGGAAACGGGCAAGGTTCTGAAGCTGGTGTTCACCGGCGATGCGCCGGGCAAGGCGAAAGTTGCCGAGATGGTTGAAATTTACAAGAAACGCCATCAGCAGCAATCGGTGCTGGTCACAACCGCCGATGTTTGCGCGGCGTTTTGAACCCTGCCGCCGGTTGATGCTACTACATATCGAGGTCAATCGCAGGATGCTAATGACCAGGATCATCATGGCCGCGCTGGTTGCCGCGACATTTACGATGACCAGCGGCTCGCAAGCCAGTGCTGCCGAATACCACAAGGTATGGCAAGCATCGACATAGCGGCGATAGATGGTGTGCCGACCAACATCCGGGCTAAGCGCAGCCACTTCAAGCCGAGATGAATAACGGGTCGTCGGTTGCCGGGCGGCGCGCTATCCTAACCGCATGGATTACGCAACGATCAGCAAAGCGGCGGCGAAAGCAGGCCTCGCCCCGCGCGGCGGCTTTCACCCCGACGAAAGCGATACCGTGCCGTTGCTCGATGACGGACGCACCGCGACCACGGTCATCCTGTTGGGCAGCATCGGCGACTCGCTTTGGCCGGCGTTCCAAGCCGCACCCGAACGATTTCTTGCGGCCGATCCGCTTGATACCTGGACCAGGCGTGTCGTTGGTGGATTGGCATCGCTTCTCGGAGCCAACCCCGTCTATCCATTCGGCGGCCCGCCGCATCTCCCATTTCAGCGGTGGGCGCAACACGCCGAAACCCTCTACACATCACCACTGGGTTTGCTGATCCATCCCGAGCACGGGCTGTGGCATGCCTATCGCGCTGCACTGCTGTTTGCAGAAGTGTTCGATGTTCCCCCACGATGTGACCAAGCAAACCCGTGCCTGACATGCACTGACCGGCCGTGCCTGACTACCTGCCCGGTCGCGGCTTTCAATGGCCTTTCTTACAATGTTGAAGCGTGCGTCGATCATATCGTCACAGAGGCAGGACGCCCGTGCATGTCGCTCGGTTGCGCGGCGCGGCGCGCCTGTCCGGTGGGGAGTTCGGACGTCTACTCGCCCGATCAAGCGCAATTTCACATGGAGGCATTTCTGAGGGCACGGGTCAGATCACCGAACTGATCGCAGCGGCGCCGTTCCCGAAAGCGCGTAGTTCAGCATTTTGTAACTGAGCGCGGCGGCGGTGTAGTCGCAGGCGTGCAAGCCCTCGATCGGCGACAGCTCGACGAGGTCCGCCCCGACGACCTGCCCCACCTCGCAGGCCCGTCGCAGGATAGCTAAAGCTTGCAGGTACTGGAGGCCGCCCGGCGTCGGCGTGCCTGTCGCCGGCATGATCGCCGCGTCGAGCGCATCGATGTCAAACGTGATGTAAACCGGCCGACCTCTCAGCGGTTTGACAATCTCCTCGATGTCCCAGGCTGCCTGATCTTTGCCCCAGTGCACCGTAATGCGGCGGCGGTTGGCTTCGAGGAACTGGACCTCGCCCGAAGAGATGGCGCGGACGCCGACGGCAACGAGCGACACATTGGCATGATCGAGCACACGGCGCATGGCGGACGCATGCGAGAAGTGCTCGCCGAGGTAACCATCGCGCAGGTCGGCGTGAGCGTCGAACTGCAGGACGACGAGGTCCTTGTGCCGCCGGGCAAAGGGGCGGATCGCACCCGCTGTCAATGAGTGCTCACCGCCGAGCACGAGCGGAAACCTTCCCTGCTCCAGCACACTTCCGACAACGACCTCGAGCTGATCGAGCGCCGCCGGCACCGATGGTGCAATCTCCGGCTCCGGCAGCGCCGCGACGCCGTAGTCGAGATAGGGCTCGCGCCACAGCTCCTCGTCGAACAGCTCAAGCTGTCGGCTGGCCGCCAGGATCGCGGCAGGTCCGCGCGCCGTGCCGCCGCCATAGCTGACCGATGCTTCCAGTCCGAACGGGATCACGATGGCACGAGCATCCCACGGCCGATCGGCGTCGACGCGCAGCGGATCGAGGTAAGACCGCTCCGCAGGCAAAAAGTTGAACGATGGCTGCCCGGGTTGCGTCATAGTTCAGCCGCTGCGAGCCAGCTCGCTGGCCTCCAGCCCATACACGGACGCAATCGGCTCATCGAGCAGAATGACCTCGCCATAGTGGCCATAGCCGTTGAAACGGCCGGCGATGGCGCGTCCGTAAGCACCTACGTTGCCGATTTCGATATAGTCGCCCTCCCGCGTAGAAGACGGCAGCAAAAACGGGCCTTTCATGTGGTCGATCGAATCGCAGGTCGGGCCCCAGAACTGGAATGGCTCTAGCGGGCCGGCGCCTGCTGCCGGTCTACTGACGAGACGCGTTGGAAACACAAAACCAAGATGCGCCGCATCGAACAGCGCACCGTAGGCCCCGTCATTGATGTAGAGATCTGCGCCGCGGCGCGCATCGACGCGCACGATCAGGCTCTCTGCCTCCGCGACGAGCGCGCGACCGGGCTCGCAGATCAATCGGCATGCCGCCGTCACCGGCATTTTTTCCATGCCGGCCTTTATGACATCCATGAAGCTGAGCAGCGAAGCGGGGCGGCTGTCGGCATAGCTCGACGGGAACCCCCCGCCGACGTCGATACCGTCGATAACGACACCCGCCTTGACGATCAGCTTGTGCACCTCGTCGAGCGCCGCCGCGAATGCGTCGGGCGTGGTCGTCTGCGATCCCACGTGAAAAGCAATGCCGAGTTCGTCGCAAGCTTGCCGCGCCTTGACCAGAAGCCGTGCTGCCTTGACGCCCGAGATGCCGAACTTCCGCTCCAGCGGTATGCGGCTGTTTTTGGCTGTCACCGCGACGCGTACGAACAACTGGAGATCGGCGGCCGCAACGCCATTGCGCGACGTTGCTTCTACGATCTTCTCCAGCTCGTCCTCGGTATCGAGCGCAAAGCAGCGCACGCCGAATTCATGGTAGGCTCGCGCGATGGTGCGACGCGATTTTACTGGGTGCATGAAATGCAGCGAAACGCCCGGGATGGTTGCCGCATCCTCGAGTTCCGGCAGCGAGGCTACATCGAACTGCCTGATGCCGGCGCCGAACAGTGCGCCGAGTAGGAACACGGAGCTGTTCGCCTTGTAGGCGTAGGCAACTTCACCTGGGAAATGCTTCAGGAACCAGCGCGCGGCGCGGCCAGCCGCATGCGGGCGAATACCAAAAACGGGACGGTCGGGCTGCTGACAAGCCAGAAACGCGGCGGCAGACGCATAAGTTTCCATCGCATGGAACCTCCGTCGGTCAAGTGGAAGCGGCCAAAAAAAAGCAGGCCGGATTCGCTCAAAGGTACGGGGCCGCGCAACGGAATTACGCCGTATAGCTTGGCTATGGGTCACATAAGGCCGGCGCAGGCCTATGTAAAGAGTGTGCGAGCCCTTGCGGGAAGCTGCGGGTTGTTTTTTGCATTGAGATCGTCAATGCGCGGATCAGCGCGCACTTTCAGCTATGCTGACCGCCGCCGGGCACTTGCTGGCGTCCATGAAATCAACTTATGACGACAGCAACGGCTCCAGAAGGATCTGCACTTGCGCGACACGTTGACAACCTACCCTTCCGCCAGCCTCGCCATTGGCGGGTTACTAATTGGCGTTGCGCTCGGCGCAATCGTATTTCGTACGAACTTCTGCGCCATGGGTTCGATCTCCGACATGGTATCGCTGGGAGATCGCCGTCGCTTCCGGGCCTGGGTGCTGGCGGGAGCAGTAGGGATTTTCGGCACCCAGTGGCTAAATCTTTCAGGCGTCGTCGATCTCTCGAAGTCGATGTATCTCGCACCAAGTCTGAATTGGTCCGGTAATCTGATCGGCGGCGCGTTGTTCGGCTTTGGCATGGTGTTCGGGGGAGGGTGCGCGTCGCGCAATCTTGCCCGCGTCGGCGGCGGCGATCTGCGCTCCCTGCTCACGCTGATCGTGCTCGGCATAGCGGCCTATGCCGCCATGACCGGGGTGCTCGGACCGGCCCGCGTTGCCTTCGACCAGGCCACTGCCATTGCGTTAACCGGCGTCGGTGCAACCAGCCAAAGCCTTCCTGATATTGCGGCTGCACTATTCAATTCCAACCTTGCCAGCAACAAGGTCGCCGTCACGGCAATTGTATTGGCGATCATGCTTGCCTACTGCCTGAAGGACGCGAGCTTCAGGGCCTCGCCCGTGCACCTGATTTCCGGAATCGGCGTCGGCCTATGCATCGTCGCCGGATGGGCGCTCACCGGCCTCACGTTCGACGAATTTGCCGAAAAGCCGACGGTCCCCGCCTCATTGACTTTCGTGCGGCCGACCGGCGACACGCTGGAATGGCTGCAACGGGCAACCGGTCTGGGGGCGCCGGGCTTTGCGGTGATGAGCGTTTTCGGCACCATCCTCGGCGCATTTATGATGGCGCTCGCGACGCGCCAGTTTCGAATCACGACTTTTTCCGACAAGAGCGACACGCTTCGTCACCTTGGCGGCGCGGTGCTGATGGGTGTGGGCGGCATCATGGCGCTCGGCTGCACGATCGGGCAAGGCATCACCGGCGTCTCAACGCTGGCCCTCGGCTCGTTCCTCACGTTCACCGGTCTTGTCGCAGGCGCCGCTTCAGGGGTGCGGGTTTTCGAACGCATGTTGATGCGGGAGGACTGAGGAACAATTACTCAACGAACCTCGTACGCAATCGCCGTGCGCGCCTGTACGTCTACTGCTTTGAGCTCGACCTTCGCCTCGGGCTTGATGTCGGGCCGGCCTTGCCGTCCGCGCAAGCGAGACCGAGTGAGACTTTGCTGTGGTTCCGCTACAGAAGCCTGCTCGCGGGCCTCGTGGGCAGGAGCCTGAGCCAGGTATGCCCGCCAACTACCCAAAGTGGTGAACCGTTGACGCTCGAAATCATGGACTATCCCATCGGCTGATTTGGCAACTGTCGAACACACGCCGACCAGCGTTTCCCACCCTTGCGTTTTCAAACGGAACCGGTAGGGCGCGTTTTCGCCGGGCATACGGAGTTCGTTGCCCGCCTGAAGCAGGTTGTTCTGCTCGAGTTCGTTAGGAAACAGCACGGTCGCCCGACCGGCGGCGTCGATATTGACGAGCGTCAAGTAGCAATCCTGGTTCGACCAAGCCGTGAATGTCGCCAAGTCGCCGATCGCGTAAGCATCGGACGACGCCCAGAGCAGCAACTCCAGCTCCGCGCGTTGAACAGGAGGCATTGCGATGACAACCGCTGCCCTGTCGCCTCGACCCCCGTCGGGAGCAAGGCGAGCCAGGATACGGTCGGCCTCTGCTCTGGATGCGCTCGACGCCTTTAGACGCCGGATCGACAGCTGAAGCTCCTCGGGCAGGCTCCCCAACCTGTCGCTGACCTCCTCGATGGTCGATCCAAGCTCGGCAGCAATCCTGCCGAGGCCCACGTCCCTGCCATATTCCCGCGCTAGCGCAGCTACCGGTTCAAGCCCTTGCACGTGGGCAGCCGGATCGATGCCGGCGCGGCGCTGCGCCCGCGCGTAATGTTCTCGATCCTCCCCAACCAGGCTCTCCATTTCGGCCGGCGGCGGATAAAGTGCCAGGATGGCTTCGCGTAGTTCTCTGGCCGCGATCGTATCGGTTTCGGTTTGCTCGCGCACAACATCCTTGATATCGGCCGGCCCGAAACGATGGCAGGCCATACATGACGATCCAATCTCGACCGGCCCCGCCCACGTTGTCTGCTCGCGTTCTATGGTATTCGGGCTGTGATCCAATCTGCCGCCACGTGCATCGTTGAGCGAACTGGCGAAAAAACCATTCGGCAAGGTAAACAGTGACTTTGTGCCGTCGTGTACGAAGGGGGCTTTTCCGCCAGCTCGCGTCGATGGCCCCAATGGATTGGCGAATAAAGTCGGTTGCGCCTCACCCGCCGCAAAATCATAAGTCAACCACAGGCTGCCCGTACGTGTTGGGTGGCGCTCGACCAGCCGATTGGCGCGTGTCACGGCAGAAACCGACAGACCGGCTCGGCGCGCCACGGCCGATTTGATATTGGCATCGATATTGACGTTTAACATGCGTTGCAAGTCGACATGACGGTTCGGCAGTCCGAGGAGGACCGGATAGAGGGGCGCGGTCGTCGCCGCATACGCAAACCAGTCGCCACGCACAACCGGCACCAACGTCCCGGTGCGGCGCTGCTCCGCCTCGGAAAGATTGGCGCTGGCAAGACTGCTGTAAGGGTAACCGGCAACAAGCTCGTCCCACTGGGTGCCGGTCCACCCGATCTCGGCAAGATCGAGCTTCAATACAGTTTCGGCGTCGTCGATGGTCACGAGCCGCACCGGCTCCGGCGCCCAGGACAGGGAGTTGACAACCTTGGCAATGGCTTGCCGATAAAGCTCAAGTACAGCCGGCTCAACGCACGCATTCCGGAGATGGGTAAGAGTAACGAACCGCAGGTTCTTGGCACTTGCCGCGGGTGTCGCCGCAAGCTTGGCGGCAATCGTTCTGGCAACGGTTGCCTGTTCGATCGGGCGCCGCCGGCAACGGCCAAGGTCCCGTGGCAGATCTTCAATCCACTCGCGCACCGACTGAATTGCATCCGCCTGCGGCTCGTTCGCCAAGTCTATCGTGGCATGATCGCGCAGCATGATTGTGTAAAGCGGTGACGCATCGGGTATACCGGGCTTCACCAGCGTTGGCTCGAGCGCGATCTCATCGAGCGCGAGGATGTTTGCCAATGGTCGAGCCGGTGCGGGAATCGTCAGCCGGCCAGTCTGGTGGCAACTTGCGCAAAAGCTATCGAGCACAGCATAAGCTTTCGCTGCACGAACATCCGCTGGAGGTGCCGGCACCGCTACGGCCCCACCCGACCGTACGGGCGTAATTCTGGTCGAGAGTTGATCGGCGGCAACAACCGTCCCTGACGGCAGTTGAGCGTCGCTGGTTTCTCCCTCGGTCGCCGCCCGCGGTGCATAATAGAAAGCTGAAACGAACATCAGCGATGCCGCCGCAACGACCGCAACGCGGCCTGAAGCCCGCGCTGGAGCCGTCATCGCATGTTCCTGCTGTTGAGCAGATCGGATCGCGAACATTTAACAAACCATGAAAATGCTCCTCGGTCAGTTAAGCCTGCCTGCACGAAGACATAGACCAACAACGCATTGCCGGTTACAAGACTGCTAACGGATTGACACGCGCGAACTTGAGAAACAACCGAATGGACTTGCAATCGGCACATCAGGGATACGCCAACCAGTGGCCCCTGGCCAAGCTTGCGGCTTTCCTGTTTTTTATGTTGGCCAGCGGTATGCTGGCCGGCTCGCTTGCATTTAATGCCAAGGCATTGACGTTCTCGATCGGCGCGCACTCGACGATTGGATCGATCGGTTGAGTTCAGGCTGACTTGCCCTAATTTCCCGATCCTCGCCTTAGACAGATGACCAGCCCCAGGCCCCCCGCTTCCAGACCACGAGGCGGGGGGTGCTCCCTCATGATTGGTCCGCTTCAGTCTTTCGCGCGCTCGACGTAGGAGCCATCGGCGACCATCACTACGACGCGGGTACCGGTGCCGATGTGTGGAGGCACCATGATGCGCGCGCCATTCGAGAGAATCGCGGGCTTGTACGACGACGACGCCGTCTGCCCCTTTACGACCGGATCGGCCTCGACGATCTCCAGCGTCACGCGGGCCGGCAGCTCGATTGCTATTGGATTGCCCTCGTGCAGGCTCACCGAGCACGACATATTCTCCTGCAGGTAGATACTTTGCTCACCGACCACGGTCTTCGGAACTATGACCTGCTCGAATGTCTCCGGGTGCATGAAAACGAACCCCTGATCGTCTTCATAAAGGTAGTTCAAGTCGGTCTCGTCGAGGTACGCGCGTTCGACCTGATCCGTCGTCCGATACCGTTCGGTCACCTTGACGCCATCCGCAATGCGGCGCAATTCGAGGTGGGTGACAGGCGTGCCCTTGCCGGGGTGGATGTTTTCTGCGTGCATGACGACGGCGAGCTTGCCGTTAAGATCGAGCACGTTGCCCTTGCGGATAGAGCTTGCAATAACTTTAGCCAAGAGTGTTCTCCGAGTGTCGCGAGCAATAGGCACCGCCCCGGCGCGCCGCTTCTGCGGCAGCTCTTACCTGTTTCGCACTGCGAGGCCAAGGGGCGCGGTTCAGCTGTGCGTGTCGTCTGAGCACTGGATCATCGCATGAAGCCTCCCTCAGCCTCCCCGTGGTGGGACAGGAGCGTCCATTCTGATCGACGTCCCAGCCTATTGCTCCGCGGCCGCATCAAGGCTGCGATCCGAAGCTGGTTCGAAGCTCAAGGCTTCGTCGAAGTCGAAACGGCCTGCCTGCAGGTTTCGCCCGGCAACGAGACGCACCTTCACGCATTCAAGACCGCGATGATCGGCACCGATCTATCATCTACGCCGCTTTATCTGCACACCTCGCCAGAGTTCGCCTGCAAGAAGCTGCTGGCGGCAGGCGAAACTCGCATATTCACGTTCGCACCCGCCTTTCGCAATCGCGAGCGCGGGGCACTGCATGCGCCTGAGTTCACAATGCTCGAGTGGTACCGCGCAGGAGAGCCATATGAGATATTGTGGGAAGACTGCGGGGCAATCCTGCAAATCGCAGCCGATCTCGCCGCGCAGGCAGCCTGGGCCTATCGTGGCCGCATCTGTGACGTGTCAAAGCTTTGTCGCCGGATCACCCTCGACCAGGCGTTCGCGCAATATGCCGGCATCAGCCAACGAGAGATGTTCCGCAAAGGTACGCCCGATCTCGCCCGGTTTGCCGCCGTCGCGCAGTCTCGTGGCATCACTGTCGCTGATGATGACACCTGGTCGGACATCTTTAGTCGCGTGCTGGTCGAGCGCATTGAGCCGGTTCTCGGCCAATCTCGACCCGATATCCTTTGCGAGTATCCTACACACGAAGCGGCGCTTGCGCGGCCAACCGCCCACGACCCTCGGGTTGCCGAACGCTTTGAGTTGTATGTCTGCGGAGTTGAACTCGCAAACGGTTTTGGCGAGCTGACCGATGCGGGCGAGCAGCGCCGCCGATTCCAAAACGAGATGGCGGAAAAGGACCGCATTTACGGCGAACGCTATCCCATCGACGAGGATTTCATCTCGGCGCTTGGGCAAATGCCGCCTGCGTCCGGCTGCGCCCTGGGCTTCGACCGGCTTGTCATGCTGGCGGTCGGCGCGTCATCCATCGATCAGGTACTCTGGACGCCGGTAGCGGAACCGTGCAGATGATCGCGCAATGACTGAGATTTCGAAAGCGCTGTCGACTCCCGACGATCTCCTCGAGGCTGGCCTCGTCAACCAAGCCAGTCTCTTGACGTTGCAACGTGTCGCCGCGAGGTACGTGATTGCTATTACGCCGGCAGTGGTCGGCGAGATCGACCGGGCGGTTTCTAACGATCCGATCGCCCGACAGTTTGTCCCCGACGAACGCGAATTGGACACCGCGCCGGATGAAGAGGTCGACCCGATCGGCGATGCGGCGCATAGCCCCGTCGCCGGACTCGTGCACCGCTATCCGGATCGGGTACTGCTCAAGATTGCAAGTGTATGCCCGGTGTATTGCCGGTTCTGCTTCCGGCGCGAAACGGTTGGTCCGATGCTTGGGTCATCACTTTCGGCCGGCGACTTCGCTAAAGGTGTTGATTACATCAAGGCACACCCCGAGATATGGGAAGTGATCTTAACCGGCGGCGATCCGCTGGTTTTATCTCCGCGCCGCATCGGTCATGTCACCGCGCTCCTGGCCACAATACCCCACGTCAAAGTCCTGCGCTGGCACACCCGCGTACCCATCGTCGCACCCGAACGGGTGACGCCGGCACTGGTAGCCGCGCTAAAATCCAATTCAAAGGCGGTATATATTGGGCTGCACACCAATCATCCGCGAGAACTTACACCGGCCGCTCGTGTCGCCTGTGCCGCGCTTGTCGATGCTGGCATCGTCATGGTGAGCCAAACCGTACTGTTGCGCGGCGTCAATGATGACGCCGAGACGCTCGAACAACTCATGCGCGCACTGGTCGAGACCCGCATCAAGCCGTATTATCTTCACCACATGGATCGTGCACCGGGGACTAAGCATTTCCGTACCACGATCGCCAAGGGACAATCCTTGATGCAGGTCCTGCGCGGCAGGCTTTCTGGGCTTGCCCAACCCGCTTACGTGCTCGATATCCCGGGCGGTCACGGCAAGATGCCGATCGGGCCCGGCTATGTCTGCGTCACCGAGGCCGGCATCGAAATCACCGACTACCAGGGCGTGGCACACAGCTATTGCGAGTGCTCTTCGGATGAGCCAGGGGCGTGCGATGACGAGCGTTGACGCCATCCTGGTCGGCGACGGTCGTTGATCGTGGCTCATCAACCTGCCGTATCGGAACCGCTGATGAGGAGACGCGCGTTCGGTGCTATGCCCCAGCGATGTTGGAGCTCAGGGACGCGCGAAGCGCCCGCGTCAGGCTATCGATGTACCGGCCAAGTTCGCCCTGTCCGCTATCCAGGCCGGGCACGCAGCTGCGAGCCGCCCGCATTTGGGCATCGGCGTCCGACAACGCCGCATCAAAGCCAACAAGCCCGACAAGCGTAGTCTTGTTGGCATCTCGACCGGTATCCTTGCCGATTTGCGACGCTGCGGCGCTCACGTCCACCAGGTCGTCGTAAGCCTGGAATGCGAGGCCGAGCCGCATCCCGAACTCGCGGAGCCGCGATTGCACCGCACTGTCTTCGATACCGGCGATCACCGCGCCGATCTCCGTCGCGGCGGCAAACAGAGCGCCGGTCTTGCGGGAGTGGACCCATGCGACATCGTCCGCGCAAGCGACCACCGCTGGCACACTGCCTCGACCGTGCAGATCCGCTTCTTGTCCGCCCGTCAAACCGTCGGTGCCGATCGATCTGGCGAGGATGGCCAAAACTCGAACGCGGCGGTCAGGCGGCAATCGCTCATCGTTCGCGACGACGCGGAACGCATTGTTCATCAGCGCGATCGCGGCGAGTACAGCCGTCGCCTCGCCAAAAGTTCGATGGCATGTCGGTTGCCCGCGCCGCAGCGTCGCATCGTCCATTGCTGGCAGATCATCGAGCACGAGGGATGCTGCGTGCACCATTTCGACGGCGCAGGCGGCGATCAATGCCGATTCGGGCTCGGCACCGCAGTGCCTCGCCGTCAGCTCGGTCAGGATCGCTCGCGCCCGCTTGGCTGTTGCCAATAGGCTATAGCGCATGGCATCGCCAAGGCGCACCGGCGATGGCGCACCCGGCGTCGACTCGGACAGCACAGCCTCTATGCGTGCCCGCAACGTCGCCATATCCGACTCGACCGTCGCCGCCTCGCGGTCCGGTTCGGGAGCTGACATGCGATCGATCAAGCTCCTTTCGACGGTTCATCGCTGACGGCATCCAGAGCATGAGGCTTTGTCGGCCGCAAGTGTGCTGAGGCCGTCGACGCCCGCGTACAGTCGTGCGACGACACTCAACAACCTTGGATGAGCACCGCCAAACGCGATCGCAAGTTGCCAGCGGCACAACTCAATCAACGGCAATCAGTGCTGCAAACACCGGGCGCCTCTCGGCGAGCAGTACGTTGTAGGTGCGCGCCGCTGCGCCGGTATCCATTACCTCGAAGCCGATCAGACGACAGGCAAACGCCTGGCGGATCTCGAGGGGCGGGAAGACCTGAGCTGGGCCCGTGCCGAGCAGCAGGAACGAGGGTGGCGCCAGCTCATCGAAAACACGGGCGAACGATGCCAACGTCAGGTCCGTCGGCCTCGTCACGTCCCAGCCGTGGATGCCGCTAGGCAAGCAAAGCAACGAGCCGCGATGGCTCATGTCCGCAAAACGAAAGCCGCCGTTGCCGTAAGCGTCAAAAGGGGCTGCGCCCGGGTAATGCTGCCGGCCATCAGGTGCCATGGCAAGACCCGTCCGCGTGTCTCAACCCTTCTTGACCGCCGCCGCGCCGGAGCCCGAAGGCTTGTCGGCCACCTTCTTTTCGCCAGCCCAAACGTCCCGCTTCACGCCAACAGCAATCAACAGGGAGGCAGCCACAAAGATCGTCGAATAACTGCCTATGATAATGCCGAACAGCATGGCAAACGAGAAACCGTGAATGACCTCGGTGCCAAACAGATAGAGCGCCAGCACCGCCAGGAACGTGACCGTGGATGTCAGCACCGTGCGTGACAGGGTTTCGTTGATCGCAAGGTTGAGCAGCTCGGGCAGCGGCATCTTCTTGAATTTGCGAAGGTTTTCGCGAATCCGATCGAATATGACGACGGTGTCGTTGATGGAATAGCCGGCAAGGGTCAGCAGCGCCGCCACAACCGACAGATCGAATTCGATCCATAACAATGAGAACATTCCGGCCGTGATGAAGACGTCGTGGATCAGGGCAACGATGGCGGCAACGGCAAACTGAACATCGAAGCGGAACCAGACATAGGCGAAGATACCCAGCATCGACACGATGACCGCGATGATACTCGTGCGCTTGAGTTCCGCCGACACGATCGGCCCGACAACCTCGGTCCGCCGCATGGTGACGCCGTCGCCGAGCGTTGCCACCACTTTTTCGTTGGCGATCTTCTGCGCCTTTTCGTCGGCCTGTTGTGCGATGCGGATCAAGGCCTCGTTGCCAGTACCGACGGCCTGCACCTGAATATCGCCAAGCCCGAGTTTGCCGAGTTTGTCGCGCAGTTGACCGATATCAAGGTCGCCAACCTTCGACTGGATCTCGATCAGCGAGCCGCCCTTGAAGTCGACGCCGTAGTTGAGGCCCCGCGTCATCAGCAGCACGGCCGAAATGATGGCCAGCGCAATCGACAGGCCGATGAACCACCGGCGTTTGCCAACTATATCCCACTTGGTGCCGTGCGGGAAGAAATCGATGCCCTTGAACATTGGTCTCACTGCCTCACGGGCTTAAAGGAAATCGGCGGCGCGACCTTCCGGTCGGTCTGCATACGCAGCCACCAGGCGACCAGCAGCCGCGTGATGGTAAAGGCGGTGAACACAGTCGTCAGGATGCCTAGCGACAACGTTACGGCAAACCCCCTTATCGGCCCCGAGCCCAACCAGAACATGACGATGCCGGCGATCAGGGTTGTCAAATTGGCGTCGACGATCGACGACAGGGCCTTGTCGAAGCCTGCTTCCAGCGACGCAATGGTCGTCTTGCCGTTGCGCAACTCCTCGCGCATGCGTTCGTAGATCAGCACGTTGGCGTCGACCGCCATGCCGATGGTCAGCACGATGCCGGCGATGCCTGGCAGTGTCAGCGTCGAGCCGATTAGAGACATCACCGCCACGATCAGCAGCACATTGAGGAACACCGCAATGACCGCGAAGATGCCAAACAGACCGTACGCGAACGTCATGAATGCGACGACCGCCAAGGCACCAATGATGCCCGCGCGCTGACCGGCCTTGATCGAATCCGCGCCGAGGCTGGCGCCGACGACCCGCTGCTCGACGATGGACAACTTGGCGGGCAAGGCGCCGGAGCGCAGATTGGTCGCGAGGCTGTTCGCCTCCGCGATCGTAAAGTTGCCGGTGATCTGGCCGGTGCCTCCGAGGATCGGTTCATTGATGCGCGGCGCCGTGATGACCTTTCGGTCGAGCACGACGGCAAACGGCCGGCCGACGTTCTCCGACGACAGCTTGCCGAATGTCCGCGCGCCCGACTGGTTGAAGCGGAACGTCACCAGCGGCTCGTTGGTGCGCTGGTCGAAACCGGGTTGGGCATCGGTCAGCTGCTCGCCGGTCACTGGGCTGCGCCGGTCGACTAGATAGTCCTGCCCATCACGGCCGGGCAATATCTCGTAGCCGGCGGGGACCCGGCCGCGCGCCTCCTCGACGCCCATGCTCGCGTGCAACAGGTGAAAGGTGAGCTTGGCGACGTCAAAGCATGGCTCGAGCTCCTTCACGTCTTCGACGCCGGGAGCCTGCAGCAACAGACGGTCGGCGCCCTGGCGCTGCACCACCATTTCCTTGTTACCGCCGGGATCGCAACGGTTGCGCACGATCTCGACTGCGCTGCCGAGCGCCTGCGTCACACGCGATACCAGGCCGGCGTTGGTTGGCGCGAGAACAATGTTGTCGCTGCCCTCGCGCCGCACCTCGACGTCGGTGGCCGATGAACCGGTGAGCGCGGCATCGGCGATAGGCTGGGCGATCGGCCGCAACGCCTTCAAAGCTGCGTCCATATCCTCGGGCTTGGTCAGGCGTATGGCAATACCGGCTGGTGTATTCGAGAGGCTGAATTGCAAGCTCTCCTTGCGCAGCGCGGCACGGAT
Organism: Hyphomicrobiaceae bacterium; assembly: GCA_041745515.1. Classification (GTDB taxonomy): domain Bacteria; phylum Pseudomonadota; class Alphaproteobacteria; order Rhizobiales; family Hyphomicrobiaceae; genus JAKFWF01. The sequence continues at coordinate 8,906 of JBGTIU010000096.1, read as the reverse complement.
CTGCTCGCGCAGCTTCTCGAACCAGTCGCGCCGCAGCTCCTCGACGTCCATTGCCGCCACCACGTGCGCGCCGCCCTGCAGGTCGAGGCCGAGCTTGATCTGTGATTTCGGCAGCCAGTCGGGCAGGCGGTTCAATGTGGCCTGTGACAGGAAGTTAGGCAGGCAAGCGAGCACGCCGAACAGGCACACGCTCAGGATCGCGATGATCTTGCCTCGAGTAAAATGCAGCATAAAAGCTCGCTGATTTGAACGTCGGTTGACGTATCGCTGAAACAGGCTTGCCGGTCGTCGAACCTGGCAGATCAGGCGGCCTTGACCGGCTCGCCCTTATTGCGCACATCGATGATCATGCCCTTGACCACTCGGACGCGCGTATCCTTGGCGATCTCCACCTCGAGCTCGTTGTCGTCCTTGACCTTGATCACCGTGCCGATCAGCCCGCCCTGCGTCACGATTGTGTCGCCACGCTTGACAGCGTTGAGCATCGCGAGCCGCTCCGCATTGCGCTTTTGCTGCGGACGCCAAAGCAGGAAATAAAAGATCGGCAGGACCATCAACAAAGGTACAAGCATATTTATGAGCGGATCGGCACCGGCGCCTCCGGCTTGGGCAAGAGCTGGGGAGATGAACATCTGCGGTCGGGCCTCGAATAACGTGGGTTGCTAGCACGGCAATACAGGCGCACCGGCTCGCCGCCGGGCGCATGCGTGTTTGGATCAAGCATTCCTCTACAGCGCAGCAGGGGCTGATTGCAACCGCACATGGCGAGGCGATTGGAGAAGCGCAAGGAAATACTGGAGATTCGCCAGATCAAGCCGGAGCTATACAGGATAGCATTGAGGCTACGAGCCTCAGCTCAACGCGCGAACCATCCACAGCGCCAGGCCCGGCACTGCGACGACTAGCGCCAGGCGGATGACGTCGGCTACAACGAACGGCAGCACGCCACGGTAGGTATCCGAGATCGGAACCGTGCGTGCGATCGACGAGATCACGAACACGTTGAGTCCGATCGGCGGTGCGGTCAGTCCGATGCCGACGACGATCAGCACGAGAATGCCGAACCAGATCGCGACATCGTCGGGCGTCATGCCGAAGTCGAGCGCCTGGATGACGGGGAAGAACACCGGCAACGTCAGCAAAATCATGGCAAGCTCGTCCATAACGGCACCGAGCAGGATATAAAAAGCCAGCATCGCGATGAGTACGGCATAGGGCGACAGACCCGAGCCGCCGATCATTTCGGCCGCAACCGCCGGCAGCCGGGACAACGCGAGGAAAGCGCCGAACACTTCGGCCCCAAGCAGAATTATGAAGATCATGCCCGAGGTCTCCGCCGTCTGCCTGATCGCCTCGAGGGTATCCTTCCATCCAAGCGACCGACGCGCGAGGCCGACGAGCAGCATGGCAATGGCGCCAACGGCCGCGCCTTCCGTCGGTGTAAAAACTCCGCCATAAATGCCGCCGACCACCACCACAGCGATCATGATCGCCGGCATGACGGCGACATCAACGAACGCCGCGAGCGCAGCCAGGCCTGCGAACACCGCGGCGTTGCCCCAGGGCATCTCGCCGCGAGCCACCTGCCAGACAATGCCGGTTAACGCCGCGGCGCCAAGCAGCTTCGGCCACCACGGTTGAGGGCTCCGCTCTACTTCGATCTTGTCGCTGAGCGGTGCCAGCTCGGGCTTGCGGCGCACCACGATGGCGATGGTGATGCAGTAGAACACAGCCGCCATCAGACCCGGGATGAGCGCGGCCTGGAACAGCTTGGCGATATTCTGTTCGGTCGTGATGGCGTATACCACCAGGATCACCGAGGGCGGAATCAGAATACCGAGTGTGCCTCCGACCGCGATCGTACCGGTCGAGAAACCGCCGTCGTACTTGTATCTGTTGAGCTCCGGCAGTGCGGCCCGGCCGAAGGTCGCCGTGGTAGCGACTGATGAGCCGCAAATTGCACCGAACGCGGTACAGGCACCAATCACTGCCATTGCTAGTCCGCCACGGAAGCGGCCGAATGCTGCTTCCGCCGACTTGAACAGCGCGCCGGCAATACCGGCCCGCTCGGCCAATGCGCCCATCAGGATGAACAAGGGTATCACCGACAGCGTGTAGTTGGCGAACTGGTGATAGGCGTTGGTTTTCATATAGCCGAAGAACGCTGTGCCGCTAGACAAATGGATGTAGCCGGCAGTGCCGACCAGCAGCATCGACAGGCCGATCGGCGCCCGCAACACGATCAGCCCCAACATTGCAGCAAAGCCTATCAGGGCAACGGTGACGCCGCTCATCTCGCGCCCTCAGGCGTGCGGGGTGCGAGCAAGTGCACGGCCGTGACGATCGCGGTCAGGGCCAGCAGCATGCACAGCGCGGTCGACAGCGCGATGCTGGGCCAGATCAGCAATTGCCGCTGCATGGTGGTCTCGCCGGTCCGGATGGCATCGAGGGAGCCAAACACCAGGCAATAGGCGACATAGCCGACGAACGCCGCATAGACGAGGTCCCAGAACGCATCGAGAGCGTGGCGCGCGCCGGCCGGCAGCCAACCGGTAAAGGTGTCGACCATGATGTTGCCGCGCCGCGCCTGGGTGTAGGGCAGGTAGGCGAACACGGCGACAGCGGTCACCATCTTGACGAACTCGAAGTCGCCGTCGATCGGCGAGTTTAAGAGCCAGCGGCGGAGCACGCTCGCTGTCACCAGGCACGCAACGCCGAGCGCCAGCAGGCCGCCGACGATGGCGATCGCCCCGGTCAACCGTTCGAGCCCGGACGGCGCGGGTGCGGCGCCTCCATCGGGCACATCAGCCGATGTCATTTTATTTACTCCCCCGGATCACGGCGCGCTTCTCGACGATCGGACGTTTATCCGTCCGTTTCGTTTTTCTTCTCCTCCCCCTTCGAGGGGGAGGATGACGCGGCTCGGTTTTTGCGCCTTCAGCAAAAACCGATTGCCGCGTCTGGTGGGGGTGAAGGTGTCGCCGCGCTCGACGCTGTCTTGCGTCCCCCCACCCCGGCCCTCCCCCTCAAGGGGGGAAGGGAGGGAAAAAACGGAGTGAGGCGCGACTTTGGTTACCGGGTCCAAGATGAAACCCGCAGGCGCCTCGCGCTTGCTCCCCAACCCGGCCTACGCCTTGTCGTGCTTGGCGACCAAGGCGCGGGCGTCGGCGATCAGCTTGGCGCCGTCGACACCCTTGGCCTTGACCTGCTCGATCCAGGCTGCGTAGACCGGTTCGGTGGCCTTGATCCAGCGCGCCTTTTCGTCAGCGGCAAGTTGAATGATCGTGTTGCCGCGCTTGGCCACCATCTCGCGCACATTGACCGCTTCCGCATCCCACATTTTGCCGGCCAACTCGGCAAAAGCCATCCCCGAATTCTTGTCGACGATGGCTTTCAAATCGGCCGGCAAGCCATCGTACTTGGCCTTGTTCATGGCCAGGAAGAAGCTCAGCGTATAGAACGTCGGCGAGCCCTTGATCTCGGTGTGGAACTTGACCAGTTCGTGCACTTTGACAGCAGGCACCACTTCCCAGGGCACGACCGCGCCGTCGATCACCTTCTGGGCCAGGCTCTCGGGCACCTGCGGCACCGGCATCCCGATCGAGGTAGCGCCGAGTGCCTTCAGTGCATCTCCAATAAGCCTGGTCGGATTACGCAGTTTCAAGCCCTTGAGATCTTCCATCGTCTTGACTTGCCTGGTCGCATGGATGTGACCAGCGTCATGCGCCCAATAGGAAAGGATCTTAACGTCCTTGACCTCGTCCTTGAGATGAGCGTTTGCGAACTCCTGCGCGGCCCGCGCATTGACGATGCCGCGCTCCGCAGCGATGAATGGCAGCTCGAACACTTCCGTCGTCGGGAACCGGCCCGGCGTCGATCCCGGCAGCGTCCAAACGATATCGACGACACCATCGCGCACCTGGTCGTAGAGCTGTGGCGGCGTACCGCCGAGCTGCATTGACGGGAAGATATCGATCTTGATCTTGCCCTGGCTGTCGGCCTCTACCTGCTTTGCCCAAGGCGCGAGCATCTTCGCGTGCCCATTGGCGACCGGCGGCAGGAAATGATGCAATTTGAGGGTCACCACGGCTTGCGACCGTGCGGAGGTCCAGACGGCAGGCGCGGCCACGGCGGCACCAGCAGCAAATACTAGGTTTCTTCGAGAAAACTTCATTTTTTCCTCCCCATTCTTGTAAAAACGACTCGGCCGCAGACCTCTGCGTGCTCGAACTGGCCCGCGATTACGGCTTGTTCCGACCCTACGCAATTCAATCGCACCGGGGCAACCTTTTCCACGACCTCCCAGGAGACGCCGGCTGGACGGCGCGGAGTGAGGATGTGCGTGACTAAAAATGCATAACTGGATTGCGCTCAAGTGCGGTTGTCAAGAATCTCAACGATCCTCTTCACCGGATTAAGTATGCTATTGATAAGCCATGAAAACGTGTAGGTTCACGGCAATTTAAGTAGTCTTGATCCATACTGCTTCCATCATACCTCGGTCGCGACTTGATGAGACGGCCGGAACTAAAGACTTAACTGCAAGCTTACTTAACGGCCGCTTTGCAGGGCGAAGTTTGGCATGAGTCTTGAAGTTGTTTTGGGGATGAGACGATCGCTGTTCGAATTTGTGAAGGGTGTCGAACATGAAATCACGTGAGGCGGCTCTGCGGTTAAAGCAGTTCGAGGCAGATGAGAAGGCGCGTAAGGCTGCCGACCTCGAGCACATGATTCGCGAATTCCATCAGATGATCCAGGATTTGGATCGTCAGATCGGGGCGGAGGAAGATCGCACTGGTGTCAAGGATACCACTCATTTCGCCTATTCGACCTTTGCGAAGGCTGCGGGACAGCGACGGGCCAACTTGAAAGCCTCGATCGCCGATCTGACGTCAAAGCTCGAGAGCGCCGTACGTGAGCGCGACGCCGCGCACACGGATCTCGCCTCTGCCACCACTCCCGAACTGCGCGATCCGGTGCGTAACCGCCGCCGGTCCGAGAATGTTGCAGGCGCATCGGCCGCCAAGTTCGTGACGATCTGATACTTTCGGGCTGAAGATGGAAGAGCGAGCGACCTGGCAGCCAGCCTGCCGCTCGAGATATCCGCATCTCAGATTGCGCTAGGGTTACAGGTTGCTTGCTTTTCGGCATCACCGCATGGGAACAGTCAGCGGACGTGCAGCAACCGAAGACTGAAACGCAATGTCACGCCGAACCGATGAGAGTTCGAAGCTTTTCGCCGCGATCTCAGTTCTGCTACTGTCCGGCTGCGCCGCCCAGACGATCACATCCGCACTTCCCGCGATTGATTCACCCGGCGAGCCGACCCGCGTTTCAGGGTTGCCGGCGGAGGTCTATTCTCTCATTGCTCGCGGCGCCACGAGCTGCTGGTTCGCCGCCGGCGGGCAATTAAAGGCAACGCACATTTTTCATGCAGATGTTGATCCGCCGGCGCGGGGTGGCGGCGTGGAAATTGCCATCCACGAGCGCGACATCAAAGGCGAAAAACCTTGGGGAGTAAAAGCGTTTCGCATCAATCTGATCGGATCGGGCGAACAGACGAACATCGTGGTTGAAAATCTGAAGGTTCCGGAACCAATTGCGGCGCTCATGCGTGCCGATGTGTTCCATTGGGTAACCGGCGGACGGGACTGCAAGCTCAAGCCGGTTGAGATCGCGGCACCGCCTCCACCGCCATTGGCGAAATCCAAGAAAAAAACATCGCCCAAATCTTGAATTGTCTTGATTGGCCGTGGCACCACTGCGGGTAAGCTGCCAGTAACTTGCCTCGTCTCTTCAAGGGCCACGGTATTCCTGAACCTTGGTTGCGCGCAGCCCCGGCAGGCCGTGACGCTCGATCGAACGCTGCCAACTTAGAAACTCATCGACGGTAAGTTTATAGCGATCACATGCCTCTTCGAGGCTGAGCAAACCGCCGCGAACCGCAGCGACCACTTCGGCCTTGCGGCGGATAACCCAACGCTTGGTTTCCCGGGGCGGCAGATCGGCAACAGTCAACGGACTCCCATCGGGGCCTATGACATAGCGCACACGCGCTCTGAATTGCTGTTCGGTCATCGTACTCACAACGCGGTTCAAGACCCAGCTACTGTAGTCGAACGCAATGAATTTTGCTCTAAACTATTAGGTAAAGATAGTACGAGCAACTGCTTCAAATTGCACTCTAATTTATGTCGAAATTAAGGGCATGGTTAACGTCGAATACTGTTCTTGAGTTCCCAAATTTCTCGACCTGAACTGCAGCCTTGACCACAGAGAAAATCAAATGGTGCCATGCACAACGCTTGCATCCGAACTGCGTTCGGTCCACATCCGCAGGTAACGCAGGCCTTTTGGTCGTGTTCCTGTTCGGGGCACTATTCTCACGCTTTCTTCACGAGCGCATCGTTGCAGGCATTCGAACCCAACGCCCCGGCGTTCCCAAGCCCTTCAGCGCCTCGCCGGCGCGTGGTCGTGGCCATGTCGGGCGGCGTCGACAGTTCCGTCGCGGCGGCCTTATTAAAGCAAGACGGACATGATGTGATCGGCGTCACGCTGCAGCTCTACGACCATGGTGAGGCGACCCGCCGGAAGGGTAGCTGCTGTGCCGGCCAGGACATCCACGACGCCCGCAGGGTGGCCGACCATCTCGGGATTCCGCACTATGTGCTCGATTATGAACAGCGCTTCCGGACCGCCGTCATGCAGTCGTTCGCCGACAGTTATCTGGCCGGCGAAACGCCCATCCCATGTGTCGGCTGCAACAGTCAGATCAAGTTCAAAGAGCTCCTGGAAACCGCGCTCGAGCTGGGTGCCGACTGTCTGGCGACCGGACATTATATCGCGCGGCGCGACCTGAATGGCGTTCCGCAATTGTGTCGAGCTGCCGATACCGCGCGCGACCAGAGCTACTTTCTGTTTGCCACCACGCGCGCCCAATTGGCACGCCTGTGCTTCCCCCTGGGATCGATGCACAAGTCCGAGGTTCGCGCGTTTGCCGTTAAATTCGCCCTTCCCGTAGCGGACAAGCCAGACAGCCAGGACATCTGCTTCGTGCCGACTGGCCGTTACACGGACGTCATCGAGCGTCTCAAGCCCGGCGCAATAGAGAGCGGTCTGATCGTTCATGTCGATGGCCGGGTGCTGGGACGGCATGAGGGCATCGTAAATTTCACCGTTGGCCAGCGCCGTGGCCTAAAAATTGCCGCAACGGAGCCGCTATTCGTGGTCCGCCTGGATGCAGCCGACAACCGCGTGATCGTCGGGCCGCGCGAACATTTGCTTAAGACGGAACTCGTGTTAAGACACGTGAATTGGCTGGGTGACCCCCCCGCGCCCCGCAGGGAAGCGACCTCCTCTTTGGAGGAAGGTCAGTCTATGGAAATCTTCGTGCGGATTCGATCGTCGCAGGCACCCCGATCGGCTACTCTTCTTCTGGCTAGCGATGGCGGAGCTCTGGTTGAGCTGCACGGTGGCGAGTACGGCGTCGCGGCCGGGCAGGCCTGCGTTTTCTACGAGGACGCAGCCGACCAGGCCCGTGTGCTTGGGGGCGGGTGGATCGCGCAGGCGCGCGGCACCGCTGATCGCGAAACGCTTCGCGAAAACCGCGAAAACCGGGAAAAGCGCGAAACACCGTGCGGCCTGCCAAGCATCGGCATCGGCGATGCGCCGTCGACATTAACGAGTGCACTGACCTGCACCGAGACCAGCACATCATCAAGGGAGTTGATCAGTGGCAGGTAAACCCATGCGCTCGATTGAGCCACACGGACAGAAGCCTGCCTATAGCGCCAAAGCCGGCCTGCTCGCAAAGGCGACGCAGGCTGCGATGGAGGAGAACGCGATCCGCGCTGCCTATCGCCGCTGGGCACCGATTTATGATCGCACCTTCGGTTTGATCGCCGCCGAGGGCCGCAAGCATTCCGTGGAAATCATGAACCGCGGCTCGGGCCGTGTGCTGGAGGTCGGCGTCGGCACCGGGCTGTCGCTGCCGATGTACAAGCCGGAGCTCGAAATCGTCGGCATCGATCTATCGCCCGAAATGCTCGATAAGGCGCGCGAGCGCGTTGCCGAAACCGGATTGCGCAATGTCACCGGTCTACATGAGATGGACGCCAGCAATCTGACATTCCCGAACGCGGCCTTCGATACCGTGGTGGCCATGTACGTCATGACCGTGGTGCCGGAGCCGGAGCGCGTGATGCGTGAGCTGGCGCGGGTGTGCAAGCCCGGCGGCGAGGTGCTGATCGTCAATCACTTCAGCCAGGACGAAGGTATGCGGGGGTGGGTCGAACGCCGCATGGCGCCGTTTGCCAACAAGCTCGGCTGGCGTCCCGTGTTCGACGTCGACCGGGTGATGGTCGCGCCGGAACTCAAGCTGATCGAGTCCCGGGAACTTCGTCCGCTCGGCATTTTCACGATGATGCGCTTTGCCAAGGCCCCGGCGGCCTGAACTCGTCGAAACGCAGGTTTGTATGCTCCCGCCTCGATGAGCGGTTTGCCCACGGTCGTGCTTACCTTGACACCCAATCCAGCTCCTCCCTATACCCGGCAAGCCACTGGCCCGGGTCAACGGGTTGCATGCTTCAAGGCGGGATAGCTCAGTTGGTTAGAGCGGCGGAATCATAATCCGTAGGTCCCCGGTTCAAGTCCGGGTCCCGCTACCATATATTTCAATGAGTTAGCATGTCGAAGCCCGCACGCTGAAGCGCGCGCACGACCTCGTCGGCGGTGACGGCAGGGAGCCGCGTCATGCAGCAACAGCGACCGTAACCTTATGCACTTGCGGCTCAGCAAGTTCTTCAGGAATGGATTCTCCGCGCTCGCGGCGGCTTGCAAGAACAAGCTCAATGGCGTCCTTGGCCATGGCGATCGCTTCGGCCTCGTTGTCACCTTCGGTCACGACT
>JBGTIU010000095.1:0-8551 GCA_041745515.1 Hyphomicrobiaceae bacterium | reverse complement strand
CGTCACCGTGTCGGCGGTGCTGGGCTCGTCCGCCGTGCGCGGGTTGACGGCGCTGCTGATCGGCATCTGGCTCGGCATGATCGGCGTCGACCTGCAGACCGGGCAGGCGCGCTTTACGTTCGGCGTGCCGGAGTTGCTGGACGGGATCAACGTCATCATCGTGGCGGTCGGCCTGTTTGCCGTCGGCGAAACACTTTACGTCGCCTCGCGTTACAAGGCGGGCACCGACGAGTTGATCCCGCTCAAGGGCTCGCTGTGGATGACGCGGGAAGAATGGTCGCGCTCGTGGAAGCCCTGGCTGCGCGGCACCGCGTTCGGCTTCCCCATCGGGGCGATGCCGGCCGGCGGCGCCGAGATCCCGACGTTCCTCAGCTATTACACCGAGAAGAAACTATCGAAGCACCCGGAGGAATTCGGTCACGGCGCCATCGAGGGCGTGGCTGGCCCCGAGGCTGCGAATAATGCTTCGGCCGCCGGTGTGCTGGTGCCGATGCTGACGCTCGGCCTGCCGACATCGGCGACCGCGGCAATCATGCTGTCGGCGTTCCAGAGCTACGGCATCAACCCCGGTCCGCTGCTTTTTGTGACTCAACCTGATCTTGTCTGGGGGCTGATCGCCTCGCTGTTCATCGGCAACGTCATGCTGCTGGTGCTGAACCTGCCGTTGATCGCGCTGTGGGTGAAGATGCTGATGATCCCAGCCCCGCTGCTCTATGCCGGCATTCTGGTGTTCGCCACCATCGGCACCTACGGCATCACGCAATCGACGACGGACCTAATGTTGCTCTACGCAGTCGGCGGCATGGGCTATCTGATGCGGCGCTACGACTTCCCGACGGCGCCCGTCATCATCGGCATGATCCTGGGGCCGCTCGCCGAGCAGAACCTGCGGCAGGCGATGACGATCTCGGCCGGTGACTGGACCGTATTCTTCACCCGGCCGCTGTCGGTGACGCTGCTCGCGCTGGCGGCGCTGGCGATTGTCGGGCCGAAGGTTTGGGAGATGGCTACTCGATCACGGCATCGGACATTGCCCGGCGGGAACAGGTGAGTGCGAGCGATGCAGCGACTGCCACCGCCTTTGCCACTCGCGAACTGTGGGCTATTGCCTCCGCTGTGCGCCCATCCAATGCCGCTATGCCGGTGCGCGAGCTAATGCAGCGTCCCGTAGATACCCGCCTCACGGAAGGCAGCCAGGATCGCGATGTGAAGATCGGATTTCACCCGTCCACTGGCATTTACGTCGGACAGCGTCACGCCCAAGGAGAACTCGCTCCGATCGGGCGTAAACCCGTCCAGCGCCGCGATGGGTGCCGGTGCCGCTTGGACCATCGCTTGTTCGCGGGCAGCCTTCTCGAGAACTGCGATTACTTTCCTGGGATCGGTCTTGATGTCGGTTGTGACCTTCAGGATCACCCGGCCGAGGATGTTGCGATGCGTCCAGTTGAGCACCCGGCCTGATACCAGCTCGGAGTTCGGCACGATCAGGCTCGCCCGGTCGAACGTCTCGATTTCGGTCGACCGCACCGAGATGCGGCGCACATTGCCCTGCTGGTCGCCGACCACGATCCAATCTCCAACCTTGATCGGACGTTCGACCAACAGGATCAGACCGGACACGAAATTGTTGACGATCGACTGCAGGCCAAACCCGATGCCGACCGACAGGGCACCCGCGACGATGGCGAGGCTAGTGACATCGAAGCCCGCATAGGAGACCGAGATCAGCGCGGCAAGGCCAATGCCGACATAGCCGACTGCCATGTCCACCGAGTTGGCCACGCCGGCATCCATCCGGCTCTTTGCCAAGAGGCGATCCCGTAACCAATGTTGGATCATGCGCGTCATGAACAGAAGCGCGATGAACAGCACGATGCCGATCAAAATGCGCATCAGCGAGATGCGGAACTGACCAATCTCGAAGCCGAAGAAAAGCGCTTTTGCCCAGTAGCGGATGTCGGCCCCGGCAAAGCCCCACTGGAGCATGAGCAGCGGCATCGCAATCAGGACGAGCGCGAAAATCGACGTGATCTCTCCGAGCCTGACGAGTTGCCCTTGACGAGCCCGGTCGATACCGAACCGGTTTTCGAGGAGTATGCCGGTGCGGCTGATCTCGCCGGTTCGTTGCCGGGTCACGGCTCGAACGCCGAGGTAGAACAATCCCGCGATCGCCAGCACAGTGCCAGTCAATACAATCTGCTGTGCGATGTAACGTCCGAGCGCCACGTAGCCTGTTGCGGAACTGACGATGATCACCAGCGTCAGCAACCACAAGGGCAGCTTGATCCATAACGGCGAATGCCGGCTGACAGGATTGCTGTTGAGCTCGTCGAGGCCGTTTACCGCGCGCAGTGGACCGGTCTGCGGGACATAGGGCGTGAGCAGCAGCAGGGCCAGCAAACCGGCGGTTGCGATATTCGTGATGAAACTCAGCGCAACGGTGATGACGAGCGGCACGTAGATGGCGCGGCCGAATTCCACCAACACGGTGTCGAGGATGTAGACGCCGAGCATCGCCTTGACAAAAACGAGAATGTACCACGCCGTCCGGTCGTCGACCGGGATCAGACGCCACTGCGGCAGGCGCGGCGCCAGCGCGACGCTGGCCAAGACCGAGCCTGCGATGTAGATCAGCACGCCCTGCAGCGCCATCTCCGCCGTGCGTTCCCAAGGCGAGAAAAACATTCCAAGGCTGTCAAGCGCGGCGTATAGAACGCCCGCCGCCACCATCGGCGCCAGCATCATCGCAGGGGCAACGGCCGCAGCCCATATGATCCGATCGAAGAATGTGGGAATGCCGCCAATGCGATTACGTCGGCTCGCGATCAGACGCCTGACAAGCAGGGAGATCAGCGCGCCTACGGCCAGCACGCCGACAACAATGCCCGTCAGAAGGCCACCCTGCTGACTGGTTCGCTGAAGCCAATCCTCGCCGTAGTATTTGGCGCGACTTGCAATGGTCGGCATACGATCGCCAACGTCATGCCAGACCGACGGCAGGAGCGGGCTGGTGCGCCGCTCGAACAGATTGCGGGAGAAAATCTGGTAGCGCATGACCGTGATGCGATCGATCAGCTGCTTGGCGCGGACCCAGGCGAGTTCGGTCGTTCTGATTGCACCATCCAGCGCGCTGGCAATTGCGTTGAGACGCGCGCGCTCAGCGGCGATGGTCGGCGTTTCCGCGTGGTCCTTCGGGGGCGCACCAAGCCTTTCGATCTGACTTCGGACTTCGGCGAGTTGCGGCCGCAGCCCTTCTGCTGTCGCGGTCGACTCGTAAATGATCTCCTCGACGTTCGTGCGCAATCGCTGCAGCTCGCCTTCCAGCTCCTTCAGTTGCTGAATTGATTTTTCGGCCGTCTCGATACTCTTGGCCAGCCGCTCGACGGGAGTTGTCACCTCGGGCGGCAACAGGATGGTGGCGGCAGATGGCGTGGTCGCCGGCGCCGACACTGTCGGCAATTGCTGCGCCTGCGCCACCAGCGGCAGCATGGCCAGGAGGGCGACAGCGAACGCGAGACGCACACAACGGATCATGACGAGACGAACTCCATTTGTCTGCTGCCCCAAGGAAGCGACCCAACACGGCGTGACCAGCTTGGGCGTGTTTGGCTTCGTGAAGGCTCAACGCCAACTTACATACCGGGCGCCGGCCGTTCTCCGAAGAGAAGACAATTGCTTATCCCCGATACCCGCCAACCGCCCCCCTTCACATCCCTTCTGCGCCACGGCCGATGGCCGCGATGCCGGTGCGGGAGACTTCGACCAGCCCGAGCCCGGTCATGATGGCGATGAATTGTTCGATCTTGCTGGTCCGCCCCGTCAGCTCGAACACGAAATGCGTCGTCGAAGCGTCGATCACGTTGGCGCGAAAGATCTCGGCGAGCCGCAGCGCTTCGATCCGCTCGTTGCCTTTGCCAGCGACCTTGATCAGAGCCAGCTCCCGCTCAAGCGGCTCGCCCAGCAACGTCAGATCGACGACGCGATGGACGAGCACCATGCGCTCGAGCTGGCGCTTGATCTGATCGATCGTCGCCGGCGTACCCCGCGTCATGATCGTGATGCGCGAGAGGTGCTTCTCGTGCTCGGTTTCGGTCACGGTCAGAGAGTCGATGTTGTAGCCGCGCCCTGAGAACAGGCCGATGACGCGGGCGAGAATGCCAGGCTCGTTGTCGACCAGAATCGACAGCGTGCGCTGCACGGTCTCGACGTGCGCGGGAGGATCGGAGTAGTGCGATTGCTTCTGGGTCTGGGTCATGGCCGGGCTTTCTTCGCACGCAGGTCGTCGATCAGCGTCTCGGCCTCGCGGCCGGTGTCATCCAGCACCCAGGGCTCGACACTCGCCTCCGCCAGCCACGCCTGGTAGGCCGGATGCGCCAGCACCACGTCGACGTAGGCCTGGCTCACGGCATCGACCGCGATCGAATAGGTGCGAAGACGGGTGCAGACCGGCGCGTACATGCCGTCGGCGGCAGAGAAGGCGCCGTAGAGGAACGGCCCGGCGCCGCCGAACCGCGACCTCGCCTCGCGCAAGATCGAGGTGATACGCGCGACATTGGCCGCAACGGCCTCGCCGCGATCCCTGGCCGCGAACCTGCACGTCACCTCCATCGGGCAGGCAGATCGCAGCGCCTGGAAGCCAGCGTGCATCTCGGCCGAGACGCAGCGCGCGTGGGCACGTGCAGTCAAATCCTTCGGCCAGATCGCGTGTTGGGGAAACCGGTCCGCCAGATACTCCATGATGGCGAGCGAATCCCACACCGTCGCTTCGCCGTCGACCAGCACCGGCACCGTGCCGCCCGGCGACACCTTGCCGATGTCTGACTTTGTGCCCTGTGAACGAAGCTGGATCAGCGTCTCGTCGAACGGGATGGCGAACGCCTTCATCACGATCCACGGCCTGAGCGACCAGGAGGAATAAACCTTGTTGCCGATGATGAGGCGCATAACGTCGGATGCTCCAACTCAGGGGGTTACGAATGCAACGGTGGTCACCAAAGTCCTGAGGCTCTTTCGCATGCCCGCATCAAACGTCGCAAATTCGGCAACGGCAGCCGACTCGCATCCGAGCAGGTGCAGCGCGTCGGCAAAATCAGCCCCCGCCCGAAATGCATCCAACGCTCGTTGGGTTTGAACTGGCTCTTGAAGCACAACGGTTTCCAGACCGCAGAATTTCTCGATGCTGTCGGCGATCGTACTCCGCGACAATTTGTACACAGCCCGCAGCACCCACTCTGTCTCGAGTAGCACCGTCGTGGACACAAAGATGTCGCTGCGCGCAAGCAATTTTTCCACGCGAACAACCTGCTGGGCATCATCGTCAGCGATGGCACGGACGACGATGTTGGTATCGATCGCGATCATTTGCCCATTTTGCGTTTCCAGCGCCGGGCCGCTTCAGCAAGGACCCCCGCATCCATCTCTTCGATCGTCCGCGCGGGCCCCTTGTAGCCGGCGCAGCCAATGACATCTTCGATCTTTGTTCGCTTGAACACTCGCTTTGGCCGCAACAGCACGCCTTGCGGCGTTGATTCGACCAAAAACTCGGTCCCCTCCTTCCAGCCGTGCGCATCGCGCACGTCCTTGGGGATGATGACCTGGCCCTTGCTCGACAGCCGCGTTGTATCCATTATGCACTCGTTTGTAAGATTTTGGTAAGACCACACTATTGTTGTCTCAGCGCTCTGTCGAGTTGCGACAACCCCGCATCGTTGATATCATGATATCACTGGAGGATGAAATGGCGCAGCTCGTGGTCCGACAACTGCCTGTCGAGGTGAAAGAGCGCCTTAAGCGCCGCGCCAAGCGCCACGGCCGCAGCCTCGAAGCCGAGGTGCGCGACATCCTCGAGAATGCCATCACGGAGAATGGCCGAGCCCTCGAAAAAAGCCAACCATATCTTGGCGATCGGCTCAAACTATTGATCGGGAAGAGTGCGTTGACCCCACAGGAGTGGGCCGAGTTTGACCAATCTATCGTCGAAATGGGTCGCAACCGGAAAATGCGCAAGCTCGATCTGGGCGAATGATCCTGCTCGACACCAACGTCCTGTCGGCATTGCTGCGACTGGAGCGAGAGCCGACTGTCGTGGACTGGCTCAATACGCTCGACGAGACCGACCTTTGCACGGCTGCCGTCAGTGTGTTCGAGCTGCGTTTCGGCATTGAACGCCTGCCGGCCAGCAGACGCCGGTCCAAGCTTGATGCCGATTTCGGCATCGTCCTCGCACATGTCATTGGCAACCGTGTCTTGCCGTTCGACCGCGATTCCGCGGTCGCGGCGGCCGGTCTGCGGGCGAGGCGCGGCAGGTCCGGCAAGACGATAGATGTACTGGACACGCAAATTGCCGGCATCGCGATAGCCAACGAATGCGCGGTTGCAACCAGGAACGTTCGTCACTTCGCGGACCTTGCCATCGAACTTATCGATCCCTGGGCGGTTGCCTGATCACACCAGCATCTTGCCTTCCTTGCTGACGGCCCGGCCGATGCTGTCGTCCGTCGCATCCTCGCCGAGCAGCATCTCGTTGTGCGCCTTGCCGGAAGGGATCATCGGGAAGCAGTTGGCCAGCGCCGACACCCGGCAGTCGAAGATCACCGGCGCTTTGACATCGATCATCTCCAGGATGGCGTCGTCGAGGTCGGCCGGATTGTCGCAACGCATGCCGACGCCGCCGTAGGCCTCGGCAAGCTTGACGAAGTTTGGCAGCGCCTCTGTGTAACTTTCGGAGTAGCGGTTGCCGTGCAGCAATTGCTGCCATTGCCGGACCATGCCCATGTACTGATTGTTCAGGATGAACACCTTGACAGGCAGGCGATATTGAACCGCCGTCGACATCTCCTGGATGTTCATCAGGATCGAGGCGTCACCGGCGATATCGACGACGAGCGATTTGGGATGGGCAATCTGCGTGCCGATCGCGGCTGGCAGCCCATACCCCATGGTCCCGAGGCCGCCCGACGTCATCCAGCGATTGGGTTCTTCGAAGTGATAGAACTGCGCCGCCCACATCTGGTGCTGGCCGACTTCGGTGGTGATGTAGGTGTCGCGGCCCTTGGTCAGCTCGTAGAGCCGCTGCACGGCAAATTGCGGCATGATCACGCTGGTGTTGTTTTTGTAGCTCAGTGATTTCTTCGCCCGCCAGACATCGATTTGCTTCCACCACTGCTTGTGGGTGGCCCGGTCAAGCTGAGGTGCACGCTGCTTCCACGCCGCCAACAGCGCTTCGAGCGCGTAGGCGACATCGCCGATAATCGGCACGTCGACGCGCACGTTCTTGTTGATCGAGGACGGATCGATATCGATGTGGATCTTTTTCGAGTTCGGCGCGAAGGCGTTGATCCGCCCGGTGATGCGATCGTCAAAACGCGCACCGACGTTGATCATCACGTCGCAGTCGTGCATTGCCCAGTTGGCTTCGAATGTGCCGTGCATACCGAGCATGCCGAGCCAGTGCTTGTCGGACGCGGGAAAGGCGCCCAGCCCCATCAGGGTCGAGGTGATCGGAAAGCCGGTGAGGCGGACGATCTCGCGCAGCAGCTGGCTGGCTTTCGCGCCCGAATTGATGACGCCGCCGCCGGTGTAGAACAACGGCTTTTTCGCCGTCGCCATCAGCTCGACAGCCTTTGCAATCCCGTCAGGCGCCGGCTTCAGCGTCGGTCGGTAGGTTTTGTGCTGCACGCCAGACGGACCGATGTAGCTGCCGCTGGCGAACTGGATGTCCTTCGGGATGTCGATGACGACGGGACCTGGCCGCCCACTCTTGGCGACGTAGAATGCCTCGTGGATCACGCGCGCCAGATCGTTGATGTTTTTCACGAGCCAGTTGTGCTTGGTGCACGATCGCGTAATGCCGACCGTATCGCACTCCTGGAACGCGTCGGAACCAATCAGATGCGTCGGCACCTGACCTGTGAAGCAGACGATCGGGACCGAGTCCATCAGGGCGTCGGTCAGGCCGGTCACGGCGTTGGTCGCCCCCGGCCCTGATGTTACGAGCACAACGCCGACCTTGCCGGTCGAGCGCGCGTAGCCTTCGGCGGCATGCACGGCGCCGCCCTCCTGACGCACCAGAATGTGCTTGACCTGCTCCTGCTGGAACAACTCGTCGTAGATCGGCAGCACCGCGCCGCCCGGATAACCGAAAATGAAATCGACGCCCTGATCCTGGAGCGCCGTGATCACCATTTCCGCGCCGGTCATGATCCGCGTCATCGTCTGGCTTCCCCGAGCAGGTTTAGGCAAGGCGTTGTGGTAAACGCAGCATACTGCGAGGTCAACCTTTAGATTTTAATATTACGAAAGATTATTGGCGATAATTCTTCTTTTTGTTGCGTAAAATACCATTTCCATGTAATCATCTTGCTTTTGAGCCAAGTGAACTGCCGTTTTACGAACTGGCGGGTCTCCGCCTTTGCACGTTCGACAGCGTCGTCGATACCGATGTTGCCGTCCAGATGATCGAGCAGCGGACGCACCCCGAGCGCCCGCATGATCGGCAGATCCGGCGGCAGCCCGGCCCCATGCAGTCGCTCCACCTCGGCGACGGCGCCCT